>NZ_JBIVNO010000010.1:126581-271633 GCF_044753645.1 Streptomyces sp. NPDC093261
CGGGGGCCCCGGGGGCCCCCCCGGCCCCCCCCCCCCCCCCCGGGGGGGGGGCCCCCCCCCCCCCCCCCCCGCTGCTCCATGTGTCCGAGGGGGGACTTGAACCCCCACGCCCGATAAAGGGCACTAGCACCTCAAGCTAGCGCGTCTGCCATTCCGCCACCCGGACAAGGTGTCTGTCGTGCGGGGTTTCCCTCGCGGCGACGGAGGAAACATTACCAGGCTTTCGGCGGCGTTCGATCACACCCCGTCCCGGCGTGAACGGTGCGTGACGGACCGGGCAGTGCCTTGGGGCGCGGCGGGGGTCGGAGAGAGGATGAGGGAACCAGCAGCAGTGCAGTGACAGCGGGAGGAAGCAGCGTGACCGATACGGGCACGGCCAGGAGCGTCACCGGCGAGGACGAGGTCGTGGACCTCTGTCGTGAGCTGATCCGGATCGACACCAGCAACTACGGCGACCACTCCGGCCCCGGCGAGCGCAAGGCCGCCGAGTACGTCGCCGAGAAGCTGGCCGAGGTGGGGCTGGAACCGCAGATCTTCGAGTCGCACAAGGGCCGCGCCTCCACGGTGGCCCGGATCGAGGGCGAGGATCCCTCGCGGCCCGCGCTGCTGATCCACGGCCACACCGACGTCGTACCGGCCAATGCGCAGGACTGGACGCACGATCCGTTCTCCGGCGAGATCGCCGACGGATGCGTGTGGGGACGCGGCGCCGTCGACATGAAGGACATGGACGCCATGACCCTGGCGGTCGTCCGGGACCGGCTGCGCAGCGGGCGTAGGCCGCCGCGCGACATCGTCCTCGCCTTCCTGGCGGACGAGGAGGCCGGCGGCACCTACGGCGCCCGGTACCTCGTCGACCACCACCCCGGCCTCTTCGAAGGGGTGACCGAGGCGATCAGCGAGGTGGGCGGGTTCTCGTTCACCGTGAACGAGCAGCGGCGGCTGTATCTGATCCAGACGGCCGAGAAGGGCATGCACTGGATGAAGCTGACCGTGGCCGGCACGGCCGGGCACGGGTCGATGATCCACCGGGACAACGCGATCACCGAGCTCTCCGAGGCGGTCGCGCGGCTCGGACGGCACACGTTCCCGGTGCGGGTCACCAAGACCACCCGGGCCTTCCTCGACGAACTCGGCGACGCCCTCGGCACCGAACTCGACCCGGAGGACATGGAGTCGACCCTCGCCAGGCTCGGGGGCATCGCCAAGCTCATCGGCGCCACCCTGAGCAACACGGCCAACCCCACGCAACTGCACGCCGGTTACAAGGTGAACGTCATCCCGGGCGAGGCCACGGCCCATGTCGACGGGCGCTTCCTGCCCGGCTTCGAGGAGGAGTTCCTCGCCGACCTCGACCGGATCCTCGGGCCGAAGGTGCGGCGCGAGGACGTGCACTCCGACAAGGCCGTCGAGACGACCTTCGACGGGGCGCTCGTGGACGCGATGCAGTCCGCTCTCCAGGCCGAGGACCCGGGGGCGAAGGCGATCCCGTACATGCTCTCCGGCGGGACGGACGCCAAGTCCTTCGACGAACTGGGCATCCGAGGCTTCGGCTTCGCGCCCCTGAAGCTGCCGCCGGAGCTGGACTTCGCGGGCATGTTCCACGGTGTCGACGAGCGGGTCCCGGTGGACGCCCTGAAGTTCGGTGTGCGGGTGCTGGACCGGTTCATCGACGCGTGCTGAAACCGCCCCAACTCCCTTGATTCCGTCCCGGTTTGCGTGCTGAAACGAGACTGCAGTAATCGCCAGCGTGTACGGGGGCCGACCGGGACGGGTGAATGCGACCATAAGCTCGTAGCTCCATTACTCCCTCCTCGTTACATGGGGTGCGGTCCGAGGCTTGGATCGCTTTTGCCAACAAGGAGGAAGAATGATCAAGAAGGTCGTCGCTGCTGCGGCCGCCACCGGTGGTCTGGTTCTCGCGAGCGCGGGTCTGGCTGCCGCCGACGCGGGTGCCCAGGGTGCCGCTGTGCACTCCCCGGGCGTTGTGTCCGGCAACGTCATCCAGGTTCCGGTGCACGTCCCGGTGAACGTCTGCGGCAACACGATCTCGGTGATCGGGCTGCTGAACCCCGCCTTCGGCAACACCTGCATCAACAAGTGACGTTGTGCCTCACCCCGTGAGGGGCCTCACCCCACGAGGGGCTGCGCCCGTCGGCCCCGGAGTGCGTGCCATGTGCTCCGGGGCCGGCCGGTTCCTCCGCGTTCCCGCTCGTCCGGGCGGGCGCGCTCCAGAAGGTTCACGACTAGCTCGAAGGCAGGGAATTCAGCAATGCGACAGGTCACCCGCAAGGGCCTGATGACCGTGGCGGCGGCCACCGGCGTCATCGCCGTCACCGGCGGCTACGCGCACGCCGACTCGGGTGCGTACGGATCGGCCGCGGGCTCGCCCGGCGTGCTGTCCGGCAACACCGTGCAGGTGCCCGTGCACGTCCCGGTGAACGTCTGCGGCAACACCGTGAACGTCATCGGGCTGCTCAACCCGGCGGCGGGCAACGCGTGCGCCAACACCGGCGGCGCGCACACCGGTGGCGGCTCACACGCCGGTGGTCACACCGGTGGTTCACCCGGCGTCGGCTCCGGCAACACCGTCCAGGTGCCGGTGGACGTGCCCGTCAACGTCTGCGGCAACAGCGTGAACGTCGTCGGAGTCGGCAACGGCGCGTTGGGCAACCACTGCGACAACACCGGCGGCGGCCACCCGACGACCCCGCCCGGCGGCGGCCACCAGCCTCCCGGTGGTGGCGGCAGCACGCCCGGCCACCCCGGCCACCCAGGACACCCCGGCCACCCTTGTCACCCGGGCCACCCCGGACAGCCGAGCCACCCGGGTTACCCGAGTCAGCCGAGCAACCCCAGCCATCCCGGCATGCCCCAGCAGCCGGGCGGCGGCTCACAGAACGTCTCCCACTCCGGCGGGTCGGTGTCCCTCACCCACGCCGCGGGGGGCGCTCAGCTCGCCCACACAGGCAGTGACCTGCCCCTCGGTGCGCTGGCTCCGGCGAGCGCGGGTGCCCTGCTCGGCGGCGCGCTGCTCTACCGCAGGGCGCGCGCGAGGGCGTAAGGCACCGTCCACGAGCCGGGCGCGGCGGCCCGGAGGCAGGCGAGGACACCGCCGGCCAACAGGGGGAGCGCGCACCGTCAGTGCGCGTGCACAAGGAGCGACCGGGCATGGCCCGCGGTCAGCGGGGCGGTACACAGTGCACCGAACCGCCGCCTTCTCCCCCGCGGGCGGCCCTGAAACGGATCGGGCCCCGCAGACGCGGGGCCCGATCCGTTTCAGCCGCCTTCACCTCACCACGTGGCGCGCACCTGGCGGATGATCCGCCGGCGCAACCGCACCTTGCGGCTGCCGTCCCGCAGCAGGCTCAGGCGGTCCAGCTCCCAGTGTCCGTACTCGGCATGGTCCGTCAGCAGGCGTGTGGCGTCCTTGCGGGACACCCCGCGAGGTACGTACACGTCGACAAATTCGTATTCCGGCATCGCATCTATTGTGCGGGCTGGGGCCTGGTACGGATAGCGTCTGCACTATGTCTGATGCTGCGCAGCCCACCGCTGCCGAGGTACGCGCCGCCGCCGAGGCGGTCAAGACCGCACTCGACCGCCACCTGGCCGCGGTCGAGCGCAGGACGGGTGAGGATGACCCGGCTGTCTACGAGGCGTTCAACGACCTGGCCGCCGCGGCCGAGGAGTACGACGAACTCCTCTACGACCGCTACGACGAGGTCACCCCTTTCGAGATCCCCGGTGCGGAAGACGCACTTCCGCCGTACGCGGGCCCCGAGGAACCGAACGCGCTGAGCGTGCTGATCCGCCGGGACTACGCGGTGGCGGAGCCGCAGCGGCTGCTGGCGCAGGCCCGGCGCGTGGAGGAGGCGGACGAGGACGGCCCGCTGGAGTCGTCGGCCGGCACCGTCCATGGCGCACTGGGTGTGCTCTTCGGGGAGTTCGAACCGGACGAGATCGCCTCCCGGCACAAGGAGTTCGGCCTGGAGGAGGGCGACTCCACCCTGTGGGTGACGGCCGCCGACGAACCGGCCGAGCCGGGGGAGTGGCTGGAGGCGCCGTTCGAGCAGATCGACCCGCAGCAGGTCGTCTGCCGGTTCGATGTCAGCGCGGTCTTCGACGACGAGTCGGAGGAGGACGAGGAGCACCTCGGACTTGATCCCGATCTGCCCGGCGCATTGGACGACGACGAGGACCTGGAGCCACTCGACGCCGAACGCTAGGCCGATGCGTGCGTGGGGCCGTCCCGGCGCACGCATCGGACAGGAGGACACGGGTGGGGGTGGCGGCGCCATGCGGCCCGAGGACCTTCGGCGCCGCCACCCGGCCTTCCCTCAGCCCTCGCCGGTCCCCCTCCGCCCTCACCCCTCCGCCTTCACCCTCCGCCCTCGGCCCTTCACCCCTCGCTCGTCGGCACCTGAGGCCGTAGCAGCGCGGGCAGGCGGGTGGTCCGCGGCTTGGCCGGGATCTCGGCCACGGCCCTCGGCAGGGCCTGCTCCACTCCGTGCACCACGGACAGATGGCGGACCGCCCGGCCGAAGGCCGTGTACACCCAGGGCCGGCTCAGGGTCCCTGCGGCATCGCCGGGCAGCACCACGACCACCGCGGGCCAGCGCTGCCCCACCGCCTGGTGCGCGGTCAGCGCCCAGCCGTGCCGCACGGACTGCTCGACCCGCTCCCTGGGCACCAGCACGGTGGCGCCCGCGCACTCCAGGTGCAGCCCCTCCGCATCCGCCGTCACCACGCGGCCCATGAGCGCACGGCCCTGGGCGGGGGAGAAGACGATTCTGTCCCCCGGGTCGAAGCCGCCGAAGCGGCCGGGGCCGGGGTTCAGCCGCTCCTTGAGCGCCGCGTTCAGCGCACGCGTACCCGCCGCGCCGCCGTGCCCCGGCGTGATCACCTGTGTCTCGTCGGAGGGGACGCCGATCGCGCGCGGCACCGAGTCCGCGACCAGCTGCACGGTCCGGTGCACAGCCTCTCCCGCGTCCCGCACCGGCACGATCACCACCTCCTTGCCGGGCGCGTCGACCTGCGGCAGCTCGCCGGCGCCGATCGAGGAGACCAACTCGCCGAGCGGCCCGGGATCGGGGGTGCGCGAGGCGATCTGCGGGCACACCCGGGCGGACAGCAGATCGGCGAACACACGTCCGGGACCGGCCGACCACAGCACCCCCGGGTCGCCGCTCAGCACCAGGCGGCCTCCGTCGGGCAGTGACTCGATGAGCAACGCCGCCGTCTCGACATCCAGCTGGGGCGCGTCCAGCACGATGAGCAGGTCGAGGTCCAGCGCGCCGTCCGCGTCCCGTCCGGGGCCCTCGGCGCCGGACAGCAGGCCCGCCACCGTGGCGAGCGCCGCGTCCGCCCGCTCCCCGGGTGCGCCGGCCGGGGCGAGCCCCACGACCAGCGCGGCGAGCGCCTCCCGTCCGGCCGGGCTGTGGGTGGCGGCCCAGGCGCGCACCCCGAGCCGGCGCGCCTCCCGCAGCAGCATGGCCGGCTCGGCCCGGGACGCCTCACCGCCGGTGTGGACCACCAGTCCATGGCCCGCCACCGCGCGGATCAGCTCCGCCGCCGAGCCGCGCGCCGAGTGGGCCGCCCGCTCCCAGTCCTCCGCCGCACCGCCGCCCTCCTTCGGCACGGAGTCGACCAGCCGGGCCAGTCCATCGGCGAGGCTCTCCTCCGCCAGCGCATACCGCTCCAGGCCGATCAGGGCACGAACCGGGCGGTCCTCGCCGTCCTCGTCGCTCTCGCCGCCGCTCGGGGACTGCGTCTCCAGGGCGTCCTGGAAGACGAGGGCCTCACCCTCGGCGATCGTGCTCCGCACGGCCGCCTCCGGGTCCGGCACCGAGCGCTGCGCGAGCGCGGCCTGAAGCGCGGGGACCTCCAGCGCCGTGTGCCCGGCCACGGCCGCCTGCTCCAGCAGCCAGACCGTCACCGCGCGCGCCCGCCGCTCGTCGTCCGGCCGGCACTCGGCGCCGAGCAGGGCCCGGGCGAATCCGTCCGCCTGGTCGGGCCGCACCCCGGGGACGCGCAGCAGCAGCCAGGGGTCCGCACGCAGACGCGCGTCCGCGCCGTCGCCGAGGGCCGCGGCGGCCTGGGGGGCCAGGGCTTCGGGGGCGCCCCCCTCGGCCAGCACGGCGCCCACGGCCGCGACGCTTTGCGCGGCGGGGACGGCAGTGGCCACCGGGGGCGGTGCGGACTGGGTGCGCCGCACGGGCTCGGGGGCGGGCCGGCGCGGGGCGGGCGCCGGCTCGCTGAAGGCGCTCGGCACCGGCTTCGCGCCGCTCTCCACGGCCCGCACGGCCGCGAGCAGATCGGCGGCCTTTCCGCTCAGCTTCCCGCCGGCCTCGATCGGCCCCTTCTTCTCCGCCCTCCGCCGCTCGATCCGCTCCCGCTCCACCCGCTGAGCGGCCAGCTCGGCCTCGGCCTCCGACATCCGAGCCGTCGCGTCCTCGCCGTCACCCGCGTCGGCCGCACCGCCGTCAGCCTCCTCTCCGGAGCCCTCTGCGGGCCCCGGTTCCGGCCCCTCGGCCGCCTCCGCTGGCCCCGGTTCGGGCCCCTCGGCCACCTCCGCGTCGCCCGGGGTCCGTGCCGTCCCGTCCCGGCCCGCCCCCTCCCGGCCTGTCGCGGTCCCGGCCTCGTCGGCCGGTTCCCCCGGATGGGAGGCCGTCTCCGTGGTTTCCGGGTCCGTGCTCACAGCGTGCTCCAGTCGTGATCGGGATAGCGGTGCACCGGGGCCGACACATCGTCCAGCGCCCGGCAGATCTCGTCAGGAAGACTAAGCGTCTCCACTGACAACGCCGCCGCGAGCTGCTGTGCGTTGCGGGCACCGACGATCGGCGCGGCCACTCCCGGCCGGTCGCGCACCCATGCCAGCGCCACCTGGAGCGGCGTAGTGGCGAGCCCGTCGGCGGCCGTCTGCACCGCGTCCACGATGCTGCTCGCCGTCTCGTCGAGATAGGGCGCGACGAACGGGGCCAGATGCTCCGACGCCCCGCGCGAGTCGGACGGCGTCGCGTTGCGGTACTTGCCGGTGAGAACGCCCCGGCCCAGGGGAGAGGACGGCAGCAGCCCGACCCCCAGGTCCAGCGCGGCGGGCAGCACCTCGCGCTCCACGCCCCGCTGGAGCAGCGAGTACTCCATCTGGGTGCTGGCGATCCGGGTCCGGACACCCGGCGCCGCGAGCTGCCAGGTCGCCGCCTTCGCGAGCTGCCAGCCACAGAAGTTGGACACGCCCGCGTACCGCGCCCGGCCGCTGCTGACCGCCAGGTCGAGCGCCTGAAGGGTCTCCTCCAGGGGGGTGTGGGGGTCGAAGGCGTGAAGGTGCCACAGGTCGACATGGTCCGTGCCGAGGCGGGCGAGGGAGTCGTCCAGCGCGGCGAGCAGATGGCCGCGTGAGCCGTCGAAGCGACGGTCGGGGTCGGGCACGCTCCCCGCCTTCGTCGATATGACCAGGTCCCGGCGCGGCACCAGACCGTCCATCAGCCGTCCGAGCAGATACTCGGCCTCCCCGTCCCCGTACACATCCGCCGTGTCGACGAGGGTCCCGCCCGCCTCCCAGAACACCTTCAACTGCTCCGCGGCGTTGTGCTCGTCCGTGTCACGCCCCCACGTCAGGGTACTGTCCCCCGGGCTGTCACGGATACACTTCCTTGCCATGGCCGATATCCTCTCGCCCCCTGTCGTGGCAGCACTGTACTGCCGTCTGTCGTACGCGCCGGACGGGTCCGAGGAGAAGGTGGACCGCCAGGAGGGCGACTGCCGGGCGCTGGCCGAGCGGCTGGGCTGGGGCGTGTCGGAGTCCCATGTCTTCAAGGACAACTCGAAGTCGGCCTGGAGGCGAGACCGCAAGCGCAAGGGCTGGGATGCGCTGCTGGAGGCGATCGAGGCCGGCGAGGTCAACGCGATCCTGACCTACCACGGCGACCGGTTGATGCGGCAGCCCTACGACCTGGAGAAGCTGATCGCCGCCGCGGAGCGCCGCGGGATCCGGATCGCGTCGGTGTCGGGGATCAGGGACCTGGACAACCCGGATGACCGGTTCATCCTGCGGATCGAGGTGGCCCAGGCGTGCCGGGAGTCGGACAACACCTCGCGCCGTGTGAAGCGCGGCCATGTGGCGCGGGTGGGCAAGGGGCTGTCGACGGTGGGCGGTTTCCGGCCGTTCGGCTTCGGGGTGCAGGTCGGCACGAAGCAGAGGTTCGACCCGCAGAGCGGTGAGGTGAGCGAGGTCCCGGTCTACGACACCACCCAGCTGGTCGAGGCGGAGGCGAAGCTGGCCCTGGAGGCGGCCGAGCGGCTGCTGGCCGGCCAGTCGCAGGCGGGGGTGATCCGCTGGCTGAACACGAAGTGCACGACGACGCAGGGCAATGTCTGGCTGGAGAAGTCGTTCAAGCCGATGATCACCTCGGCGCGGCTGGCCGGGCTGATCGAGCACGAGGGGCAGCTGCACGAGGCGGCGTGGGAGGGGATCATCACGCCGGAGATGCGGGAGGACATCCTGGCCATCTACCGGCGCAATGCCGAGCAGTACCCGCACCCGGGGCGCTCTCGTGTGCACCTGCTGTCCCGGGTGGCGGAGTGCGACATCTGCCGGCCGGGCCGGGTGGTGGCGAAGGTGGAGTCGCGCCGGCGGGGCAATCCCTTCTGGGTCTACTACTGCGGCGAGTGCAAGAAGGTCTCGCGCAAGGAGGAGTACGTGGACGCCTATGTGGTGGGCCGCGTGCTGGCGGTGCTGAACGACGACCGGCTGATGCGGGAGCTGGTGGCGGACGGGGATCAGCCGAGCGTGGGGGTGGAGATCACGCGGCTGGAGCGGCGCAAGCTGGAGCTGTCGGAGCAGCTGGAGCGGGTGGCGGATGATCCGGACATCGATCCGGTGCTGGCGATGCGGACGATGGCGGCCTATGACCGGAAGATCGCCGAGCTGCGCGACAAGCTGGCGACGACGTCCCAGCGTCGGCTGCTGCTGCGGATGGTGGGCATATCGCGCGAGCAGTGGGAGCGTGAGTCGATCGACGCGCGGGCGCTTGCGGTCAAGTCGCTGTTCCGTGTGGTGATCAGGCAGTCGGGCCGGCGGGGGCCGGGGTTCGATCCGGACAGCGTGGTGCTGATTCGCCGGCCGCTACCCGAGGGATAGGCAGGCGCCGGCCACGAGGGCGTTGACGCACAGGCCCTGGGAGGGGGTGGGCGGCGGGGGAGGAGGGGGGGAGGGGGTTCCCCCGCCGCCCGGTTTGTGGTGGCCTCCGCCGTGGCCTGTTCCTCCACCGGGCGGCCTGTGTGCGTGTCCGTGGCCGCCGCCGTGGTCTTGCGGCCCGGCCGGGCCGGGGGGCGTGCCGCCGTGACCGGGCGGGAGGTGGACGGTGTAGCTGGAGGGGGTAGCCGACGCCCCGGGCGGTGCGGTGTTGCTGGCGCTGGCGGCGGCGTGGGCCTGCGTGGCGTTGTGGGGCTGGGGGGTGATGAGGACGGGTGTCATCGGCGCGAGGGTGACCGGGGGTGTGGGCAGGAGGGTGGAGGAGGCGGTCGGCCGCGGCCGTGCTTCGGGTGTGCCGTCGTGTGGGCGGGTGGTGATGTACAGGCCGGCGCCGGTGGCTGCGGCGACGACGGCGGCGCTGACGGCGGTGGCCGCGGCGGCGGTGGCGTGGCTGCGGGCGAGGCGCGGGATGGCGGCCACTCCGACGAAGGCGCTGGCGAGTCCGCCGGGCAGGATGCGCAGGTGGGGGCGCTTGCGCTCTTCCTCGCTGAGAGCCTGCTGTTCCTGTTGGGCCTGGTCGACGGCTATCTTCACGGCGTGCAGCCAGCGGGCCCGTTGGTCGGGGCGGTCTTCGTTCTCGATGCCCTCAACCGCCAGGGCGATGGCGTCCAGTTGGTCGCCCAGGCGTTTGATGCGTCGCTCCAGTTCCCTCATGACGCCCTCCTGCGCGCGGCGTTCACGTCGCAACAAAGCGGCGGTGGCTGAATCTTCACCGTGGTCAGGACCTTACTCTGGGTACGCGTGTGGCGTACACCCTTCGGTTTGAAACGGGGTTAGGGGGCGTCAGTTCCCTTGCCTGTGTGGCAATTCTCGCTGCCGTTTGCTGGCGCGCAGGGCGTCGATCAGGTCGCGGCGGACGTCTTCGGGGAGCGCCATCTCCCACAGTACCCGTTCGTGGGGGTCTGTCAGATTCGCGTAGGGCGGTGGCGCCGGCTGCTGGCGCAGGATCTCGCGCAGGATGTCGGCGGCGTCGTCGCGGCCGGCCTCCTCCAGGCGGTCGGGGGTGAGGCCGACGATGTGGGCCATGTGGGCGAGGGTGTCGGCCGGGGCGCGGAGGGGTTCGCCCGGGTTTTTGTAGCCGCGCTCGATCTGTCCCCAGCGGGAGGCGCCCAGTCGGGTGGTTGCCTGGCTGGCGGCCTGCGCGGTGCTCAGTCCGCGGGCGAGACGGGCGCGCCGGACAAGGACGGCTTCCGGCGGTGGTGTTGGGGGGCCGTGCTCTGTCATCGGACGGTCTTTCTGTGCTGTTGAGGCGAGTCCCACCGAACTCCTGATGACTGTAGCCGAGTTAGCCTCCCAAGTGTAGAGAAGTGCAACTACTTGTCGGTACTTTCCGGGTTGCCTATTGCACAAGCCTGCACTTAGTCGTACCGTCGTCCCAACTCGCCCTCGGAACCCCTCTCGCCAGGGGAATCGGCTATTCCACGCGGGGATCAGGCTGAACATGATCATTGAGAAGCGCTTCCGCCTCGACGACGCCACGATCACCTATCTGATCAATGGTGCGTGGTGGATGCTCCACACGTACGAGAAGGACGACGTGGTGCGGTGCGACATCTACGGCCCGCTCGGCCGGTGCAGGCACACGGCGCGCACGCCGGCCGAGGCCATCGGCTTTCTGGAGGTGACCGCCGCGAGATGAGCGGCGGTCCTTACTCGCTCTGGTAAGTCTCCAGGGTGTCCACGAAGGACTTGATCGCTTCGCGGGCCTTGGCGGCCTTCTCGCCCTCCAGGCCGTCGACGAAGCCGGCGACGCGCTCGATGAGGGGGTCGGCGGGCGCCGGCTCCTCGGCCGGCAGGCCGACCTCGTCGGCCGACAGGTATCCGGTGCGGACCAGGACCTGCAAGACGGGCATGTTCAGCGCCCGGGCGATGCCGCGCATGACCTCGATCTCGCGTGGCAGGCTCTCTCCCTTCTCCCATCGGCTGACCACGGGGTCGGTGACCCCTATCGCCTGGGCGAGCTGGCGCTGGGTGAGATCGCGGCGGGTGCGCTGCTCCTTGATCCAGACACCGAAGGCGGCCTTGACCTGATCTTTGGCTGACGCTGCTTGCATGCAGGAAAGGCTACCCAGGCTTGCTGCGTGCACACAACACAACCCCCCGACTGTCATATGCATGCGCGCAGTTCAGGGCGCATCTGCATATATGCAGAAGGCCCGTCTGGCATTACTTGTGTGTAGTACGACGACTGTGCATAATTGCTGCATGAGCGACGATGACACCGCTTCAGATACGCGCTCACGGATCTACCGGCTCCGCTTTGACGCATGGGAGCGCCTGTGCGCGGAGATGGGCTGGAGGTCCCCCGGCGCCGCAAGCCGCGCCATCGGGGTCGAACGCAGCACCCTCCACCGGATTCTCGACGGCTCCTTCCTGCCCGGCTCGTCCTTCATGGCGCACCTGATGTACGCCGTGCGGGAGACCGGCTGGAGGCACGAGGACCTGTTCGAGATCGTCGTGCGCCGGAGTGCCGTCTGATGGCGCGCGTGTGCCAGACGCCGGAAGAGGCGTTTCGCGCCGGATACGAGGAGCCGTGCGAGCACGGCATCCACCCGGTGCCCGAATGCCCCGAGTGCCGCCTGACCCCCGGCGAGATCGCCCGCCTGGCCGTCCTGCTTCGCGGACTGCGCCCGGCAGAGGAGGAGATCTCTGCCGCATAAGCGCGGGCGCCCCCGACTCCACCGGGGACGCCCGCATGAGAGCTCAACCCCACTCAAAGAGACGAGATCTCGACGTGAACGATACCGGTACCGCGGAGGCGCAGACCACGGCCTCTGCCCCATCGCCCCCCGAGGAACAGCCCGCCGGCCTGGAGCTGCTGCGCGCGGCGTTCCCGCCCGAGCAGATCAGCAAGCTGCCGCGCGTGAGCTGCAAGGACTGCCGCAATCCCAAGGTCGAGTGCCAGCGCCAGGACCACCGGTACATCAAGTGCCACGAATGCAAGGCGTGGATCACCTCCGCGCACATCCACCTCGACTACATCGGCCACGCCGAGATCACGGCGCGGCTGCTGGACGCCGACCCGCTCTGGTATTGGGAACCGCTTGCCTTCGATCAGCGCGGCCTGCCCGCCTTCGACCAGTTCGGCGGCCTGTGGATCAGGCTGACCGTCTGCGAGGTGTCCCGGCTCGGCTATGGCGACGCCAAGGGCAAGGACCCCGGCGGCGACGCCGTCAAGGAAGCCATCGGCGACGCGCTCAGGAATGCGGCCATGCGTTTTGGCGCGGGGCTGGACCTGTGGGCGAAGTCGGACTTGCACGCCCGCGAGGCCGACTCGGCGGACGAACAGACGCAGACTCAGCCGCAGCCGCAGCAGCAGCGTCCCCAGCAGGGTCAGCGCCAGCAGCGGGGTCAGCGCCAGCAGCGCCCGCCACAGGCCCCGATGGACTCGCAGGCGGCGCGGGACGTCGTCAGCGGCTGGCAGCGGCCCGAGGCTGGCCTCCAGCGCACCCAGGGCCCGGCGCAGGGGGACGAGCAGTGGCAGTCGGTTCCCGCCGCGGAACCCCAGCTGCCCGATGCGGCCACCGACTTCCAGGCGTGGATCGAGGCGGTCTCCGTCCTTATCACCGACGCCCGCGACCTGCCGCAGCTGGCCGCCGTCAAGGCGCTGGTCAAGCGCCAGGTGGATGCCGGAGTCCTCGGCGGGTCCTCCCGTGAGGTCCTGGTGCGCGCCTACGTCACCCGTGAGCACGAACTGAAGGGAGCGGCGGCATGAGGGTCCGCTTCGAGTCTTTGGCACCCATGGCCCCGCGCGCCCGCGAGAAGCGGGCGGCCTTCGCCGACGCGCTGCGCAAGCGCCCCGGCGACTGGGCGCTGCTGGGGCAGCACGCCGACGGCACCCAGGCGCGCTATGACGCCTACCAGATCCGCAACGCCGAACTGGGCAGGAACGAGGCGTTCGCCCCGGCCGGCTCCTTCGAGGCCGAGGCCCGCACGCTCATGGGCGAGGCCCGCGTCTACGTCCGCTACGTCGGGGGTGGGGGCGGTGAGTGAGCCTGCCGACCACCGCCTTCCCGTCGCGGTCCTCAAGGCCCTGCACGAGGCCATCGGCCAGCAGCTGTCCGCCCGCCGCGCGGAGCTGACCGAGGACCTGGTCAAGCAGTACAAGGCCAACGGCACCGACCGGCTGACGCTGAATCTGGGCGGTAAGCAGGTGGCCACCTTCTCGCTGAAGAAGCCGGAGGCGACCTGCACGGTCAGCTCGGCGGGCGAGGCCGACTACCTGGAGTACGTCAACGACACCTATCCCTCGGAGATCGAGTACGTGCCGGCGACGGTGCGGGTGCGCGAGACGTTCCGCAAGACGCACCTGAAGGGCCTGGCGATCGACGGCGACAAGGCGATCGAGCCGAAGACCGGCGAGGTGGTGCCCGGGGTCGTGGTCATCCCGGCCGGCGATCCGTCTTCCTTCACCCTCACCTTCCCCGGCGACGGCAAGGAAGAGATCGCCCGCGCTTGGCGCGAGGGCGAGTTGGCAGACATCGCCAGCGGACTGCTCGCCATCGAAGGAGGTGATGACGATGACGGTCGAGCTGATGTATGAGGATCCGCCGCACGCACGGATGCCGGGCAGCCCCGACTACGAAGCCATGGCTGCCGAGCTGCGCCGCAACCCGGGCCGGTGGGCGGTGATCAAGCTCGCCGAGACGCAGCAGTCGGCCGCCACGATCGCGTACGCGATCAGGTGCGGCCGGTACCCGGCCTTCCGGCCGGCGGAGCAGTGGGACACGCGCTCGCGCACCGTGGACGGCGAGTTCCGCGTCTACGCCCGCTTCTCGGGGGGTGAGGGCGATGACGTTTCCCGGCGGTGACGAGATGCCCCACGAGCACGAGCACCGCTACGAACACTTCGGGCCGCGCAGCGGTAGCCGGTGTGTGGAGTGCAACCAGCCCGAGTCTGCCGGGAAGGACACCCGTGAGGGCGAGTCCACCCGGCCGGGGCCGGACTCCGACACCCCCGTGCGCGACCTGATGTACGCCGTGCTCACCGACGCCGTCGGCGAGAAGCGTGCCACTGCTTTCATCGACGGGTTCGAGTGCGAGCTCCTGGATGGCCTCGATGCACAGCGGGGTCTGACGCCGCGCTTCACCGAGGAGATTCGCGCAGCGCTCGCGGTGGCCGGCGCCGCCGTGGAGGCCGCTGACGGGGGCGGTGACGGCCCATGAGCGTCGCCCTGGCCCACCGGGTCATCGACGGCCTCAACGAGGCCCTGGACGCCACCGGTGGCGACCCGGCAGCACGCGACACCGTGCTGACGGCGACGCTCACCGTCCACGTCCACCTGCCCAACTGCTACGACCACTGCCGGGCCGGCTGCGGCACCTGGCCGTGCGAGGAAGTGCTGCGTCTCGCCCGCGACTTGGGCGTGGAGGAGGTAAGCCATGACGACGGGGCAGGAACTGCCCACGATCCTGGAGGCCGTTCGCTGGCTGATGAACCTCTCCGAACTGCTGGAGAGCGTGACGCGGCCGGGCGGCGAGCTGGAAAAGCTCGACGAGGAGCGCATCGCCGCGAAGGCGCGCTTCGAAAAGCAGTACGCGCGCTCGTATCTCGTGGCCACCGGCACCGTGGAGGACCGCAAGCAGAAGGCGATCCTTCAGACGATCGAGGACCGCTTCGCCCTGGAGACGGCCGAGGCGAAGGTCAAGGCGTGCCAGGAGCGGGTGCGCACGCTGCGCGCGCAGATCGATGTGGGCCGCTCCCTTCAGACGACGGTGCGCAGCGAGCTGGAAGCCCTCGGCCGCAACCCCTGATCCAGCGCTGTCCCGGCTGCCATGCGCGCCGGCTCGGCACCGTGCACGACGACGGGTGCGAGGTGTGGTGGCGCTGCCTCGCCTGCTCGTGCTGGGCCTATCTCGCCAGCGAGTGATGGCCACCGATCGGCTGCCGGGCGCGCAACGGACAGACGCAGCCCGGCAGAAGCGGGGCGAGGTGTGCTCCTTCGCCGTTGACCCCCGCTGGCCCCGCCCGGCAGCGCATCTGCCGGGCGGGGTCCACCCCCCACGCACCACCGGAGGAACAACGTGACCGCGAGGGACAGGCGCACCAACCACCCCTGGCCCGAAGGAGGCGAGGACGTATGCGCTGGCTGGCAGACGCTCTTCCGCTCCTGCTTGAGCAGGAGGGGGGCGCGCCGCTGATGGCATGGGTGCGCTACGACGACAACTTCCACTGCCACCCGAAGGTGACGGCGGCGGTGTATGAGGACCCGCGGGCCATCGCCCTGCATGTCCTGGCGCTGACCTGGTCGAACGCGCAGAAGAGGCCCGGGTTCGTGCCGTCGCACCAGCCCGGCATCCTGCTTGCTGACAAGCAAACGGGCAAGCAAATGGCAGCAATTTTGGTGAGCGTCGGGCTGTGGGAGGAGACCGAGGGCGGCTGGCTCTTCCACGATCACGACAAGTACCGGGCGCCCGCACGGGACCGCACCACCCCGGGGACGCCTGCCGAGCTGTCAGAAAAGCGCCGCGCCGCAGGTCAGAAGGGCGGAAGGGCCTCGGCGGCCAAGCGCGCCGGCAAGCGGGAGGTCAGCAACGTGCCGCCTGCTGACCAAGCTCAGGGGCAAGCAAGTGAAGCAAACGGCGTGAGCAAAAGCAGCAACTTGCTGTCTTGCTGGGTGAGCCCCGAACCCGTACCCGAAGTACAAGAGCAAGAGAAGACTTCGTCTTCTCTCTTGTCGGATTCGGCTTCGCCTGCATCCGACGTGATCCTGCTGCGGCCCGCCTCGGACGACACCTTCGACGTGTTCTGGTCGGCCTACCCGCGCAAGGTGGCCAAGGCCAACGCGCTCAAGGCGTGGCAGAAGCTGATCAAGAAGGGCGTGGACCCGCAGAAGATCATCGCCGGCGCGTGCCGCTACCGCGACGACCCCCGCCGCTTGCAGGCGGACGTCAAGTACACCGCCCATCCGGCGACCTGGCTGAACGGCGAGCGGTTCAACGACGAGCCCGAGGCACCGCCGCTGTTCGGCGCCCTACCCGAGGCCGTCGGCGGCCCGCCGCCCCGTACATCGACCACCGATCAGCGGGTTGCCGAGGGGCTGGCGCTTGCCGAGCGGCTGGCCGAGAGGGGGATGTGATGGAACCCTCGCAGGCCGCGCGGCTGCTGACGCTGTGCGCTTCCTTCGACCGGCGCACCATCGGCGAGGCCGACGCGCGCGCCTGGGCCCTGGCTCTGGCGGACGTGGCCTACGACGACGCGCGGGAGGCGGTGGTCCGGCACTACGCGACCAAGCGGGAGTGGATCATGCCCGCCGACGTGCGCAGCGGGGTCAAGGCGATCCGCGCCGAGCGCCTGGAGCACTTCGCCTACGACCCGGACCCCGACGAGAGCCCGCGCCAGTACCTGGCCCGCCGTCGCCGCCAACTCGCCGAGGTGGCCTCTGGCGAGGGTGAGCCCTCGCAGGCGCCCGCGCTCACCGGAGGGCCGCACCCGAGCGTGGCGGCGGCCCTCGCCGGCGCCTTCCGGCGGGTGCCGCGCAAGGACGCCCCGCCGCAAGGGGACGCCCCGTCCCCGCATGAGCCGGGCGATCTGTCCGTGGAGTGCCCGGACTGCCACGCGCCCATCGGCCGCCGCTGCCGCGCCTCGCTGCGCGGCCGGGAGCAGCCCCGGGCCCACCGGCGGCGCCGGATGCTGGCGCGCGGCGAGGAGCTGCCCGACCGGGAGGCGGAGGCGCGCGACGTCGAGCGGCGCAGGGAGACCTACCTGCGCCAGCTTCAGCGGATGATCCCGCCCGAGCCGGAGGGAGGCGCGCCGTGAGCCGCCACGGACACGAACTGGGCGCCGCCGCCTACCGGATGGCGTCCGTGCTGACCCAGCGCCTGTGCGCCCTGGGAGTCGGCCGGGAGGAGGCCGTGCGCATCGCGGACGGCTTCATGACCCACCTGATGCAGCAGGGCTGGCGCCCGGTGCCCGTCCAGCCGGCCGTCGACTGGCGCACCAAGTCGCAGGGCGTCGAACCGAACGAGGACTACAAGGCCGCGCGCGAGGCGCTGCGGCAGGAAAAGGACGAACGGTGAGCTACAAAACCGATCTCGGCGACATCCGCTCGCACGAGCCGGAGGACGAGGAGCGCCGCAAGGCCGGCAAGTGGGCCATAGGGCAGGTGCTCGACCTGTGCGCCGACCCCGACAACCCCACCGAGACCGAGCGGGAGTTGATGTCCGAGCTGCTGAAGGCGCTCGGCCTGAAGCCGGACGAGCAGCGCGTGGTGCGCGACCCGCTCACCAAGCCCGGGCGCGACGCCACCGGCCGCTTCCACAAGGAGGCGCCGTGAACAGGGGCTTCACCACCGTCGGCGTCTTCCACCCCAAGCGCGAGGTGAATATCGGCGGCCTGTGGCGGGCGGCCACCATCTACGGCGCGTCCCAGGTCTTCACCGTCGGCGCGCGCTACCACCGCCAGGCGGCCGACACCCCCAAGACGCCGCAGAACATCCCGCTGGTGCACTTCGCCGACATCGACGACCTGGTCGCGCACCTGCCCTGGTCCACCCCGCTGGTCGGTGTCGAACTGGTTGAGGCCGCCACGTCGCTGACGGCCTTTGAGCACCCGGTGCGGGCCTGCTACCTGCTGGGCGCGGAGGACCACGGCCTTCCGCCGGCCGTCCTCAAGCGGTGCCACCAGCTCATCCAGATCCCCGCGCCCCGGCTGATCAGCCACAACGTGGCCACGGCAGGCGCACTCGTTCTCCATGATCGATACGTCAAGAGCCCGGAGGCAGGCCGATGATGATCCCGAAGAACATGGACCGCGAGGAGCTGCTGAAGCTCCTGGACGTGATCCGCGAGGGGGTCGCCAGCGGCGACACCCTGGAGGGCTCGATCGAGTTCACCCTGAGCGAGGCCGGCGCCGCGCACCCCTACGCCGTCCACGGCGTCTACCGGGTGGGCAACCTCTACGGCCAGGGCGGCATGGAGGTCGTCGGCGAATTCGACGGGGGCGAGGGATGAGTGCCCCCCTCGTGATCGGCCTGGACCCCTCCCTGGTGGCGACCGGGATCGCGGGGCTCGGCTGGGCGGAGGTCCTGCGGCCCAAGCGGCGCACCGGCCACGAGCGGCTGGCCTGGCTGCGCTCGGAGGTCGCCGACCGTGTCAAGCGGGCCGACCTGGTGGTGATCGAGGGGCCCTCGCACGGCAGCGCCCTTCAGGGCGGCCATCACGAACTGGCCGGCCTCTGGTGGCTGCTGGCGCAGGATCTGTGGGCGGCGGGCATCCCGTATGCGGTGTGCCCGCCGCACAACCGCACCATCTACGCGACCGGCGAAGCCTTCCCGGCGCGCAGCTACCCCAAGACGATGCGCTCCCGGGTGGCCAAGGCCATGGTGCGCACGGCCGCGGCCGAGCGCTACGGCGTCGAGTTGGAGGGGGTCGGCAAGTTCGACAAGGCTGACGCGCTGGTGATGGCGATGGCCGGGCTGGACTACATCGGCTTTTCGGTGCCGGCGGTGCCGAAGACCCACCGCAGGGCGCTCGGGGGCATCTCCTGGCCGGAACCGGCTGTGTTGGACCTCTTGCATGCTGCATGTGCACAAGTAGACTGAACGAAACCCCACTCGGAGGCGTCAGCATGAGCCCCTTCCGTATCACGCCCCGTACCAGCGTCTTTCCGCATGCCCCGGCTGCTGTCTGCGTGCAAGTTGCGGAGGCTGTGCGATGACAGACACGTCCCTCAACCTGGTCCGCAAGATCGAGCGGCACCGCGCGCAGGAGGCCCGCCGCAACGGCATCCGCCTGCGCGTGCCGAGCGGGCCGGCCGTCGAGCGCCGCGACCTGCTGCGCTCGCGCGGCATGTCGGACACCGCGATCGCCGCAGCGTGCGAGCTGCACCAGACCACCGTCTCCGGCATCCACAAGCGGCCCTCGCTGGCCGCCTCGACCGAAGCGGCGATCTTCTCCGTGCCGGTGCCGCACGAGTTCAACCCCGGCGACGCGGTCCGCGTCGACAAGACCGGCACCACCCGCCGCCTGCGGGCGATGGTCGCGGCCGGCTACAGCCAAGCCTTCATCGCCGAGCGTGTGGAAACCGATCCCGACGTCATCGTGCGCCTGACGCGCGAGGGCCCGCACAAGGACAAGCCCAACCGCTACGTCACCGGCGCCATGTTCAAGGCCGTGCGCGCCGTCTACGACGAGCTGGCCTTCAAGGACCCGGCCGCCTTCGGCATCGCGCAGCACGAGATCACCCGCTCCATCAACCGTTCAACCCACCTGGATTGGGCGCCCCCGCACTGCTGGGACGACGACACGATCGACGACCCCGAGGCAATCGCGGAGTGGACCGGCGCCTGCGGCAGTGACACCGGCGCGCGCATCCACCGCCGCGACGGCATCCCGATGTGCCAGCCGTGCCACGAGGCCCTGCTGGCCTACCGCCGCGAGGAGAACGAGCGCCGCGCCGCCCGCAGGGGGGCGGCATGAGCCCCCGCACCCGTCCGCTGCCGCCGCACGGCAAGCGCGCCCGCTACCTGCGCGGCTGCCACTGCCCCAAGTGCACGGCGGCACACAGCCGGTACTGCAAGGAGTACCGGCTGCGCACCCAGCGGACGGGGCGCATGCGGGCCGAAGTGGCCCAGGCCGCCGAGCACCTGAACGGCTACATCGCCAAGGGCTGGACGCAGGCGGCCCTCGCCAAGGCCCTGGACGTCAACGCCTCCACGCTGCGCGACCTGCTCAGCGGGCACACCCGCACCACCGACGTGGACGTGGTCGCCAGGATGCTGGCGTTCGACCCGGGCGACACCCCGCCGCCGAGCGAGTGGACCGACCCCACGGGGACGATCCGCCGCATCTGCGCCCTGGCCGTCATCGGCTGGCCCATCTACCGCATCGCGCGCGAGATCGGCCTCTCGGTCGAGTCGGTCTGGAACATCATCCGCGGCGACCAGAAGGTCAGCCGCACCGTCGCCGCCCGCACCGCCGAGGTGTACGCGAAGCGCAGCCGCACGCCCGGGCCGTCGGCCATCACCCGCACCAAGGCCCGCAAGAAGGGCTGGAACGGGCCGATGGCCTGGGACGACATCGACGACCCGCACGCCCTGCCCGAGCCCGAGCCGGCCCGCTCCCAAAAGCGCTCGGAGGCGCGGGCCGAGGAGATCCGCTTCCTGGCCGGCTTCGGCATCGCGCCCGAGGAGATCGCCCGCCGCGTCGGCTGCTCGGTCGACTACGTCGCCTCCCAGCTCGGCGGCTGGCGCGCCCCCGGCATCCCCCGGACCAAGGAGAAAGCCGCATGAGCAACAAGGACGTCACCGCCCTGATCAGACGCCTGCGACGGCAGGGATTCACCTGCCGGCTGGCCAAGTCCGGCCACTGGCGGGTCACCTCGCCCGCCGGCGTCACCCTCACCGTCCCCGCCACCCCCGGCGGCGGCAACCGCGGCCTGCGCAACACCCGCGCCGACCTGCGGCGCATAGGAGCGCAGCTGTGAACGAGAACCAGCGGGTCTACACCCCGCGCGGCAAAAGCGCCCACCTGCTGACGCCGCTTGGCTCCCCGAACGCTCAAGACGCGGCCCTGTGCGGGCTGGTGCCGCCGTGGCCCGGCAACTGGCTTGGCACCGGCTCGCAGCGCGAGCACGACCGGGCCGCCCAACTCCCCGTGTGCCGGCGCTGCGCCCAAGTGGCCACGGCATCCCAACCCTCCACCTCCCCGAAGGGGAAGACGGCATGACCACCGCGAAGCTCTCCTCGTCCCTGCCCTCTGGTGACGCCAACGGCCTGGACCCGATCATCCGCAAGCTGATCGAGCGCCCGGACGTCAAGCAGATCGCCATCTGCGTCCTGGACAACCGGCAGACGGTCACCGACAACGACTCCGGCGCCACGGTTCCCACGCTGCGCATCCGCCGCATCGAGGCCGTGTTGCGCACCGACGACCTCGACGTCCTCCAGAAGATCATGCGGCGCGCGATCGAGACCCGCACCGGAGCCGAAGTCCTGCCGCTCGATCTCGAGGACGACATCTCCGAGATCTTCGCCCAGCTCGCCTTCGACGAGGACGGCCAGCTGGTCGACGCCGACTCCGAGGACGCCGACGACGACGGCGACGACTGAACCCCGCACCCCTGGCAGGAGGTACCCCGTGTCCCTTGCGTTCCCGTACTCCCCGTGCCTGCTGGATCGCCGGCACCTCACCGACGCCCGCATTTGCGGGGGATGTCGTCGCAACCTCCAGCTGCGCATCGGCGACCTTGCCGCCCTGTACCGCGAGCTGGACGAGGCGCTGGTCCCCTCGATGGGCGCCAAGGACGGGGACCGGGTCTCCGGCACCCGCCACCCGCAGCCGCCGTGCCGCACGGACGTGCTGTGCCTGCTGGGCCCCGCGGCCGAGGAGGCCGTGATGGTCAACGACGACGGCGACCAGACGGGGCTGACCATCGTCGGCGCCCTGCTGGACTGGGAGGCCGACTGGCGCGCGATGCGCGGCCTTCAGCCGGCCGTCCGCTCGGGCGTGGAGAGCGCCATCGCCCGCGCGGTGCGCTACCTGCTGGCGAACCTGAACTGGGCCTGCGAAGTGCACCCGGCCATCGAAGCCTTCGCCCAGGACATGCGCACCGTGGAGGCCGCCTGCCGCTCGGCGCTCGGCGACGTCGAGGACCAGCCCAAGAGGGGGCTTCGCTGCCCGCAGTGGGACGGCGAGCGTCCCTGCGCAGGGCTGCTGAGCACCGACCGGCACGGCGTCAGCTGCTCGCGCTGCGGGGCCACCTGGCTCTGGCTGGACACCTACGAGCAGGCGGGATCGTTCCTGGCGGGGGCGGCGTGATGTACGACTGCCTCAGCTTCGATACCGAGACGGACGGCCCCGAGCCGGAAGAGGCGCGGATCATCTCCGCGGCCCTGGTGCGCTTCACCGACGGCATCCCCGTCGAGCGCCACACCTTCCTGCTCCAGCCCGAGCGGCCCATCCCGCCCGAGGCGATAGCCGTGCACGGCATCACCACCGAGCACGCCGAGGCCGAGGGAGTCGACCGCGCGGAGGCGCTGGGGGAGATCGCCCGCCTGCTGGCCCTGCCGGCGGACTCCGGGGTGCCGATCGTCGTCTTCAACGCGCGCTACGACCTCACGCTCATGGACCGCGAACTGGCCCGCGTCGGCCTTCAGTCCGACCTCGCCGGCGCCGGGCCGGTCTACGACCCGCTGGTCTTGGACCGTGAGCTGGACCGTTACCGCAAGGGCAAGCGCACCCTCGGTGCCTGCTGCGCCCACTACGGCATCCGCCTGGACAACGCGCACAGCGCGGACGCGGACGCCGAGGCGGCCGGCTGGCTGACCTTCGCCCTGATCGAGGCGTTCCCCGACGTCCCCTGGCACCTGCCCTGGGAGGTGCACGCCCGCCAGCAGACCTGGGCGGCCGGCCAGGCGGCCCGGCTCCAGAAGTGGTTCGACTCGAAGCTTCGGCCGGGCGAGGAGCGCCGCGTCACCCGCGGGGAATGGCCCCTCATCCCAACTGGATCGTTTTCTCACTGACGTTGACGGTGCGTAAGGCCAGATGTATCGTTATCTACGTAAGAAGGATCGGCGAGAGAAAGAAGGAGCCATGTCCACCCGTGGGTTCGTCGGCTTCGTGGTCGACGGCCAAACCAAGATCACGTACAACCACCACGACTCGTACCCGGCCGGTCTCGGCCAGGACGTCCTGACGTGGCTGTGGGCCAACCGCCACAGCCTCATCTGCTCCCTCCACCGCAACGAGACGGGCGGCCCCGTCGACCTGGTGCGCAAGCTGCGCGTGGTCGACGACGACACCCCGCCGACCGACCAGGACATCAGGGCGCTTGAGCCCTACACCAACCTGAACGTGGACGGGCGCCACGAGCGGCCCTCCTGGTACCAGCTGCTGCACGGCACCCAGGGCGACATCGCCCGGATGCTGGCCGCCGGCGCCATCGAGGACTCCTCGGACTTCCCCGCCGACTCGCTGTTCGCCGAGTGGGGCTACGTCGTCGACCTCGACAACCAGGTCCTGGAGATCTACGAGGGCTTCCAGCACGCGCCGCACAACGACGGCCGCTTTGCCGACATGGCGCCCGCCCGCGAGGGCTACTGGCCCGTGCGCCTGGTGGCCTCCTGGCCCCTTGGCGGACTGCCGCTCGTCATGCCCGACGAGGACGGGATCTCGAAGGCGGAGGCGGCCTGACATGCTCGATCCGGCAGCTGAGCTGCGCGCCGCCTGGGCGGGCCGAACCACCCTCACGGGCCAGTTCGGCAGCGCCGTCTACCACCGCATAGCGGACTCGGGCGAGGACCAGACCTCGCCCGAGGGCGTCGACAACCCCCTGTGGGACGTCATCCGCTGGATGCCCGCCGAGCCCCACTGGACGGGCAAGGGCCTGGAGCCCACCTTCGTCCACAACGCCTTCGACCGCGCCACGGCCGGCTACCTGACCCTGATGGGCGCCGACCGCCGCTACCTGGCCACCACCTACACCTGGTCGATCATCTCGCCCGGCGACGTCGCGTGGATGGCGAAGACCCTTGAGGGCCGCAAGGTCGTCGAGATTGGCGCCGGCTCCGGCTACTGGGCCTGGCAGCTCGAACAGGCCGGCACCGACGTGGCCGCCTACGACCCCTTCCCACCCGGCGAGGACAACGGCTTCGCCAAGGCCGGCCCCTACACCACGGTCCTTTCCGACGACTCCTCGGCGGTCAAGCACCACCAGGACCGCGCCCTGCTCATGGTCTGGCCCCCCTACGGCGGCGAGCACGCCCGCCACGCCCTGTCCCTCTACGAGGGCGACCTGCTGCTGTACGCGGGCGAGCCCTGGGGCGGAGCCACCGCCGACGACGAGTTCTACGAGCTGCTGGCGGCCGAGTGGGAGCAGGTCTCCGCCTCGCCCAAGCACGTCAGCTGGTGGGGGATCAACTGCGAACTGGCCGCCTACCAGCGCAAGGGCGGTGCGTCGTGACCGTCCAGACGCTGATCCCCGCTCCCCGGAAGATCGAGCCCGCCCGGCCGACCGAGCGCCAGCTGACGATCCTCACCCAGCTCGCGCTCGGCCACGGCAACATCAAGGCGGGCCGCGCCGCCGGTGTCAGCGCCGACACCGTCAAGCGGGACATCCAGCGGATGTACGCCGCAACGGGCATCCGCACCCGCCCCGGACTCGTCGGCTGGGCCTACCGCGCGGGTCTCGTGCCCCGGCTCTACGCCGACCGCGCACCGGTCACACTCCCCAGGCGCCGCGCCCAGATCCTCGATCTGGTGGCGCGCGGCAAGCACAACCGGGCCATCGCCCGCGAGCTGTACCTCACCCCCGACACGGTGCGCACCCACATCAACCTGCTCTTCAAGGACCTGGACGCCCACAGCCAGGCCCAAGCCGTGGCCCTCGGCTACGAGTTCGGGCTCCTCGGCGACGTGAAGCCGGAGGCCCGCGCATGCTGACCCTCGACCTCGCCGCCGGCACCGCCGCGTACGCCGCCGGCTGGCTGCTGACCGCCCGCGCGACCTACCGGCGCCTGCTGCGCATCCACCGGGCCACATGGAAGCGCCACGCCGAAGAGGTCCGCGCCGGACAGCACCGCGAGTGGCGCTGCACCGAGAACCAGTGCCAGTGGCGCTACCACCTGGGCCCCATGCAGGACCCCAGCGCACTCGCACCCGCCGCGATGGGCGCCGCGCTCGCGTGGCCCCTGTGGACGCCGATCGTCGGCCTGACCAAGGCCGTCGTCTGGCAGCGCCCCACCCCCGAGACCCCCGATCAGGCCGCCAAGCGCCTTGAGCGGGAACTGGAAGCCGAATTCGGAACCAAGGAGTAACCCGTGAACCAGACCGAACTGATCGAGACCGTCCGCAAGCGGACCGGCGTCCGCCGCAAGGACGTGGACCAGGTCGTCACCGCCCTGTTCGACGTCGTCACCGAAGAGGTCGCGGCAGGCAACATCGTCGCCGTCACCAACTTCGTCTCGTGGACGCCCGTCGAGCGCCCCGGCCGCTGGGCCCGCAACCCGCAGACCGGCGAGCGTGTCCGCGTCGCCCCCCGCCGCGACGTCCGCGTCCGCGCCCTGCCGCGCTTCAAGGAGATCGTCGCCGGCGGCGACCCGTCGGCCAGCCGCCGCAAGCGCGTCCCCGCCCGCTCCACCCTCCGCACCGAGCCGCCCGAGAAGTGATCGCCATGACCAAGACCGTGACCTATCCCTGCGCCGACGACCGTGACTGGGACGAGTTCCCCGCGACCGGCGACGCCAACTGGAACCACCTCCTCACCGAGATAGCCCACCCGAGGATGGTCCAGGCCGAGTACGCCCTCGCACCCCACGCCGACAGCGCCGACAGCGCCGACAGCGCTGCGGAGCCGAGGGCGTGAGCGCCGTGGACCGCCCGCCGTACTACGCCGCCGGCGGCGACCGGATGCTGGTCGCCGCCGACGAGGCCGCGAAGGCGTTCTGCGCCGACCGCGGTCCGCAAGACGACTGCTACCAGGCCACCTGGGACGCCTTCGACTCCTCCATGGACGCCGCGCTCGCGCCGTTCACCGAGGCTCCCGCGTGATCCCCCTGGCCGAGGCCGTCGCGCTGTACCTGCACGCGCTGTGGGCGGTGCCCCTCATCGCCGCCCAGGCCGTGCTCGACCGCATCAACCCCACTCACAAGGAGACGACATGAGCCACTTCACCGTGACCGTGACCCTTCCGCCCACCGACCCGCGCGAGGTCGCCGAGGCCGTGACCCGGGCGCTGGCCCCCTTCGACGAGAACAAGGAGAGCGAGCCGCGCCGCGAGTACATCGAGCACGCCGACTACGAGCAGGCGCTGGCGTTCTTCATCGAGCACCCCGAGCACAAGCCTGCGGAGCTCGATGAGAAGAACGTCGCCGCGGTGCTCGCCGAGTACAAGGGAGTCCCGGTCTACGAGGACGCCGGCGATGGCACCGGCCCGGTCCTGTACTACCGCATGACCACCTACAACGAGCAGTCCAAGTGGGACTGGTGGCAGATCGGCGGCCGGTGGGCCGACCACTTCATCCACCGGCCCGATGCCGACCTGCGGCGCCTGGTGCGCGGCTCGCGCTCGTGGATGAACGAGAAGGACCCGCACAAGCTCGGCTACTGCGACGGCGGCCCCCGCGGCCTGCTCGACTTCGAGGCGATGCGCGAGGAGGCCGCCCGCAAGGCCGCCAAGGAGTTCGACCGCTGGACCGACCTGACCCGCGACCTGCCCGAGGCGCTGCCGTGGGAGCACTTCACCGCCCGGGTCGACGCCGAGGGCAAGGACGCCTACTCCATCGAGCAGGCGCGCAAGGACTATCGCGAGCAGGCGCGCGTGAAGGCCGCCGCCGGCGACACGGAGTTCCGCCATTGGTGGGAGGACGTGGTCGCGCACTTCGCGGCCGGCCGTGACGCCTTGCTGGAGAAGGCCCGCCTGGAGGCGGTGCCCGGCTACGCCCTGCTGCGCCAGGACGGCACCTGGGACGAGCCGGGCCGCATGGGCTGGTTCGGCATGAGCGAGGAGACCGACTCCAGCCGCGCCATGTTCAAGGGCCGCACCAACGCCTACCTGGAAGAGCTCGACCCTGACGCCGTGATCGTCAACGTCGACTGCCACATCTGAGGCCCGCCCGTGCCGGGCCGCACCCCGCGGCCGGGCCGCAGGAAGGAAGCACCATGACCGACTCCGCCACCGACGCCTTCGCGCAGGCGCGCCGCATCTCGCAGCGGCTCGACGCCGTCAACGGCACCGACGAGCACGAATACCTCATCCGCCTGCTCAAGGTCGTCGAGGAGGCGGGGGAGGCGGCGCAGGCGTACATCGGCGCGACGGGTCAGAACCCCCGCAAGGGCGTCACCCACCGCCACGACGTCGCCGCCGAGCTGTGCGACGTGATCGTGGCCGCCATGGTCGCCATGCACGGCTTCCACCCCGATCCGCAGGCCCTGTTCGGCGAGTTCATCAAGGAGAAGGCCGACCGGCTGGATGCCGGCACGCACCTCGTCTACCGCGACGCCCCCCACGGTGAGTACCGCTGCACCGGGTGCGCCTTCCGCATCCCCGAGGACCAGGCCGACGAGGTCTCCTACGACGCCGCGCAGCGCGCCCACGACGCCGCGCTGTCTGCCGTGCCCGTGCCGCACTGAGCCGGCACCACCCGCCCCGCACACCCATCCCGAGACGAGGAACGATGGACAAGCCGACCGACGACGAAATGATCTGGGCGCTCGCCAAGGCCAACGAGCTGGCCCACGAGGCGCTGGAGAGCGTCGAGTTCAGCAACGACCAGTGGAAGCTCAAGGTTCAGGACTACCCCGAGAACGAGCGCGGCTCTCGCACCTCCGCCCGCGTCGCGGCGCAGACGGCGCTCGCCTTCCTGCGGCAGAACGAGCACGACACGGCCGTGGGTCTGCTCATGCAGGCCGTGAGGGACCTGAGCCACATCGCCGTCCACCGGGCCGCCGAGTCCAGGGGGTACGGGCTCTATGACTTCTGAGCCGGCCCTCCAGCCACTTCGCGAGCAGGTGGCGACGTGACGGGGATCGGGCACGGCCTCGGCTGGGCTTCCTTCGGGCTGTTCCTGTGCATCGTCGCCGGGCTGGCAAGCGGCCGTCTGACACGCCGCCAATGCTCTGGCCTGCTGGCCATCGCCTACGCCGTGGGCGGCCTGGCCGCCACGCTCATGGGCCAGACCATCGGGGCCGTCTTCGATGCAGCCCTCGCCGCCTTCTTCGCCCACGACTGGTGGCAGAGGGGCGGCGGTGGCGGCACCCGCCGCCGGCTTCGCTCGCTGCGCAGCAAGTTCACGGGCGTACGGCGCACCGCACCGGCCAGCGCATAGCCCTGTCGACTCCACCGACCAGGGCCGCGCCCAGTGGATGACCACGGGCCACGGGCGCGGCCCTTTCAACCCCACAACCCCACTCACTCAAGCGAGAGATCACGATGAAGCCTTCCGACCTGCTCCACCAGGCCGGCACCGAGCTGGCCCAGCGCGGCTACCACAAAGGCGACCTCACCGGCCTCAACGGTGAGGTCTGCGCCCTCGGCGCCATGCACTACGCCGCCATGGCGCTGGTTCCCGGCCTCCAGACCTACACCCAGGCCCTGGGGTACCTGCGCCAGGCCGGCCAGATTGTCCACATCACCTCCTGGAACGACGACCCGCACACCACAGCCGAAGACGTCGCCCTGGCCTTCAAGCAGGCCGAGGCCGCAGCGCTGGAGGCCGGGGAATGAGCGAGATCAAGTTCACGGTCGACCTGGGCGGTCGCCAGGTCGAAGCCTCCATCCTCGACCCCACCTCCGCGCACGAGGTGCCCGATCAGCGCGGCTGCCCCGACTGCGGCGGCGACGCCTACTTCTCCGGCTGCACCGCGCCCGGCTGCAACAGCTGGGGCTGCCCCGACTGCGCCCTGGGCTGCGACCTGGACTTCGTGGACGCCGACGAGGGCGGCCGGTGCGCCTCCGCGCTCGAGGACGAGGAGGACGAGGACTCATGCCGCGCCTGATCAACAACACCGGCCACGTCGCCCAGCACCCCTGGCCCGAGGACGTCGAGATCCAGGGCGGCGCCCTCGGCGTCGTCTACGCCGGCGAGAAGTCCTACCGCACGGCGTTCGTCGAGGCGTTCCCCAACACCCCGCCGACCTTCCTGCGCGGGGAGGGCGCCACCGTCGCCGAGGCCGAGGACGCCTGCTGGGCGAAGTACGAGCGCTACCGCGACTGCGAGCACGGGCCCTACGAGCGGCGCCAGTACACCGACGGATCGGGCTTCTGCACCCAGTGCGGCACGTGGCTGATCGACGTCCTTGAGCCGCTGCCCGAGGAGACGCCCGACGACACCCGCCTGATCAACCGCCTGTTCAGCGGCGACCCCGAGGCCCTGAAGGAAGTCCTCGGCACGATGGCGCGCGCGGACGAGCTGCCCCTCGGCGCACCCGAGACGGGCGACGACACAGCAGAGGAGGGGCATTGATGGCCGCTCCCGTCTCGCTGCGCAAGCTCGTCCCGCACCGCTACGAGTGGCTGGTGCCCGCCGACGACGGATCGAAATGGCCGCGGGCAGCGCGCTACGAACGGGCGCTCGCCGCCGCCCAGTGCGCCTACCGCACAGCGTTCGGACTGGTCGACGACGGCGAGCCGCTGCTGGCGGACGCCCTCACCATCGAGAAGGACGGCGAGGACGTCCTGATCTCCTTCGTCGTCGATGAGCCGGAGCCAGCACCGCCGGCGCCCAGGAAGGGGCGGTGATGGCCACCTTCAGCACCCGCACGGTCTACACCCAGACCAAGGAGTACATCGTCCCGGCCGGCCAGCCGTGGGGCGCCGACCAGGGCGAGATCACCAAGGCCGCCCTGGCCGCGAAGGCCGACTACCGCCGCCTGCGCGGCCTGCCGCCGGACGCCGTGCTGGCCGACGACGTCCTGCGGTACTTCCCCGGCGACGACGAGATCATCATCCGGTTCGTCGTCGAGGAGACGGAGTCGTGAGGCAGCCGCCCGTGGCGGTGTGCCGCCCGTCGGCGTTCCTGCTGCGCCAGATCGCCTTCTGCCCCACGTGTGAGCGGCGCCGACGCTTCGCCGGCCGCGACTGCGCCTGGTACGGGCCGACCTGGACCTGCTGCGGCTGCGGGGACGCCTGGACCGACGGAGAGCGCCACCCGCGGCCCTTCCGCCGCGGCTGGCGCGCCGAGGCCATCGCCGCGGCCAAGCTCCAGTGGCGAGCCGCCGCCCTGTTCGCCCGCAGCTACCACGGCCGGTGGCTGCGCGAGCAGTTGGGCGAGCGATGGTGAGCGGCGAGCTGGAGCCCGTCACGTGCCACGCCAGTGAGTGCCCCTCGCTCCAGATCGTCGAGCACCACGAGGGCGAGGACCGCGACGCCAAGCGCGCCCGCATCCTCGCTCTCGCGGGCTGGCAGCTCAACGAGGGCGGCTGGATCTGCGCGCACCACGTCCTCGAGCCCGCTGCGGCGCCGGTGGTGCGCAAGCGACCTCGTCTTGTCGACACCGCCACCGCGGGCCTTCTCGCCGGCAAGGCGCCGAGCACCATTCGCCGCTGGGCCACCAAGGAGGGTCGTCTGTGCGCCTACGGCACGAAGCAGCGCCTCCTCGTCGACATGGACGAAGTGGTCGAGCTGTGCCGGCTCCTGGAGCGCAAGCCGCCCTTGAGTGAGCGCAGCGAGCGTGCCAAAATGCCAACATAGGTGGAATCTGGACATGAGTGAGCCCCCGATGCCAAAGCGTCGGGGGCTCAGTGCTGCGCCGGCGTCAGTCCGAGAGCAGGCCCTCTTCCTTCGCCTGTCGGATCCACCGGTAGGCGGTGGGCCGGCCGACACCGAAGTGCTCGGCGATGACGGTCGCCGGCGCCGGCACGGACTTCTGCGCCTTCTCAGCGGCCTGGAAGACCTTGGCCACCTCGCGCAGGTGCTCCGGTCCCCGCTCGCCCTGCGGCCGGCCGCCGCGCTCGGTGCCGGGCTTGGGCCGGTTCTCGTTCCAGGCATCGATGGTCGACGGGTACCACCATGGGCTGCGCCCAACCTGTCCGTCGGGCGCCGGCATGTCGCCGGGCTGCGGGTCGCCGTTGTCGCGGTTGCGCTCGGCGACCATGTGGTACTTGCGGACCGTGGTCAGGGCGATGCCGCACCGCGCGGCGACCGCCGTCTGGTCCAGCGGCTGTGGCATCTCGGTCTCCTTCATACAGATAACGATACCGAGAGTGTCACCTCTCGGTCCAGGTCACCGAGAAGACCCGGCACCAGGGCCGGGTCGTCGTCGGTGTCAGTGGTGCTCGCTAGAGTCCCCAGCGCGACAGCCAGCGACCGAGCAGACGGCGCTCACGGCGGCGAACGAGGCGCTTGGCGAGCGGCGCGGGGCCGCGACTGGCGGCCTGGGCGTCACCGAGCGTCCTTTGCGTGAGGTAGAGGCCCCGGCGGAACTGCTCAAGGGTGGAACGGCGACGGGCCATGACTGGCTCCTCTCGGGTTGACGGGTCGGGCTGATCGCCCGCGGCCACCCGGCGTTGGGGGACGCCGGGCACCGTGCTGCGGTCAGACCAGTGCCGAGGTCTTCGGCCGCTTGGCCGTGGTCACCGGGCGCCGGTAGTAGGTGGACTTCTCGCGGCGCACCAGTTCGGACATGCGCGCGGACGGCTTGAAGCGGACGACGCGGTGCGCCGGCACCGTGACCTTCCTGCCGGTCTGCGGGTTGCGGGCCAGACGCCGGGCGGCGTCGACTCCCTTGAACGTCCCGAAGTTGGTGATGGCGACGCTGCCGCCCTCGGCGGTCTCCCGCGTGATGACGTCGGCCGCGGAGCGCAGGATGGCCTTGACGTCGTTGGCGTGGATGCCGGTCTCCTCGGACACGGCCTCCGCAAGCTGGGTGTAGTTCACGACAGTTCCGTTTCTCTCGCTGGTGGGTCCGGGCTGATCACCCGCGGCCACCCGACGTGCGAGACGCCGGGCGCCGTGCGGCGATCAGTCCCGCCAGTAGGGGTCCAGCGCGTCGTCGTCCTGAATGCCGCCGGGCGGGAAGGTGCCCTGGTCGGCGACGTAGCGCAGGACGGCCAGTGCCCGGCTGGGGCCGGTGTAGAAGAGCTCCCGCAGGGCGCGGATCTCGCCCTCGTCGGCCGGCTCGAACTCGTCGACGGCGACGACCTCGATCTTCAGCTCGCGCCCGTCCTTGGTGGCGCGCCCGTCGTCGACCAGCGTCCAGCCGCTCAGGTGCGCCCTCCAGCCGGCGACGCACATCGTGGTGCCGCAGGGCGTCTCGTTCGGGGTGAACACCGCACCCGGGCCCTCCCACCAGGTGCTCATGTCGAGCGCGTCGCGGTTGGCCTCGATGACGCGCAGCACCTCGCGTGCCTTGCGCCCGAGAGGGGTCTCGGTCGTGGTTGTGGTCATGCTCGATCTCCGTTTCGTGTGAGTGGGGTTGAGCTGGGTCACCCGGCAGCGGGGTGTGGAGTCGCCCGCTGCCGGGGAGTCGGGTCGGTCGCGAGAGGTGGAGTCGCCCGCGGCCGGGGGCGGGTCAGCGCAGCAGGTTCTTGACCGACTCGGCGATGCCGCCGAGCGAGCGGCGCACCGCGCGGGCGCCGGCGGCGTAGCCCCACCAGAAGCACAGGGCGCCGACGATGATGTAGGCCATGGACGTCACCTCCTCTCAGGCGTAGGAGTCGGTGAGTTCGCGGATGGCGGCACCGGCAGCGGGGGAGAAGCCGTCGGCCACCTCGTACATGGACCGCACCCACTCGGCGTCGGCGCCGCTGCGGCCGGGGTCGACCACGTGGAAGGCGAAGTCCTCGGTCGTGTGCAGGGGCACCGGGACGCCGTCCACGAACAGGTGGATGCCGGTGTCGTTGTCCGGATCGCGGTCGATGACGACCTCGTAGCGGGCGGATGGGGAGTCGGGCATGGCTTCAGCTCTCCTCGTCGGGCAGAAGGATCACGGACGTGGCGAGCGGGTGCTTGAGCAGGTACTGACGCACGCGCTCACCGTCCGCGGTGAGTTGGGAGCCGGCCTCCCGGTCCTCGATCAGGTCCAGGTGCCACAGCCGCTTGAAGGTGCGGTACTGCATGCCCTTCTGGCGCTGCACCCGGTGGGCGCCGTCGGACTCCGTGGCGGTGCGGATCACCTTGGCCTGCGTGGGAGTGAGGATGATCTGGCGGGCGCGACGGGTGGTGGTCATCGTTTCCTCGATTCAGTGCTTGGGCCCGAAGGCGAGGCGCTGGACGACGGCCGGCGGGAACTGGGCCAGCAGGCGGTCGAACTGGACCTGGGCGCGGGCGTTAGCGTCCTTGAGGTCGCCGGCCTTCGCGCGCAGCTTGTCGCGGTCCATCTGGTCACCCTTGATCGCGCGGCGGAGGTCGATCGCCAGCTGGACGTCGGCTTGGATTCCGCTGCGGCTCAGGTCCCGGACGAGCTCTCGCAGGTCCTCGGGGTCGCCCGCCTCGGCGATCAGCTCGATCTGGTCGATCAGGGGGGTGGTCATGGCGTGGGCTCCTCGCGTCGTCGTTCTCTGTCTTGCATAGATAACGATACAGGGCGGTTCGTCCCAACTCAATGGGTATGAGCGGAAGTTCAGAGATGTCCGGTCGCCGTGGCGGCGTCGCGCGTGAGTGATCACGCGAGGGTGACCCCCTTGGAAGGGCACGGCGACCGGACCCCACATCACTGCTCGCGCAGGTCGTTCCAGTGGTAGCCAGAGCCGTCACCTGGCACGCCCAGTTCGACGGAGACGCGCTCGACGTCGAGGTCCTGCTCTTCCTCGACGTGGTGGCGCGCTACGTACTCCCACGCCGCGTCCCCGGAGGGGGCGTTGACCACGTAGGTGTAGGGCGCCTCGCCGTCGTGGCGCTCCGAGCCGGCGATGGTGACGGTGTAGGGCTGAAGGTCGCGCCGCTCCCACACCTCTTCGTAGGTGCCCTTGTCGGCAAGGGCGTCGGGGATGAACAGGTCGCGGTGCCGCTCGCACACGATCGCGCCCGTGCGGGTGCGCAGTACCGGGTCGGACCAGGCGAGGCGGGCTTGGCAGGCCGGGCACAGGCCCGGCTGGAGGATGGACGGAGTACTCATGGCGATCCCTCGTGGGGTTTGAGTGGGGTTGAGTGCACGACCGCCCGGCCGGGCGCACGGGGTGGAGTCCCGTGCGGGGCGCGAGGGGTGGAGTCCCAGGCGCCCCGGCCGGCCGGCAGTCGTGGGAGTGGCCCCGCCCGGTGGGGGCGGGGCCGGTGGTTCAGCGGCGGACGAGCAGGAGCCGCTCGTGGGCCTTGGACTTCATCTCGTCGTCGGAGCCCTCCAGCAGGGCGGTGGCGCGGGCCACTTCCTCGCTCATGGACTTGCCGGGCCGCTTCGGCGCGACGTGGTCGAGGTAGTCGGTGATGGTCCTCTCGGCCGCGTACGCGGTGCCTCCGAGACGCTTGGTCTCGGCGTGGAACATCGCGGTCAGCATCTCGGAGCGCTTCTCGTGGATCGTGCGCGCGGCCTTCTTGTCGGCCTCGGGCTCGGGCCACAGGTCGGCGAGCACCTTGCGGAAGTCGTCGATCGCCAGGTCGGTCTGGGCCAGCTGGTTCTCCTCGGCGGCCCACTCCTCGAAGTAGTTGATCGACAGGTTCAGCGTGCGGCGCGCCTCGCGGACCTTGTCGGCTGCGCCGCGGGTGTGGCGCACGGACCAGCGGGTGTGCGCGTCCCGGACGGCGAAGCGCTCGGTGTTCTTGCACACCGGCCGCCACGGGGTGACGACGGCCTGGAAGCTGCCGGTGCCGGCGTGGTCGTTGAGCACGGCCACGAAGGGCAGGATCTCGTCGTTGATGCCCTCGGCGTCCACGACGACGGACTTGGGCAGGCGGATGGAGACGAACACCTTGCGCCCTCCGCGCAGCGCGCCCGCGGACTCGAACTTCACGCCGAAGTCGCCGACGAGCTCTTGCAGGAAGCCGAACCCGTCGCTGTTCTGGACCGGGGTGTAGCGGCTGCCGACGACGCCGAGCGCGGCGCCGGTGTCGTTGCGGACGGTGGTGAAGCTGTCCTCCACGGTCAGCGTCTGCTCGCCCCAGGTGTACTGGGTGGGCACCAGCTCGACGGTGAAGTCCAGGCCCGAGAGCTTCAGGACCTCCTCCACGTCGGAGGTGCCGCCCGGGATCACCTGTCCCAGAGAGTGCCACGCGGGGACCGCGGAGTACAGGGCGGTGCGGCCATCGGCCATGGTGTCCAGCCCGTGGTTGGCGACGACCTCGGCCACCTGGCCGGCGGCGTTGCGGTTGACGGTGAAGGTCTCGCCGGCGTCCCAACCCTGGGTGACGCGGTAGGTGTTGGGGCCCGTCTGGACCATCTCGCCGGCGGCCACGCGGGCCTCGAAGCGGGCGATGCGGTCGGTCTCGGACTGGGCGGCGGCCTCGGAGGCCGCGCGGGCGGAGTCGAGTTGGGCGATCTTCTCGGCGGCGAACGCCTCGTTCACGTCGGTGGTCACGATCTCGGCCTTTCGGTCAGTGAGTGGGGTTGTTCTCTCTCTTACATTGATAACATTACGCTGTGGCCTGATAGTTGTCAACGCGAGCAAGAGAACTTTCCAAGCTGGGCAACAGATTGGGCCCCCGCCCGTGGAGTTGGCGGGGGCCCAAAGGGGGTTGATCAGACGGTGGCGAGCAGCGGGCGCAGGGCGTCGAAGTCCTCCTGCTCGACCCGGCCCTCGACGGTGCGGGTCATGATCCGCTCGGCCCGGACACCGCGGGGGTTCGTCTCGTGGTGGCTGAAGGTGTTGACGGCCTGCCAGGCGCCGAACAGGTTCCCGCGCCAGGGCGCGACCCGCTCGTCCTGCGTCCACAGGGTGCGGAAGGCGTCGCGCTTCTTCTCCGCCATCGTGACCGAGAACTTCTTGGCGTCCTCCTCGATCGGGGCCAGCTGGCTGTCGACGAAGTCGAAGAACGCGGCGTCGCTGACGGGCGTGGCGCAGAGCTTGGCCACCTCGGCGGCGAAGTCGTCGGAGATCGAGTGGACGATCCCGAGCGCGTCGCGCGCGTCGTTCAGGCGTGTCAGGCTCTTGGAGCTGTGTCGCACCCGGAAGGCGGCGCCACCCTCGGTGAGGGCCGCGGCCATCGTGTTGTCGCACACGACGTTGGTGATGATCCGCTTGTAGGTGGTCGCCAGCGACCCGTCGAAGGACGTGCAGGCGAGCAGGTTCGGGCGGAACTCGACACCCTCGGGGGTGGTGATGTTCTCCGGGACCTCGACGGACACCCAGGCGACAGCGCCGTTGCGCAGAAGGCCGGCGGAGCCGATGCCCAGGTCGTCGTCGAGGATGTTGGCGACGTTGGTCAGCAGCCACTCGCCGTACTGGTGGGGCTGGTACGACTTCTTGAAGACGCCCATGACGTCACCGGTGTCGCTGCGCAGGATGACCTTGCGGCTCTGGTCGGAGCCGAAGCGCTTGGTGACGGGGTTGCGGAACATCATCGGCGACTCGACGGCCGTCCAGTGGAACAGTCGGTTCTGGACGTCCTCGACGGGGATCGCACCCTCGTAGTGGTTAGCGTCGCCCTCCCGGTAGTGCCAGGCGTTCCCGCGCTTGTCGGTGAAGCCGATCAGCGTGTTCTCCGCGAGCCACTGGCGGGTCTCCTTGGACATGGTCCGGTCCCTTCTCTGGGATGGTGGTGTGTTGTCTCTCTGACATAGATAACGATACGGAAGGGCCGTATGGCCGTCAATGGAGGCCGCGGACGTTCCTGAGCTGGGCAAGAAAGAGGCCCCTGCCGGTGGAGTCGACAGGGGCCGGGACCTCTTCGCCGGCGGCTTAGGCCGGCTGAGATGCGCGGGTGAACTCCCACGCCAGGATGGCGAGCGGGAGGAACCGCAGCACCGTCCAGATCATCGGCAGGGCGGCCAGCAGCACGAGGGCGGCGGCCTCGAACAGGGTGACCATGGGCACTCCTCCTATGCGGCGCGGCGCTCTGCGTGCTCGGACCTGCTCAGGTCGACCGAGACGCTGGAGGCGTCCGGCCAGTGGGCCTCCTCGCTCGCCTCGCCGCCGTCGTCCTCGTCGGGGTCGGACTCGGTGTCGAAGTGGAACTGGGCCGAGCCCACCAGGCGGTCGACGTCGTGGCCCTCCGCGGCGAGCAGGTGGAACAGGTCCGCCATCAGGTCGACGGCCTGGGTCTCCAGCGGCTCGTTCGACTCGCCCTGCACCAGGGCGGCGTACATCTCGACGGCCGAGCGGGCCGCGTGCGGCTGCTTCATGTCACACCCCCTCGTACCGGGTGACCTCGACGTGGTGGTTCATCGCGGCCTCCTCGCTGTGGGCGAGCAGGGAGTGGATGTGGTGCAGGCAGGCGAGCTGCATGTGCCCAGCGCCCTGGCCCGGCAGGCCGCTCTTGTTGGTCGTCCAGGTCAGGACGTGGTCGGGCTTGCGACCGCAGCCGGCGCCCGTCTTCGGGTTGCCGGGGCAGGTGGGTCGCCTCTCCAGGTCCATCTCGACTCGTTCGGCGGACGTCGAGCGCCACGCCTTGATCGGGTACTTCATGCCGCATCTCCTTCGGTGCTGCGGTGGTGGGGCCGCGCCGGGCGGCGCGGGTCTTCGGTCCAGGCCAGCCAGGTGGCCGCCTGGAGGGTGGAGGGAAGGACGCCCAGCTGCCCCGCCGCCGCCCGGTAGGCGCCGGCGAACAGGTCGTAGCGCGGGCGGTAGCCCAGCCCGCGGTAGGCGGTGCCCAGCCGGCGGCCCACGGCCAGGTCATGGGCGTGGCGGTCGATGACCACGGCCGCCGCGTCGTCGGGGTCGGCGATGCACCGGTAGAAGTGCCAGGTCTTCAGGCCCCGGGGCAGGACGTCGTCGGGGTCCTCGCCGGCCAGAATGCGGTGTGCCTTGGCCAGCCGCTCGCGGGTGTTGAGCACGGGCCGGCCGGCGAGCAGGGCCGCGGCGTCGCGCGTGTTGCGCTCCCATGACGCCTGCGCCGACAGGGCGGCGATGACGCCCGCGCCGGTGCGCGCGTCGCCGCCGGCCATCTGCCGGGCCAGCTGGTTCGCCACGCGGTACCACTGGGCACCGCGGGCGCGCTGGTCCTCGCTCGTGCCGTCCCAGGCGTCGAGGACGTTGGCCACCAGGGCGTCGGGCTTGGCCGCCCGCAGGGGGACGGGGGCGGTCAGCGGCGTCACGCCTGGGCCTTCGGCGCGCGGTACAGGCGCACCGTGCGGTGGCCGCCGAGGACGTTCTCGACCGTCGGCTCGGTCGCGTGGGAGAGACCGTCGCGCAGGACGGTGCCCTGGACCGTGACACGGGACCAGCCGCGGCCGAACGTCTGGCCGTTCTCGACGGCGACGAGCGTGCCGATCACGGTGATGGGGACCGCGTTGCCGTCGTCGTCGGAGGTGACCGTCTGGTACTCGACGACGTGGCCGGCGTGCTCGGGGCGCAGCTCGACGGCGTTGATGGTCTCGATGGCGGGGGCAGGGGCGATCACGGATGGACCTCGTTTCGAGTGGGGTTGATCGGGCGGTACGAACCCGGCCCGCGGCTGGTGGAGTCAGCCGACGGGCCGGGGGAGAGGGCTCAGGACGCGACGTCGACCATGCGGTCCATGGCGACCTTGGCGACGCCGTAATTGCCCATCGTCACGTGCGCCCACTTGCGGCCGGTGCGCACGTTGCGGACCACGCGGATGTCGCCGGGGACGCGGGTGTACGCGTTGCGACGCGCCTCGCGGATCATCTCCTGGTCGGTGACGACGTCACCGGCGATCAGGCTGGCGGCGAGCTTCTGGGCCATGGCCCCCTCCTTTGCGTTCGTTTCGCTTATCTCGTTTACATAGAGAACATTACAGAGGCCCGAATGGGCCGTCAATGGGCCCGAACAGGAAAAGCCCGCTATACGGAATAACCCCCGCCGGGGCGGGGGATTTCCGGCGGCCCTCCGCGTGGAGTTCGGAGGGCCGGCCGCCGTCGTCTCGATTACGCGATGCCGAACTGGAGGTCGCCGTACAGCGCGGCCATTCCGTCGTCGCGGTACTTCAGCCACGCCTTCATGCCGTCGATGCGGTGCGGGTGGAAGGGTGCCCAGTTGGTCGGCGCCACCCGCAGGAACTCGCGGGCCTCGTGCAGCTCGATCTCGGCGATGGCGGACAGGATCCGCCGGTACAGCGTCCTGTCGTCACTACAGTCGCCGACCATCAGCGGGAACTCGGCGTAGGTGGTGATCTCCTCGGGGTAGCCCTTGTCTGCTTGGTCGCGGTTGGAGTTGCGGGCCGGGTACTCGACCCGGACCTTGATCGTGCCCTCGAATCGGTTGGTGTGGTCGGTGGCCGTGAACGTCCAGCCCGGCTTGTAGATCAGGCCCTCGACGAGACGAATGGCGCTTCCGATCTCCATGACTTTCCCTTTCCTTGGGTGTGGACCCCGCGTGCGGGGCTGACAGGGCGCCGGTTCGGGACCGGCGCCCGACCGCCCTTACAGGCGGAATCAGCGACGCTTGGAGAGAAAGTCGGTAACGATGCGCGCGGCGCCGTCCCTCTGGCCGGCAGTGCGGCCCTTCGAGTAGCCCACGGCGTAAATGACGAGGGCGACGGCGACCCAGGCGAGCACTGACATGGCTCGGCCCTTCCTTTCGGGTGGGGTTGAGATCTGACGTGTCGTTCTCTGTCGTGCATAGATAACGATACGGAGGCCCCAAAAGGGGGTCAACGGGAACCACAAGGAATTCCGCAACCAATTCCCGTGTCACATGCGGGAGTTGTACGAACTCATGCGAGGTATGTGGGCGCTGAATATCTGGAAACCCGCACCGTTCCGCTCGACGAGCTGACGCCCTATCCGGGAAATGCCAAGCGGGGCAAGGTCGAGGCGATCCGCGAGTCGATCCGCCGCAACGGCCAGTACCGCTCGTTGGTCGTCCGCGACACCGGCGGGGCGTTCGTCGTCCTGGCCGGCAACCACACGATGCTGGGCCTTCAAGCCGAGGGGCACACCGAGGCCCGCTGCGAGCTGATCCGCTGCGACGACGCCACCGCACGCAGGATCAACCTGGCCGACAACCGCACCTCGGAGCTCGGCAGCATGGACGGCGACGCGCTGCTCGAACTCCTTCAGGCCGCCGACGCCGAAGAGGGCCTGGACGGCACCGGCTACACCGACGAGGACCTGTCAGCCCTGCTCGGCAGGGTTGAGGAACTGCCCCCCGAGGGCGACGCCGCCACCGAGGACATGCCCGGCGTGTGGGGCGTGGTCGTCGAGTGCGACGACGAGCACCAGCAGACCGAACTCCTGGAGCGCCTGGCCGGCGAAGGCTGGCGCGTCCGTGCCCTGATCGGATAGGTGAGCCATGCGCGCAGACATTGAGGTCGCCAGCCACGTCCACACCTCCCCGCGGGTGCTCCAGGCGGCCTCCCTCTTCGACGTCGAGCTGAGCGAGAAGACCACCCGCAGCTGGCACCTGAACCTCTCCCTGGAGGAGCGGGACTGGCAGATCGGCCTCATCGTGGGCCCGTCCGGCTGCGGCAAGTCGACGCTCGCCCGCCACCTGTGGCCCGACCACATGGCGGCCGAGCCCACCTGGAGCAGCGACCGCGCCCTGCTCGACGACTTCCCGGCCGAGCTCGGCATCAAGGACATCATCGGCCTGCTCACCGCGGTGGGCCTGGGCTCCCCGCCGGCCTGGCTGCGCCCCTGGCGGACTCTGTCGACGGGGGAGGCGTTCCGGGCCACGCTCGCCCGGCTGCTCGCCGAGACCGAGGACCTGGCCGTCATCGACGAGTACACCTCCACCGTGGACCGGCAGGTCGCCAAGGTGGCAAGCCACGCCCTCCAGAAGGCGATCCGGCGCAGCACGCGCCGGCTGGTCGCCGTCACCTGCCACTTCGACGTGACCGAATGGCTCCAGCCGGACTGGGTGTGCAACGTCGCCGCGGAGACGTTCACCTGGGGGTCGGTTCCACCCCGGCCGACCATCGACCTCCGGGTCCACCGGGTTGATCGCTCCGTCTGGCCCCTGTTTCGGCCGCATCACTATCTGAGCGGCAACCTCCACACCGGCGCGCAGTGCTTCGGCGGCTGGATCGGCGACCAGCTGGTGGCCTTCTCCGCCTACACCCACTTCCCGCACCCCAAGACCCGCAACATCAAGATGGGCCACCGGCTCGTGGTGCTGCCGGACTACCAGGGCCTGGGCATCGGCGGCCGGATGGACGACTGGCTGGGGCAGTACCTGTGGGAGCGGGGCTACCGTTACCGCAACGTGATCGCCCACCCGGCGATGATCCGCTACTACTCGGCCTCCCCGCGCTGGCGGGACATGACGCCGGCGGGGCGGCTGGCGTCGACCACCAAGAACACCGGGCTGCGCAAGCACATGCTCAACCCCCGCCGGCTCGGCACCCGCTCGTACGAGTACGTCGCCCCGAGGGAGTCCTGATGCGCGTGCTGGAGATCGGCACCTACGTGGTCCCGGCCTTCGCTGGGATGGTGCTCGCCGAGCAGGGCCACGAGGTGACCAAGTGGACCTCGCCCGGCGGCCCCGACCCGATCGAGGGCCTGGAGCACGGGCCCGAGCTGTGGAAGTGGATCAACGAGGGCAAGGCGCTGGCCTGCCGCCACGCCACGGCCGTCGCCGAGATCCAGCGCGGCCGGTTCCACATCGTGCTCGACAACATCCGGGCGGCCACCTGGAAGCACTGGGGGATCGACCCGGCCGAGGAAGCCGAACGGCTCGGCGTCGTCTGGGTGTCCATGCGCGACGACTTCGACGGCCGCTCCTTCGACGCGGTCGCCCAGGCCCGCGCCTGGGGGGACCACATCGGCTACGTGCCGGCCTATCTCGGCGACACCGCCGGCGGGCTGTGGCTCGCCTTCAAGGCGCTCGCCTCCTCGCCTGGCCACCACGTCGTCCACCAGGCCGCGGCCCTTGCCAAGCTGGTCGAGGGGGAGTTGGTCGTCGAGGCCGAGCGGTACGGCAAGCGCACCCCCTGGGATGAGCCGGGCACCTACGGCGAGAACGAGGCCGGCACGGGCGTCGAGGTGCACTACCGGGGCGAGGTCGTCAGCGAGCGGTTCCGCGACGATGAATGGCGCAGGAGGAACCTGCGCCATGTGGAGGGGCGGTATGTGATCTAGCTCGTGGGCCCTAGATGAGGTCTGAGTGGGAATCGACGTACCACGCCCGGACGTCGAACGCGACCAACTGGGACCCCTTCGCCAGGTGGACCTCCGCAGTGTGGCTCTCCCACGTCCCCGGAAGCTGGCCTCCAGCAACGGCAAGTCCGTTGACCATGGCCGCGACGCGACCCTTCGAGTGACCCCAGATCTTTGCGACATCGTCCGACGGCCAAATGGCCTTCAGCTCCTCCAGGAGCTCGGCGGCGTTACGTGCCGCCGGGTCGAAGAGGGCCATGAACCTCAGCTCAGTCATACGGAGGTCGAAAGAGCGCTCGCGAAGGTATTCGCTGTCAGAGTCCAGCGTCGCCAGGAAGGTCCCGGCCGTCAGACTCGGACTCTCGTCCAGACTGTCCAGAACGATGGTCGAACCGGCACTGCCATTGCTTCGATGCTTGCCCTTGATCGGCCGGCCGATGTCGTCAAGGGCCTGGTCCACCAGACCGCGCAGTCTGCGCCGGACGTCGAGGTGCACAGCACTGGGATCCACCCACTCAACGCGCATGGCGAGAACCGGGCGTCGGGCCGCGTCTGGTTGCGCCGCAGGTACTGGCCTCCGCGGTGGCGGCACGGTGGATGGCTTGGTTGCCTTTGGAGGCATCGGCGGCGCGGGTTGTTCGAGGGCCGTGTGGCCTGACGCCGCCAGCCACAGTTGATGCATCCGCTCTACCTCGCGTGCCTGATCCGCACCCGGCGCCTTCTCCGCAAGAGCCTCCACCAGAAGCTCGACCAGCCCCCAAGCCGGCACTCGCTCGCTGGAGAAGACGTCGTGGACCCGACTCCTGCCGGCCACCGTGTCGCCCACCCGATCGACGAGCGCACGCACGGACAGCAGCCCCGCCCGAAAGTGCAGGTCGTGGAGCGCGTCGTTCAGCTCCTTTCCCGGCCCCTCGGGCAAGTTCGGTCGCTTCAACCTCGGCATGGCCCCCCACCCCGTCCGATTCCGTCCGATGCTGTCCGACGATACCGCCTGGCGTCCGCACGCGTCCGGGCCGTCCGGCGGCAACGCACGCTGGATACAGACGCGTTGTCGACCGGAAGGACGGTAGTCATGTGGGTGTCCACGTTTCCCTGGGACGCCATCGGCCAGAGTGCGCTCAGCGAGACGATCGGGTCTCTGATCGCCACGGGGCTCGTGGCCGGGGGCGGTTGGCTGACCCGGAGAGTGCGCCGGCGGCGCAGGGGTAAGGCGGTCCCGCACACGGTCGAACCCCTGTCGAGCCCTGCGGAGGACCGCAGCCGGATCGAAGCCTGAGTCCGCGCACGTCATCGGCTCCCGGATGCGCTTCCGGGGGCCGGGGCGGCGGATCGCGTACCGGACATGTAGATGGTTGGTACAAGATTTGATCAAACTATGAGCAACCCGCCTTTACATGGTGCTCACACAGTCGGCACGCTTCCGCCGTGAGAAGCGCACAGGGCGCTTCTCGTCAGGCCACGGGGGCCCTTCGCAGCTCCCCGTGCACATGCGGAGGAATGAGATGGCGGCGAAGATTCCCGAAGGGTTGCGCGGCGACCTGGCCGAGGCGGTTGCGCAGGAGAACACCCTCTGGGGGGCGAAGAAGAGCCTGACCGTCGCCTCCGGGGCCCTGCGGGGCGACGAGCGCGTGCTCGCCGCGACGACGACGTATCGCAGGCAGGGCAACGTGAACCAGTCCGGAGTGCTGATCGTCACCGACCAGCGGCTGCTGTTCGTCCACGCGCGGGCGTTCGCCTCGGCGACGGAGGAGATCCCCCTCGCCAACATCTCCGGAGTCATCGACCGCAAGAGCCTGCTTCAGGGCGCCATCGTCGTGACGGGCTCGGGCGGCATCACGACCAGATTCACGAACATCACCAAGGATCGCGTTGCACCGGTGATGGAGGCGATCCGCTCCCACCTTCGCGTGCCGGGCGGCATGCCCGTCGCGCAGGCCGCGCCCGCTCCGGCCGTCCCTGACACGGCGGACCAGATCAGGAAGCTGGCCGAGCTGCGCGACGCCGGCATCCTGACCGAGGAGGAGTTCACGGCCAAGAAGCGGCAGATCCTGGGGCTATAGCCGACCGCCCTGAGACGACGAATGGCGCAGGCAGAACCTGCGCCATGTCGAGGGGCGGTATGTGATCTAGCTAGCTCATGAGACCCGGCGCAGCCCTCACTACCTTGTAGTCGGCTGTCCACGTCCACCCCACCATTTCAACGAAGTCGTTACCCTGCGCAGAGGTCTCCGTATAGAGCAGTGCACGATTGACAGGCTCCATGCTGTTGAGCCTCGGGAAGACGGTCTCTTCCAGGTCGGCCAGCGTGGCGGGGGTGACCATGATCAGCAGGTCGGCCGGGTCAGAAGTCCAGATGCCTCGGGCGTACTCACCCAACTCCGGAATCGTGCAGTCGTGGAGCGTGACCGGGAAAGGCTTGCTCCCGTCATCAGGGATGAACCGAAACGCTACGTCCGTGCCCCCGTGATCGTTCTTGACGGCTGTGAAGTGGCGTACCGTGCCCCATCCAGGCTTCGGCTGCCATGGGGGTGGCGGCGCCGAGTAGCTGGTCTGGGGGACCGATCGTTGCTGCCCCCGAACCGGTTGCACTGAGGCTTTCCCCTTCGAGGACGTACCGCTCTTTGAGGAGTTGCCGCGAACCGCGTCCACAATCGCGTCCTCCACCTTGAGCTTGGCAAAGCCCACCGGGTGCGCGACTTGCCCAAGCTTCTTGACTGGCTTGGGCGTTACAGCTCGCCTGGCTGTGCGCACAGGGTGAACTGTCTTCCTCACGGTGCGGCGCGCCTTCTTGATCGGTTTCGGAGCAAACAAGCGCCACAGTATGCCCACTGCCGTCACCCCCCGGGTTGTGCGCTTAGATGCGTCGGTCGTGCCGATGAAAACTGGCTCATTCTGTCACGCATGCTGGCTCCAGGGACCCCCTCGGGTGACAGGCGAACAGGGCGATACTCGGGCCGCCGCTGACCCGGAACGGCCCGGGCATCCGCATGGTGACGCGAAGCATTGCTCCTCCTCGGTGGGACGTGAAGACCACGGGTCGTAGGCGTCGATCAGGGCCTGGTTCGCCGCGGTGCACTCCGGGCAGACCCACCAGCCCGAGGGCGTCGCGGCGTCCATGTGGGCCTCGCACGACTCGCAGCGCCCGCCGACCCACTGGCCCAGGCGGTCGAAGTGGTCGTGGAAGGCGGCGCGCTGCTTGAGGGGCATGGACTCGACGATGCGGCGCGCTTCCTCGTCGTCTCCCGCCATGGCGGCGAGCAGCACCGCGACAGAGGCCGTGGCGCTCTCCGTCTCGACCGGATCGCCGGCCGCCCATGCCTCGCCGGCGAGGGCGGCTGCGTACGTGGCGCGCGTGCAGGCGGCCTCGTAGCGGTAGGCGCGGCGTACGGCCTCCCGGCGCAGCCAGCCCTTGTCGTACAGGTTGACCATGACGGTCATCACCGTGGTGTAGGCGAGCGGCCGTTCCTCGCGCAGGTCTTCCAGGACCTCGCGCACGGTGGCCGGCCGCTGCCAGGCCCACATCCGGTTCATGACGGCGAGTTCGAGCTCGCCGAGCGGGCGGGCGGTGGTGCTGCTCTGGCGTGCGGTCACGACGGGCGTACCGGCACAAACCCGGCCGCCACGGACGCGGCGATCCGCTTCGCCTCGTCGGTGTCCATGACGCCGTCGTAGTCGTCGCCCAGCCTCTCTGACCAGACGTGCTCGCCGTCGATGTCGACGCTGGCGACGCCCCAGCGGTAGCGGAAGTAGACGTGACGGCCGTCGGGGGTTTCCCCCTCGAGCTGTGTGGGGCAGAAGCGGCAGGTCACGCGCAGGTAGTTTGTGTCTATGTCGTCGTCGAACATCAGGTGTTCCTCGGTTCGTTGAAGGCGCTCTCCCAGCCCGGGGGAGGGAAGTACAGACCCTGCTTGCCCCGCGTGGCAAGGGGGCGGGCAGCCGGCTCGGGGTCCTCAAGAACCCAGTGCCAGGCACCCTTCTCCCCCCAGGGCCGGCCGGAGTCGAAGATGCAGTCCACCAGCTGGACGCGGCCGATGATGTGGCCGGCGGGGTAGGTCTCGGGCACGGGATAGCCCCGCTTGCGCAGCACAAACTCGCCTACGTCGTCGACCTTCTGCCCGCAGTGGATGAGCAACGGCCCACGGTAGGAGGTCTCCCACGTACGGTTCTCGATCGACTTGGAGAAGTGGATGATCGCGTACGCCCAGGGAGCGTGGACCGTCAGGACACGGGGCGTCTCGGGCATGCCTACTGCCCGTACTTGCCGCGCGCGAGGTCGAGCAGCAGACCAAGCTCGACCAGTGCCCAGGCGCCGCAGAACACGCCTAGGTAGACCTGCCACCAGATGGCGGCCCCGCGGCTGAAGAAGCCGGCGGTGCACCCGGCGAAGACGAGCGCCAGGATCACGTGGCGCAGCACAGTGCGCCAAGTGGGCGCCTTGACGGCCTTCCTCATTGTCGATCACCTCGATTCACTTACCTATGTGACATAGAAAAGAATACAGGGTGTCGCCAAAGCGGCACAAGAGGTAGTCACGGAGAAAACGGGGCAGGTCACCTCTTGTGTGAGCGCAGTGAGCGTGCAAAAATGCTCACATGGGTGTTTTACACCCCACCGACCGTCCCACTCGGGGCGGTCTTTTTCATGCGTCCCGCAACGTCGCCCGGGCATGGCGCGTTGCTGGGATCCCGTCCGCGCTCGTGGGGTGTGCGGACGGCCCTGCCCCGCGGTGCGGTCGAGCCGAGCTCCCGCCCGCGGGGCGCATGGACCTCCAACCAGGCGGGAGATTGTGGCAGATGACGACGCAATCGAGATCACGCCCAGCTGGGCCATCGGCCACGCCGCCAGGCTGCTGCTGAACGCCGAGATGATCACAGACCTGGCCCTGATGAAACGGCTGATCGAGCTCGCCGACTCCTGGATCACCATCGCCCACCTGCTCGCCGAGCCCGACGAATGACGACCCGCCCCCAACGGCCAAGAGGGGCAGAACAGAAGGTGTGTGGCAAAGAGCCCTCGCAAGAGTTCCCGGACCATCGAGCAGATCGAGCGCGACCACCGCGCCGTTGAACTGCGCCGCTCCGGTCTGAGTTACCCCGCCATCGCCCAGGAGCTGGGCGTCGCCGTCTCCAGCGCCTTCGAGATGGTCAGGCGGGGCCTGCGCGACTTCGCCGGCGAGGCCGCCGAAGAGGTCCGCGAGATGGAACTCCAACGGCTCGACCGCATCCAGCGGGCCGCCGAGCGCGTCCTGGCCACCCGTCACCTGGTGGTCAACCAGGGCCGGGTCATGACCCACCCGGTGACCGGCGAACCGCTGGTCGACGACGACACCACCCTGCGGGCGATCGACCGCATCCTCGCCATCTCCAAGCACCGCGCGGACCTCCTCGGCATCAAGGCTCCCGTCCGCATCCAGACGGAGGTGATCCCGGGAGGGGTAGATGCCGAAATCGCCCGCCTTGCCTCCGAACTGGCAGGAATGGCCCGAGCCGGAGAAGGCACGCCTCCTGGCCACCCTGAAGGTGTTCGAGTGGAGGAAGACGGCACGGCCTGACCAGCTGCCGCCGGCTGGCACATGGCGCACCTGGTACCTGTCGGGAGGCCGCGGCTCAGGCAAGACCCACTCCGCCGCCCACGTGCTCGCCGAGTGGGTGCTCTCCGACCCGGAGCCGGGGGAGTGGGGCATCGTCGCCCCGACCATCGCCGACGCCCGCGGCACCTGCGTGGAGGGCCCCTCCGGCATCCTCGCCGCCCTCGGCACCAACAAGACCGAGGTCAAGGAGGGCACGTCAGCCCTGGTGCGCTCCTGGCGCGAGGACTTCGGTGAACTCAGGCTCCGCAACGGCCACCTGATCCGGGCGGCCTCCGCCGAGGACGGGGCGCTGCGCGTCCAGGGCAAGAACCTCAAAGGTCTGTGGGCCGACGAGATCGGCCTGTGGGACCGGTGGGAGACCGCCTGGGACGAGTCGATCGGCTTCGCCGTGCGTATCGGCCGCGCGCAGATCATCGCCACCGGCACCCCGAAGGCCACCCGCAAGGCCCGCGTCCTGATCAAGCGGCTCATCGACGACCCGAAGGTGCCGGTCTCCCGGCTGCGCACCGTCGACAACGCCGCCAACCTCTCCCAGGCGTTCTTCGACTCGGTGGTCTCCCGCGCCAAGGGCACCCGCCTGGAGCGCCAGGAGCTCGAAGGCGAGCTGCTGACCGACGTCGAGGGCGCCCTGTGGACCATCGCCCTGATCGACGCCGGCCGCATCACCCACGAGCAAGTCCCCGACCTCTCCCGCGTCGTGGTCGCCATCGACCCCGCGACCACCGCGGAAGAGGGCAGCGACGAGACCGGCATCATCGTCGTCGGCGAGGCCGGCCGTGAGGGCTACGTGCTCGCCGACTACTCCCGCCGGGCCAAGCCCGAGGAGTGCATGCGGCGCCTGGCGGAGGCGTACCACGAGCACCACGCCGACTGCGTGGTGGTCGAGACGAACAACGGCGGCGACTACATTCCCGCCCTGCTGCGGACGGTGGACCCCAACATCCCCATCCGCAAGGTGTCGGCCTCGCGCGGCAAGCACGTGCGCGCCCAGCCGGCCTCCAGCCTCTACGAGCAGCACCGCGTGCACCACGTCGGCTCCTTCCCCGAGCTGGAGGAGCAGCTGATCACCTGGGTGCCCGGCTCCGGCGAGTCACCCGACCGTCTGGACGCCCTCGTGTGGGGCCTGACCGACCTCAAGGGCCTGACCGGCGGCTCGTGGGCGGATGCCTACGGCCAGACCGCCTGCGGCATGTGCGGGCGCAGCTTCGTCGCCAGCCTGCACCCGCGCAACTGCCCCCACTGCGGGGCGCCCCGCCAGTGAACGGAGCGCGATGACCGAACCCGAGGACGCCCCGCCCGAGGAGGCCGGCGAACTCACCGCCGAGGAGATCCGCGAGTGGTGGGCGGCCTACCGCGAGCAGCGCTGCCCCTGGTGCGGCGGCCTGCACGTACGCGCCTGCCCGCGCGTGAAGTCGATGAGGTTCGACAACGCCGGCGAGAAGGTCCTCGAAGTCGCCTTCTGGCCCGACGGCAAGTGGCTCGACTCCTTCATCGACTGGCCCGAGGACATGCCAGAGGAGAGCACGTGAACTTCCGCACCCCCATCCCGGTCCCCGATGCCGAAGAGGCCACCACCTGGCGGGTGATCGGCCCCGACGGCGGCACCCTGGACTTCCACATCGACCGCCACGGCAACGTGACCTCCCCTGCCGACTGGTACCGCCCCCTCACCCAGGGCCGGTGGCTGCTCGGCGTGGACGAGGACCCCCACCCGCTGCGCTGGCGGGTGGGCGTATGAGGACGGCACTCGCCAAGGCGATCTACTTCACCGGTGCGCTGCTCACGCACGTCAGGACCTGGCACCACCGCGGCCGGGCGTGGCTGCCGTGCTCCTCGTCGATCCGCCTGATCCGGCTCGCCGAGCGCCTGGACGCCGAGCACTTCGACCACTGGGCGCTCATTCACGAGACCTGCCACGGCGTCCCCTGCCACGGCTGCGGCGGCTGGATCGACGAGCGGACCGGCGTGTGAGCGGCCCCACCGCCAAGGTCCGCGAGCTGGTCTGGCAGCGGGCCGAGGGCCGGTGCGAGCGGTGCTTTCTGCCGATCACCGGCGGTGACCACTCCATCCACCACCGCCGGCCGCGCGGGATGGGCGGCTCGAGTGACCCGGCGACCAACTCGCCGGCCAACCTGCTCCTGCTCTGTGGCTCCGGAGTAACGGGCTGCCACGGCTGGGTCGAGACGCACCGCGAACTCGCCTACCAGACCGGCCTGTTGGTGCACCGCTGGCAGGACCCCAGGGACGTCCCGCTGATCGGACGGTGCCTCACCGACGAGGGCACCTACGCCCCCCTCCCGGAGGCGGGATGACCGTCCACTCCGTCTGGCAGGCGCCGAAGAAGCCGACCTGCACCCACGGCCGCATCAACGACTACGGCGGCCCGAGCTTCCCGACCGACAGCGTCCTGTGGTGCGACGAGTGCCACCGGTACCTGACCTACCGGGCCTGGGATTACTGGGCCGCATGGGAACCGGTCGGCCCCCTGACTCGGCTCTGGCTCCGCCTGCGCCGACGCATCTGATCAACTCGCACAGAAGAGAGACAGCTCCATGGCACAGGGCACTGTGAAGTGGTTCAACGCGGAGAAGGGCTTCGGCTTCATCGAGATCGATGGCGGAGCCGACATCTTCGTCCACTACTCGGCCGTCCAGATGGACGGCTACCGCACCCTCGAAGAGGGCCAGCGGGTCCAGTTCGACATCGCCCCCGGACGCACCGGCAAGAACCAGGCCGAGAACGTCCAGGTGCTCGACTACTGATGGCCACCGCGGTCCGCCGGTACCCGGCCGATGCCGCCGAGCGCGCCGCGCTGCGCCGCTGCCTGCGGGTGGAGGCCATCGAACGCGCCATGGAGAGCGTGCCCCAGGGCTGGGCCAGCCTCAACTGCGCCGACGGCAAGCACGCCCCTGCCGGCTGTCAGAACAGCGGCTCCACCTGCCTGTGCGACTGCCACGACGACGGAGGCTGACATGGCCGCACCCCAGCCCGGCGACTTCGGCCTGGTGAACATCAACGGCGCCGCCGGCACCCTGATCCGCATCGGCCAGTGGCTCGACGGCAAGGGTTTCCGCCAGTACGAGCACGCCTTCATCGTCACCGAGGCGGAAACCCCCGAGCACCCGGGCATGGTGGGCGCCATCGCCGCCTTCCCCGGCGGGGCCAGGCACGTCCTGTATCCGGTCGACGGCCCGCACATGCTCTACTCCAGCGGGCACATCCCGCTCACGGACGAGCAGCGGGCCGCGATCGTCCACTGGGCGACCTACTACCTCGGCACCCCGTACTCCGCGGCGGACTACTTCGCCATCGCCGCTCACCACCTGCACCTGCCCGGCAGCGCCCTGCTCAAGGACTACGTGGCAGACACGGGTCACATGATCTGTTCACAGCTGGTCGACAGGTGCTACCAGGAGGCCGGCGTCCGCCTTTTCGCTGACGGACGTTGGCCGGGATTTGTCGTCCCCGCCGATCTCGCCAACCTCATCCTCACCGGAGGACCCCGATGAACGCCGTCCGCACCTTCTTTTCCAACCTCTTCGCCCGCGCCAGGAAGGTCGAAGCGACTGTCCTCGCCTCCGTCGAACCGCGCCTCGCCAAGCTGCGCGCCGACTTCGCGGCCGAGCTGGCCGCCGTCGAGGAGCGCGCCAAGGCCGACGTCGCCGCAGCAGAGGCCCGCGGCAAGGCCGCCCTGGAGTCCGCCATCGCCGCCGTCAAGGCCGAACTCGGCGGCAAGACCAAGTGATCCACCCGGGCGGGGACCCCTCCGCCCGGCGCCCTCCCCGCACTCACGCAAGGAACGGAACTCCACCATGTGCATGAGCCCTCACGAGATGACCTCCTCCCAGCTGGAGGACCTGATCGCCTGGTACCGCGAGGTCTACGGCGAGACTGACTTCGCCAACGACCGCATCGAGCAGCTGGAGGAGATCCTGAAGGAGCGTGCCGAAGCCGGCACCTACGACATGGTCCCCTCGGTCACCCCGCGCCACGTGCACTGAGGGACAACGCCATGACCTTCCTCCAGTGCCCGCCCGAGGGCTCGCTCGACCACCTGATGCTCTGCCCCGACTGCGAGAGCAAGTCGGTCACGCTCACCGTCTCCCACCGGAAGCCGGCCGCCCTGGAGTGCCAGGTGTGCTCCGGCCGCTACCAGCTCACCGAGAACCGGAAGGGTGAACCGGAGTGGCTGAAGAACCGCTGAAGCCCTACACCCTCCACACGGACGGCACCGCGGTGAACACCCTCCTCGTCCTGCACCGCAACGGTGAGGACATCGTCGTGCCGATCGACAGTGCCCACTGGCACGTGCGGGTCAGCGGCGAGACGGAGCTGACCGTCACCATCCCCGGCGCTCTGGTGCGCATCGCCAGCCAAGCCTGACTCACATGAAGCCGGCCTCGATCAGGCCGAAGTCCGGCACGACCCGGAAGAACAGCGTGCCGTTCGCGTCCTCGTAGACGCCCTCCGGCCAGCCCGTCGCCTCCAGGCGCCCGGCCAGCTCCTCACCACCCTGCGCCATCACCCGCGCCCGGTCGCCTGCCCAGATCACCACCAGGTAGACGGTCTCGCACTCGCACTGCTGATAGAAGGCCAGCTCGCTGTTCAGGCGGATGGCTTCCTCGTGCAGCTGCTCCGGGTGGCAGATGACGTGGCCTTGATCGCACACCTTCAGCTCAATCACGCACGGATTGTCCCACCTTCACGACCCCCGGAGAGCCATGAGCAAGAAGCACGGCAAGCCCAGCCAGTGGGGCGAGCAGTACGACCGCGCCGTAGCGAGCGAACTGCGCAGCGGACACATGGAGTTCCGCGTCGTCGAGATCACCGACGGCACGGAGACCATCGTCGAGCTGCGCGGCACCGGCGACCTGGCCGGCAAGTCGCTCGGCATCGGATACGCCCGCCGCCACAAGGGGGACCGGCGCGACCAGGAACTCGGCCTGGCCCTCGCCTCCTACCGGGCACTGAGGGACGCGGCCGACAAGGCCCGCGAGGACGGCCGCCGGCTGTGGCCCGACCTGTTCCCCGAGGCGTGATTCGCCGAAACCAACGACCCACGAAAGAGGACCATGGCGGACCACGAGCACTGCCCCGACTGCGCCTGCTGCGGCCAGAAGCCCAAGCCGCTCACCGTCGAGCAGGAAGCCGCCCTTCTGACCCGTGACGGCGACCGGCAGAGGACGTACGGCCATCCCCGTGAGGACTACACCCGCGTCGCGTGGATGTGGTCGGCGATCCTCGGCGCCGAGGTGACCGCGGAGCAGGCCGCGCTCTGCATGGTCGCCGTGAAAATCTCGCGGCTGTGCCACACCCCGGAGCACCGGGACAGCGTGGTCGATCTGATCGGCTACGGCATCGTGTACGACCGGATCGTCCGCGAGGACCCCGAGTAAGCCATGTGCAGCCACGGCTACGTGAACTGGTGGGCATGCCCCCACCGGTGCGGTCCCCCGATGAGGCGCCCCCAGGCTCTCAATCAGACCGAGGTGACCAAGCGCCTCCTCGCTGATCTCGCCGCCGCTCTCGACGCTTGCCAGGACGCCGGGTTGAGGCCCCGCCTCAAGCACGGCGCTGTCTACACCCACTTCGGATACGTCCTGCCGCCACTCAAGGGCGGCCGGTGGGTGGTGCGCACCCTCGCCGACGACGGGAGCGCGCCGGCGGACAGTGACGACGGCGACGACGAGTAACCGCCGGGTGCCGCGTCGTCGCAGGTGGCATCCATACCGGCCGGTAACTAGCACTCACAGTAAGGAACCTCACGTGATCGCCCGCATGTCCCGTAACCCGCGTGACGGATGACCTCCGCCGGAGGATCATCAGTCCATGCACGCGAAGTCGGATCACGAGGACGCCGCCCTCCAAGCCCTGTGCGCCGAACTCCGGGCGCGGGGCCACGATGCGACGATTATCACCCGCCCCGATGGCGATCCTCGGCACCCCCTCACCGTGGACGCGCTGTTTGCCATCGACGGTGCGGAGTGGGCCGTCGACCACTGCCTTCTGTCGCGCCCGCCCAAGCTGATTCCCGCCCTGAATGCGGCGGAGGCAGCTCTGGAGGACAAGCTCGGTGCCCTCGCCCGCGAGCACGGCCGCCTGATCTCGGTCAGCTACCTGCCGCAGACGGGCGAGCGCGGCACGAAGTGGGGCGAGGACTACTACAACGAGCTCATAGAGATGGCGAAAAGGGCCATCGAGACAGGGGAGTTCGTGACAAGCGGGGACGGCTTCGCGACCGCCGCCGCGCTCCCGACCGAGACTCCCGATGTCTCTCTCGTCGCATTCACGAGCATGACGATGAACCCCTCCATCGGAAGCCAGATCGAGCTGGGCCTGCGCGATCCGTTGCTCAAGAAGCTCGACGGGCAGCTCCGGCGTGCCAAGGACGCGGGCTACCGGACCGCCCTCCTTCTTGATCAGCAACCGCGTCCGGGCAGCCACACCGTGTGGCTTGCCGGACCGACCACGGTGGCCTCCGTGGCCAACGGCATCATGCGGGAGCACCGGGAAACGAACCCGAAGGTGCTCGACCAAGTGTGGCTTCGCCCGGCGCTCTCGGCTTCCGCCCTTGAAGCCCCGTTTGTGCATCTCCTCATTGCCTAGCGCCTGATCCTGGGGAGGTGGTCTCGTGGCCACCATCGCCCCGGACAATAAGCCGCTGACCTGGACAGCCAAGTTCTGGCGGTACCACAGCCTCTACGAAAAAGAGAAGTGCGACTCGCTGGAGGAGGCCGCGCGCTTCCTGCTGAACGGCGAGGACGTCGGCACCCTGTCGTCCGACTCGATCATCGGGCCGGACGGCAGCGTGGTCCGCGACTTCCAGACCGACGACTGGGACAACCACATCTGGGCCTTCGCCGACTCGTTGTTCGAGGGGGGCCGATGACCGCGCGCCTGCTGTGCCTGCACTGCCGGAACGTGACCGAGGTCGACCCCGACGGCGAGCCGCTGCGCTGCTGCCCCGGATGCCAGTCGACCGGAGTGCCGGCCGATGCCGACGACACGGTGACCCTCACGCTCACCACCCATGAGCTCAGGGTGCTGACCATCTGGGCCAGCAACTGGGCCGAGGCCATCAAGCACGACTCGCCCGACGCTCCCACGGTGATCTACGGGATCCTCGACGAGGCCGGCCGGACTACCAGCGCCGCGCTGTCCATGCGGCAGGAGATCGCCGACCTGCGCGCAATGCCGGGCGTCGGCGAGGTCACCGTCTACCGCTCCGACGGCACGGTCACCGACCTGTGAGCAGCTACGAGGAGCTGCACCGCGCGCAGCTGCCGGTGGAGCTGTGCGGCGGGCCGCTGGACGGCGAACGGCGCGTCCTGCCCCCGGGCTACGGCTTCACCTACCGCGTGGCCGAATACCCGATGTCCGGCGCGCTCGCCCCGCAGACCGACGGCCCGCCCGCCCCCGCCTACCGCGTCCTCCAGTACCGGCTGGCCCTCGATGAGCACGGCCAGCCCTCGATGACCGCCGACGGGGCGCTCCGCTTCCAGTACCAGGGCTACGAGTGAGCCCCACCCGAAAGGCCACCCCATGAACCGCCCCAACCGCAGCCAGCGGCGTGCGCTCTCGCGTGACGAGGCCCGCCGCACCGCACGCCCCAACCCGACGGCCGGCCCCAACCGCGAGCAGCGCCGGCACCACCGCTACCGGCCGAGCGCCGAGATCACCTACCACCGCAGCCAGGAGCGCGCCGCCCGCCGGCGCGCCCTGGACAAGGCGCTGCGCCAGGAGTGGGCCAAGGCCGGCCGCGCCGGGCAGTACCCCTCCGGCCAGAAACGGATCAACCACAAGCGCAGCGAGCGCGAGCGGGAGTTCCTGGACTGGGCCACGCACAGGACTTTCCGGACTCGAAGTCGCGGAATGTAAGAATGCGACGCAGGAGTATTGCGACACCACGCTGTGCCTTCGGCAGCGTCGAGTCGGGCTATGACCTGCCCCCGTCGCCCGCTAGGCTCAACGCGTGATGCACGGCAGTGACACCCTATTTGTTCCGAACCAGGCGGCTCCGCCGTCACTCGCGGCGATCCCCGAAGCCTCGGTCGAGAACGGCGAGGTCTACACCCGCCCCTGGATCGTCGACATGATCCTTGACCTGGTCGGCTACACGTCGGACCGGGATCTCGGCAACGTGGTGATCACCGACCCCGCCTGCGGCTCCGGCGCCTTCCTGTTGGGTATCGCTCAGCGCCTCGGTGAAGCTTGCCTCAGCCGCAGCTCGGCCCTTCCCACACGGGGCATCCGTGCTCTTGATCTCCTGGAGCGCAACGTCCGAGCGAGTCGGGAAGCGGTCACCGACCTGCTCGTCAAGCAAGGCTGGGACAGAGACGCGGTCGAGCGTCTTTGCGAGGGGTGGATCCAGCAAGGTGACTACCTTGTCGACGAGCGTTCCCCGACGGACATCGTCGTGGGTAATCCACCGTACATTCGCATCGAAGATGTACCAGACGCCCGTATGAGAATTTACAGGCGGGACCACCCGACCATGGTGGGGCGTGCCGACATTTACGTTGGATTCTACGAAAGGGCGCTGAATTCGCTCACAGACGGGGGAGCGCTCGGCTTCATCTGTGCGGATAGATGGATGCGTAACCAGTACGGCCGAGAATTGCGCAAGCTGATTGCCGACCGATACAGCATGGAGTTTGTGGCAATCATGCACGACGTCGACGCCTTCGAGGAAGAGGTGTCGGCCTACCCTGCGATCACAGTGCTGCGGAACCAGCGGCAAGGCTCGGCAATCGCAGTTGAGACCACAAAGCTTTTCGACGCCTCCCAAGCGCGAGACCTCGTCCACTGGGCGGTGAGCGACGACAGCACCGCCAAGACCACCTCAAGCTTTAAAGCCGCTCGTCTGCCTCATTGGTTTCCGGGCGACGACTCCTGGCCAATGGGAAGCCCTGAACGTTTGGCTGTACTCGAATACCTCAACGACAGATTCCCGGTCCTGGAGAACACGGCGACACGCGTTGGCATTGGCGTGGCCACCGGTGCCGATGCGGTGTTCCTGACGCAAGACCCTGAACAGGTCGAAGAGAGCAGGGCCCTGCCGATGTCCATGGTGAGGGACGCGCGCACCGGGAAGCTCACCTGGGACGGCACCTACCTTGTGAACCCGTGGGAGCCGGACGGCACGCTGGTCGACCTTGATAGGTATCCGAAGCTCAAGGCGTACTTCCTGCGGCATCGCGACGCACTGGCCGGCCGATACATCGCCAAGAAGCAGCCGGACCGCTGGTACAAGACCATCGACAAGGTCGATCATGCTCTGACGGACAAGCCGAAGCTTCTCCTTCCGGACATGAAGCTGACGATCCATCCGGTCCTGGATGAAGGCGGCTACTACCCGCACCACAACCTCTACTACATCGTTTCTGACGCCTGGGACATGAAGGTACTGGGCGGACTTCTGCTCTCCCGCGTCGCCCAGGCATTTGTCGAAGCTTATGCGGTGAGGATGCGGGGCGGCACTCTCCGCTTCCAGGCTCAGTATCTGCGGCGGATCCGGGTGCCTTACCCGCAGGCGATCGCTGGTCCGGACGCAGCGGCGTTGGCGGAAGCGTTCGACAAGCGCGATGTCGAAGCTGCAACCTCAGTGGCTCTTCGGGTTTACGGGATAAAGGAGCTTCCCGACTGATCTCCGGTGGGAAGGCCCTGATTCATCGGGGCCTTCCCCGTGTGAGTGTCAGGGCTATAGACCCGGCTCATTCTTCACGTGTTGCGTCAGTGACTCGATGAACCGGGAGTACGTCAGCTCGTCGTCAAGCTGACGAATCGGCTGGTGCGGGCTCTTGGGCGCCAGGACGAAGCAGGCAGCATCGTAGAGACCGTCCTCCAAGAGCCGCTTACAGAGAAGTCGGTAGCGCTCTGCATAGGAGGGCCGCCCCGCGAAGGCGCTATCAGCAGGAAAGCGGGGCTTGAAGTCCTTCTTCGCCGGTTGTGTAGATCCGTCGATGTCCTCCAGCAGGAAGAGGTAGCCCAGCCAGGGACGCGCCGGCCCCAGGAGACCTCGATCGATGGCCCGCCGGAGGTCGACGGCGCTGCCGATTGCCTCCTCTGTCCTGTTGTTGAAGTTGTTCCCGAACGACCCCACCTGAGACTTGAGCTCAATCGCAGCGACAAGCTGGTTGCCATCCGTCACGACAAGGTCCCACTGCTTCGTGGGCCGGTAATATCCTGGCAGCTCGGCGCTCCTGCCCAGCCGGATGGCGCTTCTGGGGTAGTTCAGGACCTCAACGAAGTGATCAACGATCAGCTCGGTCAACGCATCAAGGTGGGCGCCACCGGTAACCGACCCGCGTGTTCCCGCATCTGCCTTTCCTTCAGCGATCTGCTTTGCCTTCTGCTGCTCGCGCACCTCCCAGAAGCTGCGCACTGCACGCTCGAAGATCCCCTCAGCCATGGCCCCCCTCGGCTCTCTGCAAGTGGCCGTTGATACCGGCCCGTTGATCGATTGGCTACACCATAGGCCACCCCTCTGACAATCGTCCCGGTCTGGTTCTGCGGAGCTCGCAGCGATGCCCCTACCCAGCCGCCGGTGGTCGGTTGGTGATCGCCCCCAGGACGGATGGAGGGTCGATGTCGCACTGCCCGCACGAGGGCGTCGAGATCCTGGACGAGGACTGGTGGTACTGCCGCGACTGCGGGGACGCCGGTCCGTACCTGTTCCCCATGCGCCGGCCCGAGCGCCTGCCGGGGCTGGCGGAGGACTACAGCGAGGGCTACGGCGAGGTGCTGAGCAGCCGGGACAAGCGGCGGTACTACTGCCACTGCTGCGGCAACGTCATCACCATCTGGGGCCGGCGCGTGCCCGAGCTGGTGCCCACGCACTACCGCTGGGGCGAGACCGCCGCCGTGGAGTGCCAGGGCTCCCGCAGCACCGAGGTGATGGAGGCGGCGCCGTGAAGCTCGTCTGCCGCGCGCACCCGAACACCGAAGTCACCCTCACCGCCACCGCCGAGGGTCGCTGGGACATCACCGGCCTGGCCTGCCCGTGCATCGCCGAGCGGGCCGCCGAGCACATCCGCCAGGCCACCAAGGACCTGCCATGAGCCAACGCCACACCCGCACGGTCGGGCACTTCGACGACGAGCACTTCTGCCGCTGCGGCGGCTCCTGCTGCGTGGACGAGTTCACCGGCCTGTGCCTGTGCCGGCGCTGCGCCTGCCACCGCAACCGGAAGATCACCTCCGCCGTGCCCAACAGTACGACCTACAAGGGGCCTTACAGCCGCTCCTACGAGGTGGGCGTCGACCTGCTGCGCATGAGCCCGCCGCCGAGGCCGGCCGAGGACATGCCGGCGCGCGGCGAGTTCGTCGACTGAGCGGGTGGCGGGCCGGGGCAGGAACGGCCCTCCTGCTACGAGCCGTCAGGCTTTGCGCAGCACGGGGAGGGCCTGCCAGTCCCCGGCCTCCGACTTCCGCTCGATCCGGGTCACGGTGATGCCGTGCTCGGTCTTGAACAGGTCCGCCGCACGCCAGGCCAGCTCGTCGCTGTCCAGGCGGCCGTTGACCCCCTCCGGGTAGCGGTCGGCGGTGATCAGACCGCCCCCGTCGTAGAACCGGTACTCCCAGGTACGGCCGAAGCTCGCTTCCTGTGTCATGAGTTCACCTTTCGGTAGATACGCCGGTCCGTCCGGCGTTCGTCCGATCATCCGCGTTCTGCGGCGAGAAGTGGTAATCCCACCCCCGGAGGTATGTGCTTCGCGGCATCGACGTCAGCTCCTACCAGCCCCCCACTCCGGACCTGTCGGGCCTGGACTTCCTCTTCGTCAAGGTGACCCAGGGGCTGTCCTACGAGAACCCCGAGTGGGTCAGCCAGCGCCAGGACGCCCGGGACCACGGCTTGGTGGTGGGCTTCTACCACTACCCCGAGATCGCCAACAGCGCCGCCGCCGAGGCCGACTTCTTCCTGTCGAAGATCAACCTGGTCGCCGGCGACATCTTGTGTTTGGACTGGGAGTGGTACGGCCAGTCGGTCACTGATGCCGAGGCGCGCGCCTACAAGGACGCCTGGATCGCCCGCGTCCGCCAGAAGGCGCCCGGGCACCGCATCGTGGTCTACGCCGACCGCAACAACTGGGTCAACGTCGACACCGACTCCAACGCGGGCGACGGCCTGTGGATCGCCGACTACGTCACCGCCGGCCAGCCCCGGGTCCAGGCCCCGTGGGTCTTCCACCAGTTCACCTCCAGCCCGCAGGACGAGGACGTGGCCAATCCGCGCTTCGCCACCCGCGAGGACCTGAAGGTGTGGGCCGGATCAGCCACGCCGGCACCGCCGCCCCCTCCGCCCGCCCCGACCCCCTCCGAGGAGGATGTGCCCAGCTTCGTCGTCACTCCGACCGGCCTGTCCGGCGTCACCTTCGCGCGCGGCTCTGCGCGCACCGTCTCCTTCTTCACCGACAACACCCTCCTGGGCGGCCCCACCGACAAGGGCGCCATCCTGCGCGTCGTCGTCTGGGCCACCGGCAAGGCGCCCGAGATCCACGAGGCCGTGGCGGTGTCCAACAAGGGCAGCGCCCAGGTCACCATCGACTTCTCCGACCCGTCCCTGACCCACTCGGTCACGGTCACCCGCGTGGACAAGGCGCCCTACCCCGTGTTCGGTGAGGTGAGCTGAGGAGGGACCCATGTCCCTGGCCGACCGCTTGAACGCACTCGAGCCGGGGCCCAGGCGCCCCGTCTGCTCGATCCGCACCGCGGGCGAGGCCATGAGCAAGGCCGACCGGCAGGCCCTGACCGACTTCCTGGCCGACCGGCGCTACTCGGGCCGACAGATCTCCGACGCGCTGCGCGCCGAGGGGTTCGCCGTCTCCGCCATCACCGTCAACCGTCACCGGCGCGGGGAGTGCTCATGTGGGGCTCGCTGACCGGATAGGCCCGCCGGAGCATCCCGATGCCCGGCGGGAGCGGCACCCGCACGGCTTCGACCCCGGCGCCCGCTTCGTCGGTGGTGAGCCGGCCGAGGTGACCCTGCGCCTGGACACCGTCCCCGAGGACGAGGCCCGCTGGCGCGATGAGATCCAGCGGGTCACCGGCCTGAGGCTGCCCGAGCACCGCAAGGTGGAGCTCACCCAGGTCCGCTACTGGGGCGAGCCGGCCCAGCCGATGGTCTACTGCCGCTTCGCCATCACCGACCGGGCCAGCACACCCGAGGCCGTCGACACGGCCGCCCTCCTGGCCCAGCTGCGGGGCGGCGAGCGCCGGCCGCGGACCGCCTTCACCGGCGAGACCACGCTGTGCCTGTCCTGGAACGACTGGCAGGTGGCCAAGTCCGCCGGCGGCGGCACGGCAGGACTGGCCGAGCGCCTGGACGCCGCCTTCGACCAGGCCGCCGAGCGTGCCCGCGAACTGCGGCGCATCGGCCGGGACTTGGGGCGTCTGGTCGTCCTCGGCGGCGGCGACATCGTCGAGGGCTGCACGATCTACCCCAACCAGGCGTACGAGATCGACGGCGATCGGCGCGCCCAGGTGCGCAACGCCGTCACCTTCGCCCTGGACGGCCTCGACCGCCTCGCCCCGCTCTTCAAGGACGTCACCGTCCTGGTGGTCGGCGGCAACCACGGCGAGAACCGCATCGCCGGCAACCGCACCACCCGCTCCGACAACGACGACTGCGCCGTCTTCGAGCACGCCGCCAGAGCGGCCGAGCGCGACAGGCGCCTGTCCCACGTCCGCTTCTCCATTGCCGATGGGGAGCTGGCCAAGACGCTCGACGTCCACGGCTGGATTCTCGGCACCACGCACGGCCACGTCTTCGCACGCGGCTCCGGCTCGGCTGAGGCCAAGGCGTACCGCTGGTACTCCGGCCAAGCGGCCGGCCACCGACCGGCAGGCGACTGCGACCTGCTGGTCACGCATCACTACCACCACTTCGCCGCCCGCGACTGGGGCGGCTGCATGTGGATCCAGACCCCCGCACTCGACGGAGGGTCGGACCACTTCACCGACGCGACCGGCCAAGGCGCCGACCCCGGGATGCTCTCGTGGGTCATGAGCCCTGACAAGCGCTTTGCCGACGCGCTGATCCTGTGAGGACTCGTGAGGAAAAAGCTCGCCACTGCCCTGCTCACCGCCACCGTTGGCCTGTCGTCCCTGATCGCGGCCCCCGCCGCCCAGGCGCAGGTCACCTCCACCCAAGGCGCCCGCATCGTCCGCACCGCTGAGGCGTACCGCGGCGTGCCCTACGTGTGGGGCGGATCCTCCCCGCGAGGCTTCGACTGCTCTGGTCTGACCTGGTACACCTTCCGCCGCCTGGGCCGCTGGATCCCCCGCACCGCCGAGGGCCAGTGGACCGCCAGCCGGCACACCCGCACGCCGGTCGAAGGCGACCTGGTGTTCGTGCACTCCGGCTCGTACGTGTTCCACGTGGCGATCTACGTCAACTCCCGCACCTGGCTGGAGGCCGAGCGCCCCGGCCGCGGGGTGAACCTCTACCGGCCCTGGAGCCGGTCGGTCTGGTACGGCTACTTCACGCTGCCCCGGTAGGAGAGTCCCCATGCCCAAGCCTGCTGTGGGCCGCATCGTCCACTACGTCAGCCACGGCACCCCGGGCGGCGAGTACGGCAAGGAGTGCCGCGCGGCCATCATCACCGCCGTGCCCAAGCACCTTCCCGGCTCGATGGAACCGCTCGACGGCTGCCCCAACGGCACCCAGGACCACTGGGTCGTCGGGCTCGCCGTGCTCAACCCGACCGGAGCGTTCTTCAACACCGAGGTCCGCTACCACGACGGCGCCGAGCAGCCCGGAGACCCCGGCTGCGACGCCGCGCACGGCAGCCCGTTCCGCTACTGCGGCTGCGGGTGGGCCGAGGCGGAACACGCCGGCGGCACCTGGCACTGGCCCGAGCGCGTCGACTGATCGGCACCGGACGACCTCTCAGCCCAGCTTCTCCCGGCGGCTGCGCGACAGCCAGTAGGTACGGTGCCGCACGGGCGTCGTCCAGGTGACAGCGCCCTCCTTGGGCGTGCCGTCCATCTTCGCGGCGATCTGCCACTTCCCGGCATCGTCCGGGAGACGTTCCAAGGGGGCGCCGGTGAGGTCGATTGCCCAGACGTCGTCCACGCCGTTCTCACTGATGTCGTCCACCGTGACCCAGCCCTCGACGCCCCACGGCAGCGGCTCGTCCTTCTGCGCAGCCTCCCAGTTCTCGGCCCACTGCTTGAGCGTGAACGCGGCCTCGAAGGTGAGCGGGAAGTCGGCTTTTGGAAGGACGTTCTGGGTGTAGCCCTCCTCGGAGATGGGGATGGCCTTGGGAAGCAGAAACGGTCCCTGCCAGGTGACGCGGATCAGGTTGCTGCTGTTGTTCTTGAGCCAGACCTGGAGGGTCAGGGCTATGCGCTGGTCGTCCTCGCGGGGTGACGTCCAGTGGTGTGCGGCAGGCCAGTCGTTACCGAAGTGACCGCTGATATTGGGGGCCTTGGGCGGCCAGGAGAAGTTGTCGATGTAGACGGACACCGCCGGCGCGCTCGCATCGAGTCGGGCTCTCGCGCTGTCCAGGGCGATGTCCTTCCATACTCTGCGCGCCTCGGCGGCCTCCACGACGGCCTTCTTCGTGTACCAGCCCAGGCCGAACGTGGCGGCAGCGAGCAGGAGCGTGCCTCCACCCGTCGCTATGTCCGTGATCTCCTTGGCGTCCACGCCCTCCCCTTCCTCCGCATCGCTGTGTGGTGGCCAGATTCTTCACGATCACGGCCTTAGCTCCAACTCCGCTGGATAGCTGCGGGAACAGCCCTAACCGACTGACGCGCCTGCGGGCGCACGCTCACGCCCGGAGGTGTGTGGCAGGACGCAACTCCCGCGCGGTGATGCGCGCCCTGAAGTCGTACGGCGCCGGCGGGTTCGGCGGCACGCCGCTGTCCACCGGCGGCATGGTCCCGCAGGCCGGCGTGTCGGCGCTGATGCAGCAGCAGAACCAGTGGGCCTTCCAGCGCACCTACGGCCAGCTGCCGCGCGACCCAGCCACGTTTCTCACCGGCGGGTTCGGCCCGCTGGAGCCCATCAGCCCGGTGGGCATCGATGAACCCGAGGATGACGGCGGCCTTCCGTCGCCCCGCCGGTGGCAGTACCCGGTCGGCTGGAACATGCCGATCGGCGTCCCCGGCAGCGAGGGCCTGAAGCTGACCAGCTTCGCCAACCTGCGGCTGATCGCCGACTCGTACTCGATCCTGCGGGCCGGCATCCAGGTCCGCAAGGAAGAGGTCCTGGGCATGGAGTGGGACATCATGCCCACCCCGGATGCCGCCAAGGCCATGCGCGCCGACGCGCACGCCATGGAGGACTTCTCCAAGCGACGGGCCGAAGCGGTCGCCTTCTTCTCCAACCCCGACCCGAACTTCGGCTCCTTCCGCGCCTGGCTGAACGCCCTGCTGGAGGAGCTGTTCGTCACCGACGCCATCGCCCTGCACCTCCAGCCCGTACGCGGCAAGGGCAAGGGGCTGCTCGGATCCGACCTCGGCGCCCTGGTGCAGATCGACGGCTCGACGATCCGCCCGCTGCTCACCCTGTCCGGCGGGGTGCCCCAGCCGCCCGAGCCGGCCTACCAGCAGTACCTGTGGGGTGTGCCGCGCGTGGATCTGACTACCGTGGTCCAGGGCGAGGACCTGTCCGACATCAAGGGCGACCTGGTCAAGGAGTACACCGCCAACCAGCTGCTGTACGCGCCGCAGAACACCCGCATCTGGACGCCCTACGGCTTCCCGCCCGTCGAGCGCTGCCTGATCCCGGCCATGGCCGGCCTCCAGCGCCAGAAGTGGCAGATGGACTACTTCGACGAGGGGTCCATCCCCGGCCTGTTCATCTCGCCGGGCGATCCGAACATGACGCCCTCGCAGATCCGCGAGCTCCAGGACAGCCTCAACGCGCTCGCCGGCGACCCGTCCTGGAAGCACAAGATCGTGGTGCTGCCCGGCGGCGCCGAGGTCTCACCCATGCGGCCCATCGACCTGGCCGACCAGTACGACGAGATCGTGGCCGTCCAGGTGCTCATGGCGCTCGACGTCATGCCGATGGAGCTCGGTATCGCGCCGAAGGTGTCCACCACCCAGTCGCCGGGCGCGGCCAACCAGATGGCCAAGGCGTCGGAGGACATCAACGAGCGCAAGGCCCTCAAGCCGTGCCTGATCCGGCTCAAGGAGACGATCTTCGACTACGTCCTCCAGCAGGTGTGCGGCCAGGGGGACATGCAGTGGGTGTGGGAGGGGCTGGAGACCGGCGAGGACGCCGAGGGCCAAGTCCAGCACATCATCGCCCAGATCAACGAGGGCCTGATGAGCATCGACGAGGGCCGCGCCGAACTCCAGCGCGCGCCCTGGGGCTTGCCGATCACCTCCGAGCCGGTCATCGTCTCGCCCACCCAGGGCACCATCGTGCCGCTCGGCTCGATCGACACCACCACCGGCCGCCCGAAGGGACTGCCGCTGCCCGGCGCCAATCCGGCCGGCGGCAAGCCCCCGGAGGAGGGGAGCGGCCCGAATCCGGCCAAGCCCGAGCCGAAGAAGCCGTCCGGCGGCTCGTCGGGCACGCCGGCGCACGAGGCCGCGGAGGCCGGCGACGACCAGGCGCAGGCCGAGACCGGCAGGCCCGAGCCGAAGCCGTCGGGGAAGCAGTCCGCATCGAGCAAGGCGCAGCTGGCGGAGCTGGAACTGGTCCGTCGCCGGCTGCGCAAGGGCCGCTCGCTGGAGGACTGGACCCCCCGAGACCTCGCCCCGGCCGTCTGGTCCCTGCTGACCGCAGACCTGACAGCCGGGGCCGACCCGGAGGGCGCCGTCGCCAAGGCCCGCCGCAAGGTGGCCGCGCACGAGCGGCAGAAGAAGCGGGACGCCAAGCTCGCCCCGATCGAGCACCGGATCACCACCGGGCTCGGCGCACTCGCCAACAAGGTGCGCAACCGGGCGATCACCGGCTCGGAGTTCATGGACCGGGGCACCGAAGTGCTGCGCACCGGCATCCACGAAGGGATGAAGGCCGGAGCGGAGCAGGCCGCAGACGATGACGGGCTGGACGTACCGCTGGACAAGGACACGCCCTTCGGCCGCTACCTGTGGGGGTCGGCCAACACCCTGGCGGCCGGTAACCAGCGCTACCTGTTCGGCGTTCTTGAGGACATCACCGCCCAGGAGCCCGACATGGGCGGCTTCGACGAGAACTCCCTGCCGACCGGCGACGACGGCATGCCGGCCGACGGCAACAACCTGCCGATCGAGGACGACGAGAACTCCCCGGACTCTCCGGACTCCCTGGACTCCCGGTTCGAGCTGTACGGGGCCCAGGCGGTCGCCGCCTTCGAGACCGGCTACCTGGCGACCTCCGTGGCCGCTGCCGCAGCCGGGGACGACGACAGCCAGAGGTACGTCATCTGGCATACGGACATGTCCGGTGACCCCTGCTCGCTGTGCCTGGACCGGGACGGCAAGGCGTACACCACCGACACCCTGCCCGGCATCCCCGGCGCCGGCGGCTTCGGCGAGACCTGCATGGGCGGCCCGCGCTGCCGCTGCCACGTGGAGGTGGTCGACGACGCCGGCGACGCCGAGATGGGCGCTCCGGGGGCGGGCGTCGACTTCCCCGGCGCGGCCGAGGCCATGGCCGCCTCCCTGGATTCCGGCGAATAGGCCGGCATGCGGCCGACCCACCCCTGGCGCACGCTGGGGGTATGGAGCACTCGCCGGTCGTGGTTCACCCGCCTTCGCAGGGCGGCCGGCGGGTCACGGTGCGCGGCCAGGACGTCGGCCGTGCGCTGCGGCCGGCCGATGTGGTCGAGTTCCTGCGCCGGGCCGGGATGAACCCCGACGACGTCGACCTGGACGACGCGGGGCTGATCGAGTGGCGCGGCGGTGGGCCCGAGGTGTGGGCGTAGGCGCACATGGCGAAGCCCCCGCCGGGGGGTGGTCGGCAGGGGCTGTCAGGGGGCGGTGCGGGCTATGCCTGGCACCAGCTGAGGACCTCGTCGGGGTCCTCGTCGTAGTTCTCCTCGATGGTCTGCTCGATCGTGGCCTCGGGGTTGTCCAGGCGGGCGCCGAACAGGTTGATCACGAGGTTCACGATGTCCCGGGCGCCTTCGTCGTCGGCGTCGGCCCAGTCCAGTACGTCGTCGGCCGCCTCGTTGAGGACCCGCTCGACGTGCTCGCGGTCCAGGACGGCGGGGGCTGTGGTCATCGGATCCCCTTTCGGGTGTGGGGTGCCCCCGCCGGGATGGGGGGGAGAGACCCGGCGGGGCTGTCAATGGGCTGTTCTCTTTATTGCATAGATAACATTACAGATGGGGCATCGGGGAGTCAAGACATGGCGAGGCCCCCGCTGGTGGAGTCAGCGGGGGCCGTGGGGGCCTCGGTCAGTCCTCGATCGTGTAGCTGGGGAAGTAGTAGATCGAGTCGTAGCCCATGTTGTCGGACGAGACGGCGTCGGCGAGCAGCTGCGCCATCTCGGCGCCCTCGTAGTCCTGGGCGGCGATGCCGACGATGAAGCGCGCGAAGGTCGTCATGTTGCCGACGATCCCGAAGCACTTCTCGCCGAACATGCCGCGCCCGCTGTAGCCCTCGTAGAGCGCGTCTTCGTCGAGTTCGGCCTGGTCGAGGGCGTTGGCGATCATCTGGCGGGGCACGGAGTACATCCGGTCTCCTTGTGGCGTCTTGTTCTCTATCTAACATAGAAAACAATACATGTGCGGCCGCGCAGCGTCAATGGGGGAGGTGGTCGCTGTCTGCTTGGACTGTGGATGTCACCAGCCAACGAACGGCCATGGGGACGAGCGGCACATCACCCTGGACGAGCTGATCGCCGCCGCCCAGGCGTCCGGTCTCCCGATCGAGCAGGCCGCGCAGAACATCCCGGCCACGCTGCGCAATGCCACCGGAGCGCCCAGCGCCTTCGACGACGTCCTGCGGCGGCCGGCACTCGTGTGCGACATCGACGGCATCCTGGCCTTCGCCGCCGAGGCGATCGCCACCGCGCTCAACGCCCGCTACGGCGCGCACTACCGGGCCGAGACGATGCCCTACCAGATCCAGGACGTCATCCCCGACGTTCAAGGGGTGTGGCTGCGCGCCGAGTACGGCCGCGGCGACCTGTACGCCAACATGGCGCCGAACCTGGACGCCATCCGCACCGTGGGCGCCGCCCACGACGCCGGCTGGACCGTCATCATCACCACCGCCCGCGACCCGGCACTCGTCGACGTCACCACCGCCTGGCTGGACCGCTGGCACGTCAAGCGCGATGCGCTCAACCTCGTCGGCCGCGGCAACAAGCCCGCCTGGATGGCCTCGCACTTCGGGCCCTCGCGGCCGGCGCTGCTGCTCGACGACCAGCCCGCCTATCAGCTCTCCATCGCCCGGCCCGGTATCGAGGTGTGGACGCCGCGGCTGCCCTACACACCGCCGCACCCGCGCCCGCATGTGCGCGTCTTCGACGACTGGCCGCAGATCGCCGCGGCCCTCGGCGTCACCTTCTGACCCTTCGTGCCCGCCTGAGCGGGCCGCTTCCCTGCCCGCTCACCCCGGAGGTATGTGCCCGCAGCTGAGGACAAGGTCTACGTCAGCTTCCCGATCCTGAAGGTCGACCAGAACGAGGACGGCGACCTGGTCGTCTGGGGCAAGGCCACCGACGGCACGATCGACAGCGACGACCAGATCGTGGACCAGGACTGGTCCGGCAAGGCGCTCCAGGACTGGTTGTCGACCGGCGGCAACGTCCGGGTCATGCACTCGGCTGCGCTGTACCCCGCCGGCCGCGGCATCGAGGTGGAGACCACGCCGGACGGCCACTTCGTCAAGGCCCTGGTGGTCGAGCCGACCGCCAAGACGCTCGTCCAGAAGGGCGTCCTCCAGGCGTACTCCGTCGGCATCGCCCGCCCCCGCATCGTGCGCGACTCCGCCGCCAAGGGCGGCCGGATCGTCGGCGGCTACCTTGCCGAGCTGTCGCTCGTCGACCGCCCGGCGAACAAGAACTGCGGCGTCCAGCTGCTCAAGTCCGACTCCGGCAAGGCCGTCAACACCTACCGCGTCTTCGGCGACCTGGCGACCGCACTCGAGGAAGCCCCGGGCCGCCCTGCCGGCGAGCCGGCCGCGGAGGCCGACGTCACCAAGACCGAGGCGACGACCGTGACCAAGCAGGCGCTCGACGGCCACGACGAGCGCTTTACCCCCGAAGCCATGGAGGCGTTCACCACCGAGCGCCGCGCCTGGCTCACCTCGCAGCCGGCCGACGAGGCCGAGCGCGAGGGATGGGCGGCCATCGGCAAGGCCGCCGGCTTCGACGCCGGCTCGGAGGGCTTCCTGACCTGGCTGGCCAAGCGGGACATGGACCCGCACGTCGGCGGCGGAGTAGACCGCGACAAGATCCCGGCCGAGGACTTCGCCGGCAAGGACCGCTCCTTCCCGATCGTCAAGCCCGGCGATGTCTCCGACGCCGCCGCCTCGATCGGGCAGGCTGGCGAGGACAACTACCCGCCCAAGAAGCTCAAGCGGAACATCATCCGCATCGCCGAGCGCAAGGGGCCGGAGTTCGCCAAGGAGCTGCCGGAGTCCTGGAAGAAGATCGACGCGCCGAAGGAGGATGTGGCCGAGGTCGAGAAGGGCGCGAAGGACTGCCCCAGCTGCGGCAACAACTACGACGCCGACTCCAAGATGCGCAACTGCGAGAACTGCGGCACCGACCTGCCGCACGCGGACAAGGCCGACGACGTCGAGGTGGCCAAGGCCGACTCCAAGCAGTGCCCCGACTGCAACACCTACAACGACCACGACGCCAAGTCCTGCTCCAACTGCGGCCACGACATGGGCGAGGACGCCGAGAACTTCCACGGCAAGGGCGACGAGCAGCCCAAGGCCAAGAAGGGCGGCAAGGCCAAGGCCGAGAAGAAGGCCAAGGTCATGTGCAAGGGATGCGGCGCCAACATCGACGCCAAGCACTCCTTCTGCCCCGAGTGCGGCAAGAAGACCACCGACGCCAAGCCGGTCGGCAAGAACCACAAGTTCACCTGCCTGGGCTGCGGCAACACCCCGCTGGGCAAGGGTGAGAAGTTCTGCCCCAGCTGCGGCAAGGAGAACCCGGGCTTCAACCCGGCCAAGAAGGCCGATGCGCCGTACACGCTCAAGCGGATGCACGACTGGCTGTGCGCCGCCTACGCGGAGGCCGACGTCCTCGCCGAGTACCCGTCCCTGAAGCGCGGCACCGACGCCCTGACCGACGCCTGGCTGCGCACCCAGGCCGAGGCGAGCGAGGGCGACGACGCGGTCCTGCTGCGCGGCCTGGTCGACGCGGTCGAGTTGCTGACCAAGGCCGAGGCCGAGGCGGTCGCGGACGCGCGCGCGGGGCTGCACAAGTCCTTCGCTGACGCCTACCCGGACGTCCACGTGACGCCGGCCGACGTCACCCCGGGACGCTTCAAGCGGCCGTACCTGTCCAGCGGGCATGCCCCGCTGTCGTCGACCGGCGCCAAGCCGAAGACGCCGACCAAGCCGCACACCCCGGACGCCGGCGAGTTCGACCGCGGCCCGCTGACCGCCGGGCAGGCCGACCCCTCGCCGGCCTCCACCGGCGACAACAACCCGGTCAAGCCGGCCACCGGCTCGGCCCGCACCTACTACACCAACTCCGCCAAGGACTCCGCCCGGGCCGCGATGCAGGCGATGCACGACCACATCGCCCGCACGTTCCCGGACATGTGCCCGATGGCGGCCACGAAGGACGGTGTGAGCGACAACCACGCTGAGGTCCGGCCGGAGCCCGTGCAGGGCGCCGAGGAGCTGACCGCCAAGGCCCCGGGCGAGAAGGCCGACCAGCCCGAGGCGAAGAAGGCCGAGAAGGCCAAAAAGGCCGAGAAGGCCAAGGCCCGCGGCCACGACGAGGGCGGCACTCTCCCGGCCGGCACCACCCAGACTTCCGCCGCATCCGACTACGGCGTCTTCAAGGCGCTGCTGGACGAGCACACGGCGGACCTGCGCGCGCAGTACGACGACCAGATGGCGCGGCTGCGCGCCGAGATCGACGACCTCCAGTCTCGGCCCGACCCGGCCCAGGCCCCCGTACGGGGTGTGGTCAAGCGGGAGACGACGGAGGAGAAGCCGAAGGCCAAGACCCGGGCGGAACTCCTCGCCGAGGAGTACAGCGACCCGGACATGGCCGACTACCTCCTGCGGGTGATCAAGAGCACGGCCTACCCGGTCCACCGGATGTCGGCTCAGGAGCAGCTGAACAAGCTGCGGATCACCAAGACCACCGACTGACACCGCACGTCACACACCCCGAGGAGTATGTGGCAGCAATTCTCGAAGAGGCCGCCGAGCAGGCGGAGCACTACGCCAACGGCGGCGCGATGCTCGCCGACCGCATGCCGGGCCTGGTCAAGGGCTTCGGCTACGCCAAGCCCAAGGGCGTCGCGCCGCTCGACGACGGCGACGACCGCGTCTTCCGCATGGCGATGGACGCCGAGGTCGCCCTGCGCAAGGCCGTGCAGTCCGGCTACGCCAACCCCGAGGGCGTCAAGAAGTCGATGAACCCGGCCTTCGCGGCCCAGTTCGGCGCCTTCATGATGTCCAACCCGCAGGTGCGCGGCCTGGAGCAGGCACTCTCCGGCATCCAGCAGGCCCTGTCCGAGCTGGGCAAGAACATCACCCTGACCAGCCCGCTGAACAGCGGCTTCGTGCCCTTCGACCTGGTCAGCCCCTCCCGGCTGATCTACCCGGTCTACTCGCCGCTGCGCAACAAGCTGCCGCGCGTGGCCGGCCAGGGCACCTCGCGCCGGGCGAAGGTCGTCACCGCCGTCTCCGGCTCCGGCCAGAGCGCGGCCCCGGTGATCGACACCACCATCTCGGAGTTCGTCGGCAGCAGCAACCCGAGCCAGCTGTCCAACTGGCCGATCAACCTGCCGGGTTCGGGTTCCCAGGTCGGCGTGGACATCAACGTCCCCTACCGCTTCTGGGGCCTGACCGAGTCGCTGTCGTGGCTGTCGCAGTTCGCCGGCCAGGGCTTCGAGGACATCTCGGCCCTCGCGAACCTGGTCCTGCTCCAGGAGATGATGCTCTCCGAGGAGTACGCGGACATCGCCGCCACCTCGATCCCGCTGAACGCCCCCAACGCGCCGACCGCGGTGGCCCGCGCCGCTGGGACCGGCGAGACCGCGATCTCCGGCGCCACCAGCAACATCTACGTCAAGGTCACCTACACCAACTACTACGGCGAGACGGTGGCCTCCAGCGCCCTCACGGTCTCCTGGGCCTCGCCGCCGTCCAACCCGGTGCTGGACATCGCCCTTCCGGGTCTGGCGGGCGGTATGCAGGCGAACATCTACGTCACCACCGGCGCCTCCCCGGGGACCTACTACCGGGCGGCGACCGGCGTCGGCGGCTCGATGTACACGCTCATGGGCGCGCTGCCGACCTCCGGCAGCCAGCCGCCGGCCACCGACACCACCACCTCGGCGGCCACCCGCCAGGAGGGAATCCTCTCGACGCTGTCGGGCCACGCCTCCAACGGCTCGATCTACCCGGCCGGTGCGGGCTGGCAGGCCGGCTACCTCAACCAGACGGTCAACGACACGCTGAACCGCAACGTCCTGAACACGGCGCTGGCGGCTCTGTGGAGCAGCTACAAGGCGTCGCCGTCGGAGATCGTCGCCGAGGGCTCGGACGTCATGCGGCTGAGCAACGACATCCTCAACTCCAACAGCAACTCGAACTACCGGCTGTACGTGGAGCAGGGGGATTCCTCGGGGATCCGCGACGGTGCGGCGGTGAGCGAGTTCCAGAACCCGATCACCCGCGACATCCTCAAGATCCTGGTCCACCCCTGGCTGACCCAGGGCACGGCCATGCTCATGTCCTACGCCCTGCCGTTCGCCTGGTCGAACGTCAGCAACGTGTGGGAGAAGACGATGGTCCAGGACTACCTGTCCATCTCGTGGCCGGTGATCGACGCCAGCTTCCGGTACTCGCTCTTCCAGTACGGCTCGCTGGTGTGTTACGCGCCGCAGTATAACGGACTCCTCCAGGGCCTCCAGGTCAACAACCACGCCGCTGGTGGCGGTTGGGCCTGATCGATGCGGTGGGCCGCGTACCCGACGGGTGCGCGGCCCGTCCGCTCAATCGGCCACCGACCAAGGGGGTATGTGGCACTGCTCATGGAGCCGCTAACGGTCGGCACCTCGGCCGTCTCGCCGGCAAACATGTTCGTGACCAGCACCATGACCTACCTGCTGGTGGCCAACAACGCGGCGGCCGGCGGGGCGACGGTCTACCTCGGCACCGACTCCGGCGTGTCGCCCACCACCGGCTACCCGGTGCTGGCAGGGCAGACGGTGACCATCCCGATGCCAACCGGCATGTCCGGCCAGCTCTACCTGGTGGCTACCGCCGCGGACACACCGGTCGCCGTGGCCCTGACGTTCTGAGAGGGTGATGGCCTATCCCGCGCATCCAGCTGCCGGACGGCTGCTATGGGGTCGACATGGCCGACGGCACGAAGTACACCGCCAAGCCCGGCGACCACGTCAACGTCTCCGAGGCGCACGCCCAGACGATCCAGAAGTCCTGGTACGGCAAGTCCGGCGTGATGTCCGGTGGCCAGCGCCTCAGCTTCGGCACGAGGAAGGGCCGGTACTGCGAGCCCTGCCGGCGCCTGTGGAACGCCTGGAACGACACCTGCCCCCGATGCGGGGGCGAGACCATCGACGAGAACGAGGTAAGCGGATGACCATTTACTCCCCGCGCGGCCACGGCGCCGTCACCGTCCCGGTCGAACGCGGAGGGTGCGGCGTCACCCACACTGACACCGAGGGCGACCGGCTGAAGGTCGACTGCCCGAAGTGCGAGGCGGCCATCATGCGGCTGCCGTTCGGCTTCGGCCCCTCTCCCGAGTCGGCGGCCCTGACGCCCGACGAGCGCGAGGCGATCGAGAAGGGCACCCGCAACAAGGCCGAGCTGGTCTCGGCGATGGCCGCCGCGCTCGCCGAGAAGGGCAGCGACATCATCGCCAGCGCTCTCGACGACAGCCCCAAGCCCCGGCCCCGCAAGCGCACCCCGAGGCCCGCGTCCACCGACGCGCAGTAAGGGGGTCTGTGGGGAGGCCCCGTACCGGATGTGCCCGCTGCGGCGGGCCGCAGAGGAAGCCGCGCCCGATCGTCAACTACTGCTCCGAGTGCCGGGGCGCGGTATGTGAGCGTCACCTGACCTGGGATTCGGCCGAGAGCCGTTGGCTGTGCACCGGATGCGCCCGTAGGGCGGCGTAGGGGGTGAGCATGTCGCAGTCGTTCCGGCGACTCCGTACGTCAGCCCGACCATCCTGACCAACGCGCCCACGGGGATCTCCTGGTCCTCGATCCCGGGCCCGAACCCGAACGTCTCCAGCCAGCAGGCGGAGGTGTTGAACATCTGCCGGCGAGCCTCGGCGATGGTGGACGGCTACTGCAACCAACCGCTGCGCGCCACGGTGGACACCGAATCGCTGGCCGGGCCGGGGGACATCCGCTTTCAGCTCCAGCCGGCCGGCGTGGCGCGGCTGGTGGTGTCCCGCTCCCCGGTGACGCAGATCGTCTCCGCCCGGTACGCCAATGCGGCGAGCTTCCCCCGCAACTGGCAGACCATCCCGGCCAATCAGCTCGCGCCGGAGAAGCCGCTGCTCGGCGTCTACGGCTCGAGTGCGCCCGGGTCGGCCGCGGACTCCGGCGGTCAGGCGATCCTCCTGGCGCCCGGCTATGCGGACTGGTCCTTCGGGCGGGGCTCGACCCTCGTGGAGGTCACCTACATCAACGGCTGGCCGCACGGCTCGGTCACGGCGAACGCGTCGGTCGGCGCCACCTCCCTCCAGGTCGACGACTGCACCGGGTGGAGCGGGGCGGTGGCGACCGTCTTCGACGCGGGCAACGAGGAGCCGATCTCGGTGACGTCGACCTCCGCGACGAGCGGGCCGGGCACGCTCACCCTGGCCGCGCCCCTGACCTACGCGCACACCGCCGGCACTCTGGTGACCACGCTGCCCGAGCAGGTCATGTGGGCCACCATCCTGTTCGCCACCGCCCAGGCCCTGACCCGCGGCGCCACCGCGACCGCGGTCCAAGGATCGCGCGGCTCGGCGGGCGGGGGCGGCCGGGACGCCGAGGCCCTGGTCGAAGAGGCCGAGCTGCTGATCCACCCCTTCCGCCGCGTCGTGTGAGGGAGGGGCCGTGAACTTCCCTCCACCGCCCCTGCCGCCGGGCGCATCGTCGACCCCGCCGCGGCCTCGCTTCATCCCGCGCCCCGGCAGGAAGACGACCCGCCGCCGCGGCGCGCACCATCACGCAACCCACCACACGGTGCGCCATCACCGCCGCCGCGCCGTGCACCACACCCGGCGCCGGGCGGCACACCACCACGGGCGCCGGGCGCTGCACCATCGCCGCAGGCACCAGCACCTCCAGCACCGGCGGCGCCACGTCACTCACCACGCGCGCCACCACGCCCATCGCCACCACCGCCGGCACCTGCGCCACCACGGGCACCACCACATCCGCCACCACGGCCACCGGCACGTCCACCACCACCGGCATCACCGCGCACGGCACCACGGGCACCGGCGCCATTCGCACCACGTGCGCAGGCTTCACCACCTGCACAGGCGCCACCACCACATCCAGGCCCGGCGCCGCCACATCCACCGCCGGCACCAGGCGATCCACCGCCGGCACACGCACCACGCCCAGCGCAGGCACCACCACCGCCGGCATCGCAGGAGGTGAGCGCGTGCCGCTGAACTCCGTGCAGCAGTACGTCAAGGGGATCATGAACAACCTGGCTCTGCCCAACAGCCAGGCCCTCACCGCCGTGATCACCCCGCCCAACCCCGGCGACGGGCTGATCCCCACCGTCTACATCTGGGGATCCACCATCAACGAGGAGCGGCAGTCGATGCCGCGCGCCAAGCCCGGCCAGCCCTCGACCGGCGGCATGAAGATGCTCCACTACCAGCTGGACATGTGGCTGATGTGGTTCGGCCCGGCCGACGACGCGAATGCCGACTCGGCGTTCCCGGCCGTCATCGACGCCTGCACCGCCCAGCTGCGCACCACCCAGATCCAGGTGGAGATCACCGACCCGATCAGCGGCCAGGTCTCGACGGTCCAGGAGATCGGCGAGGTCATCAAGGTCGACTACATGCCGGTCATCGCTCTGGAGGACGAGCGCTGGCTGCGCTACGACGCTCGGCTCATCGTCCAGATCACCGAACGGCTCCAGGCGTAAAGGGGGAGCGGTGGACACTCCGATCGTCTTCAAGGGGCGCGTCGGTACCGGCCTGTTCCGGGACTTCAGCTTCCCGGTGCGGGCCAGGGCATGGGCGGATGTGGTCGGCCCCGCCGTCACGGAGGCCATCCGGCGCGAGGCTCCCATCTCCTCGGGGCGCGACGCCGGCGGGCTTCGCCGGTCGGTGGACTTCAGCGCCCACGTCACCCGCAACCGGGTGTTCCTGGACTTCCATGTGAACTCGCCCGTCGCGGAGTTCATCATCAAGGGCACCCAGCCGCACGAGATCAGGCCCCGCAACAAGAACGCCCTGCACTGGTCCGACGGCCACAGCGAGTTCTTCGCCAAGGTCGTCCACCACCCGGGAACCAAGCCGAACGACTTCCTGACCCGGGCGGTGGAGTACATGACGCCGTGGATGAGGGAGACCTTCCGGATGGCCGTGACGGAGGGCCTGTGAGCGCGCGGACCTGGCACGTGATCTGGGGATCCCTGCTGGCCGGGGGCGTGGCTGCCGAGGCGGTCGCCCTGGCCCGCGCCAACCCCGAGGGGACATTGTCGGCCCACATGCGGTCCGTGTTCGGCATCCAGCACACAGGACCTGCCGCCCGCGTGCGGCAGGTCGTCTTCTGGGCCGGCCTCGGCTGGCTGGTCAACCACCTGTACCGGGAGGGAGCGGGCGATGCCCGACACACCTGAGCCCCAGCGGTTCGTCCGCTATGTCGGGCAGCACGCGAAGCTGATCGTGCACGGCATCGGCGAGTGGCTGGCCGGCGAGGTCAAGCAGATCGAGGCCGAACTGGCCAAGCGGCTGCTGGGCCACCCCGACTTCACCGAGCACACCCCCGAGCCGGAGGCACGTCCGGCCGAGGACGACAGTGCCCAGGCCGACGAGGCCCCGGCCGAGAAGAAGGCCCCCGCACGCAAGTCCGCCGCCGCGCGCGGCAACTGACCCCCTGATGCCGCCCCCGGAGGTATGTGCCCACCACGATCGTTGAGCGCTTCGGATCGCTGTCGGCGACCGGCTTCGGCAAGGAGCCGGCCCTCGGTACCGCAACCCTGCCGACCAGCTACGCGCTGATGACCGGCAACGGCCTGGAGCTGGACCCGGGCCTGTTCAGCCCGCAGGTGCAGATCGGCCAGAGGGACCTGAACATCTTCGCCCTGTACGGCGAGTACAAGGTCGCCGGCTCCGTCACCGCCTCCCTGGCCCCGACCAACGGGGCGCTCGCCATCCCGGCCGCGATCGGCCCGGACGCCTCGGCGGGCAACGGCGTGACCGGCTCGACCCCGACCAGCAGCACGACGCTGTCCGCTGCTTCTACGGCCGGCGCCACCACCGTGACGGTCACCTCCGCCACCGGCTACACGGTCGGCAACTACATCCAGGTCGACACCAACAACACCGTGGGCCCGACGACCTCGGAAGTCCGCAAGATCACCACGGTCGCCGCCAACACGCTGACGGTGGACACCCCGCTGACCTACGCGCACGCCAACGGGGCGACGGTCGCCGTCGTCACCGCGCCCTTCACCCACACGATCGTCCAGGCCAACCAGCTGGGCAGCCTGACGGTGGAGAAGGACATCGGCGGCTACGACTCGCTCCAGTTCACCGGCGGCCGGGTCAACAAGCTGGGTGTCTCGGTCTCGGCCGGCAACTCCGAGGCCACCATGTCGGTGGACTTCATGGCGCAGGCCGCCAACATCCTGGACACGCCGTCCACGGTCACGATCATCAACGAGAACCCGTTCAGCTACGCCGAGACGACCCTGTCGCTCTTCGGCCAGACGGGCGCGCAGCCGACGACCGCGGAGCTGAGCATCGAAAACGGTGTCAAGGACACCTACACGATGAACCAGCAGCACACTGCGGCGTTCCTCACTCCGGTCACCCGGCAGGTCACGCTCAAGACGGACGTGATGTTCGCCTCGCTGGACGACCCGACCTGGGGCTACTACCAGCAGATGGTCAACGGGCAGGAAGGCCCGCTGTCGCTGACCTTCACCCACCCCGGCACCGGCGGCAACTCGGTGGCCTTCACCATGCCGCGTGCCCGGATCAAGACCTACACCAACGCGGTCAAGATGCAGGACGTGGTGCTGACCACGCTCGAGTTCACCGCGTTCCTGGACCTGACGGCCCTCAAGACGATCAGCTCGACGATCGTCTCCTCCAGCCAGTACCTGCCCTTCTGACATCCAAGGACCGCGCATGGGATTCCTCAGCAAGTACGCCGCGACGGAGCGCATCGACCTCGAAGACGGCTTCTATGTGGAGATCAAGAAGTTCCTGACCTCCGCGGAGCACGGCGAGGCCGAGCGCGCGCTGCTGATGCCCAAGATGGACACCAGCGGCGGCGAGCCGACCATGACCAGCTCGTTCGACCACGTGGCGTTCGCCCAGGAGCTGGCCGTCCAGGCGATCTGCGCCTGGAACCTGACCGACGAGGTGGACCAGCTGCTCCCCCTCGCCCCGATCGAGGCACGCCGCGAGGCGGTCAAGCGCCTGCCGAACTTCGTGGTGGACAAGGTCGCCAAGGCCGTGCAGGCGAACGAGAAGCGGGGCGAGGAGGAGCACAAAAGCGTGGCTGGCCAGCATCCTGACGGCGCTGCGCAATAACTCCGAGGAAGTGCCCTGGGAACTGGGGGAGTTCTACTTCGACGAGGCGCTGTGGTCCCGCTTCGGCACCCGGGCCAACCCTGAGCGCATCGAGGACTGGCCCCGGCGCAAGGTGCACGACTACCAGCAGATCATGGAGGCTCAGGGCAAGGTCTCCCGCGAGCAGTCCCCCTCTGCCTCCTCGCCGGCGAACGCCGAGGCCACCGAGGAAGCCTTCCGCCTGATGCAGGCCAACCGCAAGTCCCGCTAGGGGGTGTGTGGCCCAGGTCGTCAGCTTCGTCGTGGAGGCCCGTGACCGCGCCTCGGAGGTCATGGAGCGGGTCTCGGGCCAGATCGAGAGGTTCGCCGCCCGCAGCGAGGAGGCCAACGCCTCCATCGCGGAGTCCGCCAGGGCCGCCGCCGAGGCGATGATGACGTCCTCCGAGAAGGTGGAGGCGTCCCAGGCCCGTGCGACGGCCGCGGCCCGCGTCTACCAGAAGGCGATGGCCGAGCAGGTCGCCGCCATGAAGGAGGTCAAGGCCGCCTCCGCACAGGTCGCCGAAGCCCAGCGGATGACCGCCGAGGCCACGAAGAAAGCGGCTGCGGCAGCCAAGCTCTCCGGCGAGGAGAGGGCCGCAGCGGAGCTCAAGGCCAAGGACGCGGCCAAGGCCGCCGCCGATGCGACCGTGGCCGCCTCCGATCGTGAGGCCGCAGCGCTGAAGCGGGTGCAGGATGCCGAGCGCGAGGTCGCCCTGCACTCGGCCGACATGGAGACGGCCTCGCGTAGGGCCACCGCCGCCCAGAGGGACCAGGCGGAGGCCGCCGCGACTTCCTCCGGCAGGCTGCACGGGGTCGGCATCGCCGCCGGCGCGGTCGCCGTCGGCGTCGGTCTGATCGCCAAGGACTCCATCAAGGCCGCAGCCAGCTTCCAGGAGTCGATGACCTCCCTGGTCACCGGCGCCGGCGAGTCCAAGGACCAGATCGACAAGGTCCGCGGTGGCATCCTCCAGCTGTCCAACGCGACCGGCACCTCCTCCGAAGAGCTCGCCAGGGGCATGTACCTGATCGAGTCGGCCGGCCACCACGGCGCGGAGGGCCTGAAGGTCCTCCAGGCCGCGGCCGAGGGCGCGAAGGTCGGCGACGCCCAGCTGTCCACCGTCGCCGACGCCTTGACGTCGGCGATGAACGCCTACGGCCTGAAGTCGAAGGACGCCACGGCCGTCACCAACGAGCTGGTCAAGACCGTCGCCTCCGGCAAGATGCACATGCAGGACCTGGCGAGCGCGCTCGGCACCGTGCTGCCGGTCGCCGCCGCGGCCCACGTCTCCCTCTCGCAGGTCGGCGGCGCCATCGCGACGATGACGGCGCAGGGCATGAACGCCCACCGCGCCGCCCAGAACCTCGCCAACTCCATCCGCTCCCTTCAGAACCCCAACGCCCAAGCGGTCAAGGAGATGGAGCAGCTGGGGCTGTCCTCGACGGACGTCTCCAAGAACCTCGGCACGCGCGGGCTGACCGGCACGCTGGAGATGCTGACCAAGGCGGTCACCAGCCACATGGGCCCGGCCGGCACCGTGCTGATGAACGCCTTCAACCAGTCCAAGTCGGCCGCCGCCGACGCCCAGGCGATGTTCGCCAAGCTCGACCCGACCACCCAGAAGCTCGCCCAGGAGCTGGAGAAGGGCTCGATCACCACCAAGACCTTCTCGACCGACATCGGCAAGCTCTCGCCCCAGCAGTCGACTCTGGCGAAGGAGTTCGCGACCACCTACCTGAAGTCGAAGTCCTTCAACGACCTGCTCAAGTCCGGCTCTCCGGCCGCCCAGACCTACTCCGCGGCGCTCGCGAAGATGATGGGCGGCGCCACCGGGCTGAACACGGCGCTGCTGCTGACCGGCGGCAACATGGACACCTTCAAGGAGAACGTCAAGTCGGTCGGCGAGGGCGCGGACAAGGCCGGCAAGCACGTCGAGGGCTGGGACGAGGTCCAGGGCGACTTCAACACCAAGATGGAGCGGGCGAAGCAGTCCCTGGAGAACACCAAGATCGCCATCGGCTCCGGGCTGCTGCCGATCGTCACCAAGATGCTCGGCGTCATCACGGACGTCATCACGCCGCTCGCCGACTGGATCGCCAAGCACCAGACCCTCACCGCGATCACGCTGGCCCTGGTCGGGGCGCTCGGTGGCGCGATCGGCACCTTCATCCTGGTCGCCACGGTCATCTCGAAGGTCAAGACCTCCTTCACGGTCTTCAAGACCGCCATCGAGGGTGTCGGAAAGGCCATGAAGGGCCTGTCGGTCTCGAGCCCGTGGATGATCGCGCTCACCGCGCTCGTCATGATCGCGATTTTGATCGCCACCCACTGGAAGCAGACCAAGCAGATCGTCGCCGCGGTCTGGGCGTGGATCAAGTCCGCATCCCAGGACGTGGCCGGCTTCTTCGTCAAGGTGTGGCACGACGCCACCGACTTCTTCACCGAGGCGTGGAACAAGATCCTCGCCTTCGTCCGGAACTGGTGGCCGCTGCTGATCGGCATCGTCACCGGCGGACTCGGCGTGATCATCGGCCTGGTGGTCAAGTATCACAACCAGATCTGGTCGTTCATCGTCGGCATCTGGGACAAGATCAAGCAGTTCTTCGTCCAGCTGTGGAACGACCTGGTCGGCATCACCAAGAAGCTGTGGCAGGACGAGGTCTCCGGCTGGACCAAGATCTGGCAGGACGTCTCCGGCTTCGCCCAGCGCATCTGGCGCGACGTCGTCCAGTTCTTCACCAACCTGTGGCACGACGTCGTGCACATCGTCACCCGGTTCTGGCAGGACGAGGTCACGGGCTGGACGAAGATCTGGCAGGACATCACCGGCTTCGCCACCCGGATCTGGCACGACGTCTCGCAGTTCTTCACGAACCTGTGGCACGACGTGGTGCACATCGTCACGCGCCTGTGGCAGGACGAGGTCTCCGGCTGGACGCGCATCTGGCAGGACATCGTCCAGCTCGCGCGCAACCTGTGGCACGACGTCACGGGCATCTGGAACTCGATCAAGTCCGGTGTCATGAGCGTGGCCGGGGACCTGTGGAGCGGCCTGAAGTCCGGGTTCCAGACCGTCGTCGGCGCCGTCCGGGACACCTGGAACGGCCTGAAGAAGGTCATCGCCGACCCGGTCAACTTCGTGATCAAGTACGTCTACGACGACGCGATCGTGCCGCTGTGGAACGACGTGGCGGGCACGTTCGACTCCAAGCTCAAGCTCCAATCGCTCAGCCCCATCTCCCTGGCCGGCGGCGGCCCGGTCAGCGGTCCGGGCACCAGCACCTCCGACAGCATCCCCGCGATGCTGTCCACCGGGGAGTTCGTCGTCAACGCCCTGGCCACCGCACAGAACCTGGACCTGCTGTACGCCATCAACAACGGGTACGCGGCAGGCGGGCTGGTCAAGGGCTACAAGCACGGCGGCCTGCTCGGTGCGATCGAGAACATCGGCGGCGCCATCACCGGCGGGCTCTCCTCCGCATGGAACGCGGTCAAGAAGGTCGTGCTCGGAGGGCTCGCCGCGGCGGCCACCCCGATCATCCACGGCTTCGAGTCGCTGGCGGATCACACGCTGGGCACCGCGGGCTTCGGCGGCGTGCTCGACTCCGGCGTCCACAAGGTCGGCGACAGCCTGCTGGACTTCCTCAAGGGCAAAGACAAGACCGCTTTCAGCTCCTCGCCGGTGCACGTCTCCGGCAACGTGATCTCCTGGATCCAGCAGGCCATGTCCGCCACCGGCGTCTCGGGGGCGGACTGGCAGAACGGCCTGGAGATCATCGTCAAGTACGAGTCCGGCGGCAACCCGAACGCGATCAACAACTGGGACTCCAACGCCGCGGCCGGCGACCCCAGCCGCGGCCTGGCCCAGACGATCGGCTCCACGTTCCGGGCCTACCACCAGCCGGGCACGTCGGGGAACATCTACGACCCGGTGGCGAACCTGGCCGCGGCGATCAACTACATCCGCTCCCGCTACGGCTCGATCGACAGCGTGCCGGGCGTGAAGTCGGTGCGCGCCGGCGGCGGGTACGTCGGCTACGACTCCGGAGGCGTCCTTCCTCCGGGGCTGACCATGGCCTACAACGGCACCGGCCGCAACGAGTACGTGCTCACCGCCCCGCAGGCGCACGACATCGGCGGCGGGGGCCAGGGGATGACGGTGATCATCAACGTCAGCGACAACCAGCTGCTGTCGTCCAACGCGATGATCGAGTTCATCCAGCAGTTCGAGCGGTTCTTCGTCCAGACCGCCCTGCCGCAGGCGGGCGTCCACATCCGGTACCAGGCGTAACAGGCGCCGGCGGCCAGGCCCTCGGGCTTCGGTCGCCGGCGCCCGCCGTCGGCTGTCTGGGGGTGATGTGAGCCAGAACATGCAGCTGCTCATCGGCGGCGTCGACTACTCGCAATACCTGGAGCAGAGCACCTACTACGTCACACAGAATTGGTCGCGGCAGGGAGATACCGCGACGTTCTACCTCACCGACGAGCACGCCGACGGCGCGCTGAACGTCGTCGTCCCGGCGCTGTCCACCATCGAGCTGATCGACAACGGCCTGAACCAGGTGATCTTCTCGGGGCTGACGACGATGCCCCAGCTGAAGTACCTGGGGCCGAACCTGGCCAGCTGGCAGGTCGACTGCGTCGACTGGACCTACCTGACCGACCGGGCCCCGGTCCAGGGCGACTTCCGGTACCTGTCGGCCGACCAGATCATCAAGTCCCTGGTGACCGAGGCCAACTGCGGTATCACGACCAACCATGTGATGCCGGGCCCGCAGTTGCCCCGCATAAAGATCATCTACTACGACCTGACCACGGCCCTGAAGAAGATCTCGAATGCGGCCAGCACGAGCGATAAGTACGGCTGGTACATCGACGAGAACCACGACCTGCACTGGTTCAATCAGCTCCAGGCGCCCGCCTCGGGGGTCACCTTCACCGACAACCCGGCCACACTCGCCGCCCTGGGGCCCGACGGGTCCGGGAACCCCGCGGTCAGCGGCTACGACTGGCAGTCCTACTGGTACTTCTGGGACGGCACCGCCGTGCACAACCAGGCCACCGTCCGCGGCGGCACCTACTCCAACAGCCAGACGGACTACTTCGTCGGCAACGGCAGCACGACCGCCTTCCCCCTGACCTACACCCCCGACTCGACGGTGAGCACCGCGGGCCTGACGCTGAGCGTCGGCGGGACGTCCAAGACCATCAGCGTGGCCACCGGCGGGTCGGCCTCCACCCAGTGGGCGATCACCCAAAACGCGGTCGGCCAGTGGTACCTGATCACCGTCACGGACCCGGCGCCGGCCAGTGGTCAGATCATCCAGCTGTCCTACACCTACAAGGCCCCGGTCATCGCCCGCGTCCAGGACAACGCCTCCATCTCCCGGTTCTCCTCGCTGCCCAACCGCGGCGTCTTCGGCGTCTACATCGCCGACACCGCGCTCAACGACATCCGCGCCGCCCAGGTCCGCGGGCTCCAGGAGATCAACACCTTCTCCGAGCCGGAGGAGAGGGTGCAGTTCACCACCACGGCGAACTGGACCGGGCACGTGCGGGCGGGGCAGACCTGCACCTTCCAGAACGCGGTGACCCCGGACTCGCTGCGCGGCAACGCGCCGGGCATCAACGACACGTTCCTGATCACCCAGGTCCGTATCAACGGCCAGGCGGGCCTGTATCGCACCTACTACGTCACCGCCGTTCGCATCTCCACCGGCTCGATCTGAGAGAAGGGGAGGGCCATGGCGCGCGGCCTCACGCTCACCGACGTCATCGCGCAGCTCAACAGCGACTCGCAGGACTCGATCGACCTGTCGGACACCGAGGTCGTGGACGTCTTCGTGGGGGATGCGGAAACCCTTTCGATCCACCCGGCCGAGACGATCGCCGCTCCGTCGGTGCCCTACCCGGTCAACCTGCTCGACGACGCCGGCCCCCAGGGCTACTGGCGCATGGACGACCTCAACGGCACGAGCGGCATCTACGACTCCTCGCCGTTCGGCGTCAAGCAGAACGGCACGGCCAACGGAACCCTCACCTACGGGGTGGCCGGCGCCATGAACGGCTCGAAGGGGATCACCTTCGACGGGAGCACCGGCTACATCTCCGTCCCCTCCTCGCCGCAACTGGCCGTGCCCGGCACGTGCGCGTTCGAGTGCTGGCTGAAGGTGACCTCGCTGGCGGCCGTCCAGACGGTGATCTCCAAGGGTGCGGGCTCGGAGTACGAGGTCGACATCAACACCGACGGCAGCGTGTCGCTGTCCTTCGGCGGCTCGTCGGCCGACAACTTCCTGGATGCGCCCACGGCCGGCCTGGAGAGCATCAGCAACATCCTGGACGCCAATACCTCGACGCTGACCACCGACATCTCCGGCTGGACCGCGGCGAGCGGGTCGCAGACCCAGACCCTCACCAAGACCTACAGCTGCACGGACACGGCCACCTACGACACCAACGGCAACAACCGGGCCGGCTACGACAACGGCTACTGCTACCAGGGCTACTTCTCCTCGACCAACGGCAACCAGTTCTCGCTGATCCAGTTCAATGCCAGCCAGATCCAGTCCGACCTGGCCGGGGCGTCGATCACCAAGGTCGAGGTCTACCTGTCCGACGTGGGCTGGTACTACAACTCCGGCGGCACCGCGATCATCGGCTACTACCGCAACATCACCAACCTGTCGGGCAACCAGAGCTACAGCAACGTCTCCGCCGACTGGAACCAGGCCGGCTTCTCCTCCGGCCAGGCCCAGTGGGTGACGATCAGCAACTCGATCGGCACCGCCCTCCAAAACGGCACCGCCCTGGGCATCGCGCTGGGCAAGGCGCCTAACAACTCCCTGACCTACTACGGCTACTTCCACGGCTTCGGTCAGTCCGGCGCCCCGCAGCTGCGCATCACCTACCAGGTCAACGTCACCTCGACGAACACCACCATCGCCCGCTCCAGCACTCAGGACAAGGACGGCGACGGCTTCTCGGCGGCCATCACCGCAACGGCGGCCGGCAACGCGTCGATGTTCACCTCCAACTCCTGGCCGGTGAGCCCCAACACCCCGTACACCTTCAGCGCGTGGATCTGGTCGCCGGTGGCCACGACGGCGAACCTGGAGCTGGACTGGCGAGATAGCAACTTCAACTTCCTGACCTACGACAGCAACGCCCTCCAGGGCAACCAGCCCACCCTCCTGGCCAGCGGCTGGACCCAGGTCCTGCTCACCTCCACCGCCCCCAGCAACGCCTACAATGTCACCCCCGTGGTCGGCGTCACCGCGACGGCGGCCAGTCAGACCTTCTACGCCGACGTGATGGTGATGTCGGCCTTCCCCTGGTGGGTGGCCAACGACCCGGACTGGGTGGCCCAGGCCGGCGCCCACGCACACTCCGGTTCCTACTCGCTCGCGCTCATCGCGCAGGGCGCCAACGAGTGCGCGGCCGAGACCGCCAACCTGTACTCCCTCACCCCCGGCACCACGTACACGGCCTCCTTCTGGTGCTACACGACCAAGGCCGGGGAGAGCGCCAACATCGCCGTCAACACCTACGACGCCAACGGCACCTACCAGACCCAGTACGCCCGCACCGGGGTGGCGCTGACCCAGAACGCCTGGACGCAGGTCGCCTTCACCTTCACCCCCACCGGCAGCCAGGTGCAGGGCCGCCTCATCGTCGCCCCTGTCGCCACGGCCGCGCTGGAAGTGATCTGGGTCGACGACATGTTCCTGGGCACCCCGGCCTCCTCCGGTGTGGTGACGGTGACCGTCTGCCCGGCCGGCACCGTCACTGCGGGCGCCTGGCATCACCTCGCGGTGGTCCGCAACGCGACCGCCTCGACCGTGACCGGCTACTTCGACGGCGTCCAGAAGGCGTCCCTCGGCTACACCGGATCGGCGGTGGCCACCTCCGCCGCGGTGTTCCTCGGCGCGAAGAACAACGCCGGCGCCGCAGCCCAGTTCTTCAACGGCGCGCTGGACGAGGTCGCCTTCTACTCCCGGCTGCTGACGGCGACCGAGGTCGCCAACCGCTACGCCTGGGCGACCTCGGCCGCCTGCGTTTCGCCGTCCTGGGGCCACCAGAACTGGGGCCAGTTCCAGTACGCCAACCCCGGCTCGCCGTCCTCGGCGCAGTACGGCAACGCCAACTGGGGATCATCGACTTATGGATAAGGAGACTGTCGTGCGCGCATCGCTGGCCGTGCACGGCCGCCTGGCCCTGGTGGTGCACGACGCCGCAACGGGGGAGGAGGTCGACCGGCGCGAGTCGGACAACCTCATCACCACCGCCGGCCTCAACGCTCTGGCAGCGGCCCTGAACTGGGCCTTCATCGAGAACTACAACGCGACCTGGGGCAACCCGTTCACCGCCACCTCGGGCAACCTGGGCGACGTCTACGGCGCGGTGGGCACCTCCGCCACCGCGCCGGCGGCAGGGGATGCGGCGCTCGGCTTCGAGATCGGTCGCCAGCTGGTGACGAACTCCGCCTACGGCGCCAACCAGCTCACACTGTCGTTCTTCCTGCCCACCACCCTGGGCAACGGCAACCTGGTGGAGGCCGGGGTGTTCGTCGGAGCCGGCCTGGTGCTGCCGACGCTGACCTCCGGGCTGATCTCCGGCACCGGGTACACCTCGCTGCCGGTCGCCGGCGTCACCAAGGACATCCCCTCCGGCTCCACGGTGACCCTCGGCTACGCCACCAGCCAGGTCCAGCAGGTCACCACGGCCGCTGACACCCCGGTGGGCGCCACGACGATGACGGTGAACTCCTTCACCGCGAACGCCAACTACGCGGCCGGGCAGTACGTCGCCTACACCCCCGGCACGCTGCTGGACCACGCGACGTTCTCTCCCGCCATCCCGAAGAACGACGCCCAGACCAGCACGCTCCAGCTGACTCTCTCTCTTGCTTCCGGGTGACCCATGAGCCTTCCTCCCGCCATCCCGCCCTTCAAGGCCGACCCCCAGGTGCTCGCGCGCCTCTTGGGGGAGGCCCACGCCTACATCGCCCAGCTGCACGCCGAGATGGAGCGCCGCGCGATCGAGGCCAACGACCTGCACGACCAGAACGCCGCCCTGCGCGCCCGGCTGGTGGCCGCACAGCAGGCGGAGCAGCAGGAGCCGGAGGAGGCTGGCTGAGGCCGGCCGGCTGCGTCAGGCGCCGACGTTCGCCACCAGACACACGAACTCCGGCGCCGTCCCTGACGCGAGGGCGCTGAAGTCCAGCACTGCGGGATAGGTCATCCGGGTGTCGGGCATGTCGGGCGTGCACGAGGGGGCGCTGTTGGAGAACACGCTGTCCCCCTGGGCGTCGCTGACCTGACCGCTGGGCAGGACGATGTCGGCGCCGCACTGGTAGTGGGCTGCGTTCATCAGCAGCACGCCGTCTCGGCCGGTGTCCGTGCTACTGCCGGTGAAGGCGATGCAGTACGTCGATCCCGGGTCGCCCCCCGTTGGGGGCTGGGATATCAGGTGCACGGTCTGGAGTGTCGGCGGTCCGCCGCACAGCTCGTCGATCTGCGCGTGGTAGTAGGGAGCCCCGTCCTCGCAGACGGCGCTGACCGGCTGACAGCTGACGTCACCCTGCGCTCCCTTGAAGTGCACTTTGATGCACGCGGGGGAGGCTGAAGCGGCGGCGGCGGCGGCCGGTCGCGTCGGCGACGGGGTGGGCGAAGGTATGGGGCTGGGCCGCCGGCTGGGCGGCGGGGAGCTGGCGGCCGACGACTTCACCGCGCCGAGCGCGGTGGCCGCAACCGCGGGCCGTTTGGAGCCGGCGTGCATCACGAGCGCGGCCACGCAGGCACCGAGAGCCAGGACGGCGACCGCGCCCAGGGCTATGCCCTTCCACGGGCGGCGTGATGCCAGCCGCACGATCGGGATGTTGTCCAGGGTGTCCCCGTTGTGGAACCGGATCAGGTCCTCGTCCGGTCTGGGCGGTCGCTCCGGCGGCGTCGCGTCCACGCATCCCCCTTGATCTCCTCAACAACAGCACAGAGTAAGCCCGCGGCGACGCCCCGGCACCCCGGTGAAGATTCTTTTTCGGTAAGGGCGGGAGGCGTTGTGCTTCTGCACTGTGCTGGCGACGGCAGAGCATCCGCCCTTCGGGGCTACCACCCGGGCGGTACGGGCTCGTCCCAGATCGAAGGGAGTTCGGGTTCGCGGGTGTAGCGGTGGTCCTCGGCGGTGTAGCCGCTGGGGCAGCCCGGGCGGCAGAACTCGCCGGCCTTGGCGCCACAGTCCTCGCAGGGGTCTTGCAGTTCCCACAGCACGGTGGTCGGTGTCCTTTCTCAGGCGGCGAGCCGGTAGGCGGCGATGCGGTCGATGCGGAAGGTCCGGTCCTCTGCGCGCAGGCGGTCGAAGGCCCGCACGACGATCTCGCCGGCCTCGGTGGGGCGCAGCTCGTGCACCTCGATCAGGCGTACGGAGGACTCGCCGTCGGCCTTGGTGTAGGCGATCTCGACGACGCGGCCCAGGTCGCTGGCGCGGAGCAGGTCGACGAGCATCACGAAGCGCTTGCCGCGGACGGCTGAGACGAGCACGGGGGCGAGGGAGAGGGCGATGCGGGTGAAGGTCCGGCGGGTCAGTCGGGCGTCCATGGGGTCCTCGCTTCCGTATCGCTTATCGCGTTTACAGAGATAACAATACGAGCGGACAGTGATCGCCGTCAATGGAAGATGGATAACTTAACGCTGGAGGGACCATGCCCCTGTATGCGGTGGGGAACGGCGGGGCGTCCAGCCCGACAGACATCAATCAGTACATGAACCTGCTCACGGGCGTCTCGACCGACCAGCCCGTCACCGTCTCGCAGCGCATCCGCGCCCAGCTGTCCGGCGCCAGCGCTGGCACCGGCGGCTACGTCGGCCAGACCTCCGGCCCACCCACCTCGGGCACCTTCAACACCGGCGACTTCACCGCCGACAGCGCGGGCGGGCTGTGGGTGTGCACCGCGGCCGGCTCGCCCGGCACCTGGGGCGCGGTCGGCCTGGTGCCGATCAACGTGCAGACGCTTGGGGCCAACGCGGCGAGCGTCACCTACAACGGCCTGCCCGGCGGCTTCCGCCATCTGTTCATCATCTGCAACGCCCAGTCCACCGACACGGCCTCCAGCTTGCAGAACGTCAACATGGGCTTGTCGACGATGACGGGCAACTGGATGGGATCGGCCACCTGGTTCCAGAGCAACGGCGGGGGAGTTCAGACGGCCGACGGCTCCGGCGTCACCACCCCGCCGGTCTTCAAGATTCCCGCCGCCGGCGGCTCGAGCGCGTCCAACATGGGCGGCGGCGTGATGTGGATGCCGAACTACACCAGCTCCACGGGCACCAAGATGTTCCACTGCGACTCGATGGCCTACTCCGGCAACGGCTCGACCATCACCTGGCAGACCACCCGCCGTTCCGGCTGGATCTGGCGTCAGGCGTCGCTCGCCGGCCTCAACCTCACCCTCACCCCCAGTGCCGGCTCGTTCGCGGCCGGATCCTTCCTCGGCCTGTACGGGAGCAACTGATGCCTGATCTGGCCCTGCACATCGACTGCGCCACCGGCGAAGCCCGCTACGAGGAGCCCACCGCCGACGAGCTGCGATTCCAGGCCGACGCCCAGGCCCAGCACGCCGCTCATCTGGACGCCGAGGCCAAGCGCGCCCAGGACCTCGCCACCGTGCGCGGCGTGAGCGGCACGCCGACGGCGGCCCACTGGGCCACTCTGCTGCGCCTGCTCAACCTCGACTGATCCGGGAGGCGTGTGGGCCTGTACGCCGTCGCCACCAACATCACCGACGAGCCGGAGGACCTCAACCAGCTGGTCAATCTGCTGACCGGGGTGACGACCAACACCCCGATGGTGGTCTCCAACCGCATCACCGCCACCCTGCCGGGAGCGAGCGCCGCCAGCGCGTACGCCGGGGGCGTCACCACGACGACCGGGGCGCCCTCCAGTGCCGGCTTCCAGGTGGGAGACCATATCGTCGACACCCGGGGCATCCTGTGGGTCTACTCCTCAGCCGGCGCCTGGCGTGCCACCGGATGCGGCGGCTACACCTCCCGGGCCTGGCAGAAGTACACCGCCCAGCGCCTGAACAGGGGCTTCACCAACGTCTACCTGGACACGTGGACCTCGCCCGGCTATGACCCGCGCACCATGCGCAACTACGGCAAGCACGGGTTCACCATCCTGCGCGAGGGCCGCTACACCATCCACGGCCGCGTCGGGATGACCGGCAACGACGACGGCCGTGGCCGGGCGACGGCCATCATCATGATCAACGGGAGCGAGAGGGTCCGCGGGGACGACGGCCAGCTGGGCACCGGGCCCGGCGCCATGACCGTCATGGCCAACCTGCACCTCCAGGCGAACGATCTCGTCCAGCTGGGGTGCTGGCTCAACTACGCGGAGTCGCAGACCACCGAGGCGCACATGTCCGTCACCTGGCGCGGGGAGGTGGCCTGATGGGCCTGTACACCGTGCAAAACGGCGCCGCGATCCAGGCCAACGACATCAACCAGGTCGTGAACCTGCTCAACGGGACGACGACGAACACGCCCGTCACCGTCTCCAACCGCATCACGGCCCAGCTGGCCGGCGCGACCGCGGCCTCCGGCTACGTCGGCGGCACCGCCGCCGGCGCCCCCACCAGCGGCACGTTCAACGTCGGCGACTACGTCATCGACCAAAACGGCTGCTTTTGGATCTGCACCACCGCCGGCACCCCCGGCACCTGGAACCGCGCCGGGCTCGGCGGCTACACGGCCCGCGTCGAGCAGACCGTCACGAGCCAGAACTTCTCCAGCGGCACCCACGTCATCGTCCCGGACACGGTCGACTGGGACCCGCGCAACATGTGGTCGGCCGCCACCAGCCAGTTCACCATCCCGATCTCCGGCAAGTGGCGCATCACCGGCCGCGTCTCGGTGAGCTATGCGACCGGGGGCGGCATCCGCACCGCCGTGCTCGCCACCCGCAACGGCACCGAGTTCACCCGCGGCTTCGACGCCCTGGTGGGCTACTTCGGCGGCGGCACCGTGGCGGACGAGTTCCTGTTCAACGCCAACGACACGATCCAGCTGGCCGTCTACACCGAAGCCTCATGCAGCACCGAGATCATCGCCGGCCGCACCTTCCTCGAACTGGAACTGGTGGACGTGTGAGCGATGCTCTGGGCCGCCTGGCCAACCCGGTCGTCTTCGGCATCCTCGACGGGCTGACGACCCTGCTCGGCGTCCTGCTGAGCGAGGCCCGCTACCCGGGCCTGATCCTGCACACCGCCATCGCCGTCTCGGTGGCCGGCGCCGTCGGCATGGGCTTCGGCCAGTGGCTGTCCTCCGCCGAAGGCCACCTGCTGCGCGTCGCCAAGGCGCTCGCCATCGGCGCCTCGACCGCCTGCGGCTCCATCCTGCCGGCCCTCCCGTACGCCGCGCTGCCGCTGGGATGGGCCCGCCCGGCCTCCGCGGCCATCTTCCTCGCCCTCGGCTGCCTGATCAGCCTCGTGCGGGCGGGGGAGTGCGGCTTCAAGCGCTCGGCCGCCGAGACCTTCGGCGCCATGGCCGCCGTGTTCATCGCCGTGTACGCAAGCCAGCTGCTCACCCCCGGAGGCATGTGACAAGCCGTCGCCCGCTTGGTCGCAGGCGCCGCCTGCGGGAGTTCGCCGCTCTGACCGTGGCCGCCCTCGTGGCGGCCGTTTTCATGCCGGCCCCCGCGGACGCCGTCACGCGGTCCCAGGACGCCTGCCACACCACCGGCACCGGCATGCCGCACGGGGACTGCGGCCCCTTCCACCAGGTGTTCGCCGACGACTTCAACGACCAGCACGTTCCGCTGGGGGCGTTCTCCTCGTGCGCCGGGGACGGCGACTTCCACTGCGCGGGCCTGAAGAAGTACGGGGCGGTCTACCGCCAGATGGGCGCCTACCCGCGCGGCTGGTACGACACCGCCAACCCGAAGAACCACTCCAACGGCAACGACCGCAGCTTCGGCGGCGAGTACCGCGCCGACGACACCACCTGGATCGCCCCCTCCGCCTGGGGCGACGGCCAGCTGCACGTGCGGATGTACCGGCCTAGCAGCGGCGACAACCACGTCTCCGCGCCGGTGCCGCTGGGCTGCATGAACATCCGCTACGGCAAGTTCTCCGAGCGCTGGCGCGTGCACGGCACCCTCGACGGCTTCAAGATGGCCCACCTGCACTACGGGGACGCCTCCGAAGTCGACTTCCCCGAGGCCGGCGGCAACTTCGCCGACGACCCGATCTCGGCGTTCGTCCACGACTTCACCAAGTACGGCACGGACGCCGGCGGCGCCAAGTGGACCACCTGGCACACCTCCACCTACGAGATCACCCCGTCCGGCGTGACCTTCTACCTGGACGGCAAGGAGATCGGGCACGTGGCGGGCAACGACCCGGACACCACGCCCTGGGTGCTCCAGAACGAGTCCTCGCTGTCGGGTGACTACGCGGCCCGCGGCAGCTCGGTGACCATCGACACCACCTGGGTCACCTGCTACACGTACCGGGGCACCACGTGAGCGGGCCGGGGCGGGACGTGCCCGCGCACGACCAGAGCGTCACCCACCGGTACGTCGTCCACTACCCGGAGCACTCTCCGCGCCAGGACGACCCGCATTACCGGGACTTCGAGGAGTACCGCCGGCGCACCAAGGCCGGCGCGACGTGCGCGATCGGCGCCCACCGCGGCGACTTCTCCGAGTGCGACCTCACCCACCCCCTCGAACTGCACCACAGCCACGTGGAATTCAGCCTCCAAAACGGCGTCGACCTGGCCTGGCTGGAGCGCGACTACCCCGGTATCTCCGACCCTGACCAGGTGGGGGCCTGGGTCGAGAGCGGGGACAACCTCCAGTGGCTGTGCCGGGCCCACCATCGCGGACCGGGCGGGATCCATACGGCCGCAGCCGCCGACTTCGAAGCCGAGCGCTATGTCAGGGGCCTCATCGGCCCGAGCGGGGGTGCGTGATGGCGGACGACTCGACGGTCAGCTACTCGGTCAAGGAGCTGATCGAGCGCCTGGAACGCAAGCTCGACACCTACCTGACCCTGCTGGCCGGCAAGGCCGACCGCACCGACGTCCAGGCCCTGGAACAGCGCGTGGGCAAGGTCGAGGACCACCTCTCGGTCCTCGTCGAGCGCGAGCACGTCCAGGAGAAGCACACCGAGGGCAAGCGGTGGCTGATCACCGCGCTCGCCTCGATCGTCGTCGCCGCCGCCGCGGTCGCGGCCCTGCTGCTGAAGTGATGAGGAGGGGGCTGTGCAGCCTTCCGCGCGTGAACGGCTCGCCACGGCGATCGAGGCCGTCTGCAACTTCTACGTCACCCGCTTCGGCACCCCGACCGTCTTCGCCCTCAGCCTGGTCGGCCTGGTCCTGTGGCTGGGCCTGATCCCGGTGATGGGGTTTTGGCACTGGAACAACACCGCCGGCCTGCTGGCCAACTCCCTGGAGTCGACGGGGGAGTGGTTCTTCGCGGTGGGCACCCTGGTGATCGCCCGCAGCATCGACGAACGCCAGCGCCAGCAGCAGGAGGCGATGCGCCACCAGATCGAGGCCATTGCCACCCGGGACCGCTACATCGAGCTGCTGGAGCGGTCGATCGCCGAGCACCTGGGTATCTCGGCCGGTCCTCCGGAAGAGACCGACTGAGACCCCTGCGGCGTGCGTCAGGCAGCGCGGTACTGGCCGCGCGCAACCCTGACGACGCGCCCGGCCTTAAGAAGCCCGTCGATGTAGACCGATGCACCGTTTTTGGTTGTGACCTTGCCTGCGGTGGTCATGGCCTCGGCGATGTCACCGAGGGTCATGAGCCGGTCCGCCTCTTTGAGGATCTTGACGATGGCTTCCGCCTTGGTGAGGTCATCGAGCTTCTGCCGGAGGTCTGTTGGCCCATCCTCCAGTTTCAGGAAGGCGTCACGTTCGGCTTGGAGTGCCGCGATGCGAGCAGTGAGCCGGTTGCGCTCGCGCTCCGCTTCGCGGAGCTCCTGGTCGATGCGCGCAAGGTCTTCGCTGTAGTCACCCATAAGGGAACTCTAGAAGGTTATTAGAGATTCTGTCTAGGGGAATCTCTAAGGAATTTAGAGTGTGCTCCAGTCGTGGTCGGGGTAGCGGTGCAGGGGCGCGGAGACGTCGTCCAGGGCCCGGTTGATCTCGTCGGGCAGCGTCAGCGCCTCCACCGCCAGCGCCTCGCCGAGCTGCTGCGCGGTGCGCGCCCCCAGCACCGGGGCGGCCACGCCGGGCCGGTCGCGCACCCAGGCGAGGGCCACCTCAAGCGGTGTGGCCGCCAGCCCGTCGGCGGCCGTCTGCACGGCGTCCACGATGCCGGAGGCCATGTCGTCGAGGTAGGGCTCCACGAACGCCGACAGGTACTCCGACGCGCCGCGCGAGTCGACGGGTATCCCGTGGCGGTACTTGGCCGTCAGCACCCCGCGCCCCAGCGGCGAGGACGGCAGCAGGCCCACGCCGAGATCGAGGGCGGCCGGCAGCACCTCGCGCTCCACGCCGCGCTGGAGAAGCGAGTACTCCATCTGGGTACTGGCCAGCGGGGTGCGGCCGGGCGCCGCCAGCTGCCAGGTCGCAGCCTTGGCCAGCTGCCAGCCCGAGAAGTTGGAGACGCCCACATACCGCGCGCGCCCGGAGGAGACGGCGATGTCCAGCGCCTGAAGGGTCTCCTCCAAAGGGGTGGCCGTATCGAAGGCGTGGACCTGCCACAGGTCGACGTGGTCGGTGCCCAGCCGCTGGAGCGAGGCGTCCAGGGCGGAGAGCAGGTGGCCGCGCGAACAGTCAAAGCGCCGCTCGGCATCGGGCACGCTGCCCGCCTTGGTGGCGATGACCAGCTCCTCGCGCGGCACCAGGTTCTCCAGCAGCTGGCCGAGCAGATACTCGCAGCCGCCATCGCCGTAGACATCAGCGGTGTCCACCAGGGTGCCGCCGGCTTCCCAGAACAGCTTGAGCTGGTCCGCCGCCTCGCGCTCCCCGGCCTGGTACCAGGTCAGCGTGCCCAGGGCCAGACGCGAGACGCGCAGTCCCGTACGGCCCAGGAATCTGTGCTCCATAGCGGCTGACCCTACTGGCGGCATACGCCCAGCAGGTAGAGCCGCCGTGGCACATCACGGACACGGACGACGCCCCGCCCCCGCCCAAGAGGCGGAGGCGGGGCGCGTTTTGCGTTCCACCGCCGGCGCTGCCGACGTTCAGCCTAGGCCGACAAGGCCACCGCGGCAGGGATCACGGTCTCGGCATACGGCACCGTCCACACCGCAGGATGCGCGACGCCGTGGCCCTCGTACCCGTCCTCACCGAAGGCTTCCCCGTGATCGGCGCACATCACCACCAGCCACGGACCCACGTCCGGCAGGGACGCGAACAGGCGCCCCATCTCCTTGTCCGCATACGACAGCGCCTCCCACTGGCTCTCCCAGGAGTCGGCGGTGCCGTCCCCCAGGTGCATGTGGTGAGGGACATGAGTGGCGGTGACGTTCATGAACAAAAACAGCCTCTGCCCCGGCTGCTGCTCCCTGACCACCCCCAGGGCCGTATCCACCTGGTGCTGGGTCGAAGCCGGGCTGGACGCCCCCATCCGCGGCGCCCAGTAGCTCTCCTGGAACAGGTCCGGCAGCACCGAGCCCAGCTTCGTGGCCTTGGAGAAGAACCCCACCCCGCCCACGCACACCGTGCGGTAGCCCAGCTCCGCAAAGCCGGTGACGATGTCCGGCGCATCGAAGACGAACGTCCGCTCGGTGATGGTCGTCCCCCGGATCGCCCGGCACGCCAGCAGCCGACCGGGACGGCCCGGGCCGGAGGGAACGGGCAGGAAGCCCGCGAAGAACGCCTGGTGCGCCGGGTAGGTGAACGACCCCTGCGTACGCCGCTCCTCCCACCGCCCGCCCGGCACGATCGTCGCCAGGTTCGGCGTGCACCCCGCGTACATCGCTGCCCGCGCCACGTCGTAGCGCAGCGAGTCGAAGGTGACGAACAGGACGTTATGCGTCCGTATCACGGCATTCGCATTGATCGGCTGCATGCCGCTTTCCTCTTTCTCGTGAGCCGCCCGGAGGGGTCAGGCGGACTGGTCCGTGGTGTGGAACTCGCCGGGAAGGACGTGGCCGAGCTTGGTCAGCTCCCTGGACGCCTCGATCACGTCCTTGACGGTGTCGATGCCGCGCCAGTAGTCCGACAGGCGGTGGCCGAACAGGCGGCCCTCCTTGGCCAGCTGGGGGAAGGTGGAGTCCTCGTGATCCCCCCTGTCCGGCAGCAGCGCCACCACGTCGGGCTGAAGCACGTAGACCCCGGCGTTGATCCAGTACGGCAGCTCCGGCGACTGGACGAACCCGCGGATACGGCCGTCCTTCTCGTCCAGGTCGGCCACCCCCCAGTTCGACCGGTAGGGGGACAGCGCCACCGTGACCGCGGCCCCCAGCCGGCCGTGCTCCTCGGCCAGGGCGGCCAGGGAGAAGGTGGTGATGACATCACCGTTGAGCACGAAGAACGGCGCCTTGGCATCGGCCAGATGCCCGGCCGCGTACTTCAGGCCGCCGCCGCGCCCCAGCGGTTCGTCCTCGATGGCGTACTCCACCGAGGCGATACCGAAGCGGGAACCGCTGCCGACGTACTCAGTGATCATCCCGGCCTTGTAGCCGCCGGAGATGGTCACCGACTCCACGCCGTGCTCGGCCAGCCACCGCAGCTGGTAGCCGATGATGGGCGCCCCGGCGACCGGGACCATGGCCTTGGGCGCGTCGTCGGTGTACGGCCGCATCCTCGTCGCCTGACCGCCGGCCAGGATCAGAGCCTGCCTCACTTGAGCTGTCACCGCGTCGATTCCTTTCACCTGTCAGGGGCGCCCCAGTTGGCGTCACGGCGCGCATCCTTCCAGCACGAAAGGGGGCGACCGGGACTTCTTCACCCATACGGGCAGACCACACGGGGGCGCGGGGGAGAGAAAGGGGGCGCACACGGCCCCCGAAGGGCCCGCCCCGGCCGGCCCCGCAGGGGAGCAGGAAAGCGGCCGACCGGAACGGGATACTGGTCCGCCCGCCGCCGGTTGACCGCTCACGCCGGCGACCTGGGGTAAGGACAGCGCGAGCGTCGGGAATGGACTCCGGCGGCGGACGGGGATCAAGGGGAGCCGGGCGCGGCGACGCCACGCGCGCGGCGGAGATCAGGCAGGGCTGACGCCCTTACCTATGGAAAGACCAGGGTCAGGGCGATCAAGAGCAGACAGAAGGTCCCGAACCCGAGACAGGACCACGGCATCAGCTTGTACCACGGGGGGCATGTCGACCCGGCCGACGAACCGTCGGTTTCGAGCCGGGTAGTCGGCGACTGCGTCATCGAGTGCCTTGCCTGGTGTGCGTGTGGGAAGGTCGGTCACGGCGCGCCGCCTTCAGGGAGTTGGCGCGGTGACGAGCAGGACGAGGCAGACAATCAGCCCGCAGACCATTAACCCGCCGATCGACACAACGACCCAGTACTTCACTGCGCTTGCTCCTTCTGCTTGCCTCGACACCTGAAGCACCGGCACGGCGGATACCCCCGGTCGAACGTCAGGGGCGCGCGGGCACTCACCGGCACGACCTCGTGTAGCGGCACCAGGACCCGCTCGCTGCCATCGGCGCGCCGCTCGTAGACCATCAGCGTCATCGACACGAGCCCGCCTCCCGACGGCCGGCGCCCGAGGTGACACCCCAGCCCGCGTTGGCCTGGGCCACCTTGGAGCTCAGCTCCTCGGAAGCGCTGGCCGGCTCGCAGTCCGCGAGCCGCGCCATCCACGGCAGGCCGCCCGGCCTACGCAGACGCACGACCGGCCCCTCGGCCGAGACGACCTCGCCCACCCGCTTGCTCGCTCCGTCCAGCAACACCGCACCCGGCTCGGGAATCTCCTGCATGCTCGCCGCCCTTCGAGTCGGCCTTGCGACGCAACGCCAGGTAGGTCTGCCCCTGCTTCCACAGCATCGGGGTGCACCCCCTGGCCACCACCACCCGCCGACCCGGCTGCCAGCCCCGCAAGGCGAGGACCGGGTGGAGCCGGCCGCCGAGTATCAGCAGGTCGCCGATCCGGACGGTGGCGTAGTCGATCTCCAGGGCGCTGAGCATGCGCGTCTCCCGTCGATGCGGGCACATCAACGATCTTGTAGCGGCCCGCAGTTGTGGAGTTACTGACGGTGCTTCACTACAAAGCAGCATGGACCTCACCGTGCTTCAGTGCAACCTGCCTGAGCTACACATGTGGAGAGTTACGCGAATTGGCATATGCCGTAGCCTCCCCCCGCACACCGCCAGTGCGGCACACTGGGCACAACACCCCAGCAGGAAGGCGGAGAAGGTGGCAGGTCACCTCGTCCCCACGGTGCGCAGAAGGCGCCTCGGCGCAGACCTGCGCCGCCTACGGGAGGCGGCCGGCGTCAAGATGGAGGACGCAGCCGGACGCATCGACACCGACCGCACAAAGATCAGCCGCGTCGAAACCGGCCGCCAGTCCATCAAGCCGGTCGAAGTCGAAGCACTCCTCAAGCTCTACGGCGTCGAAGACGAACAGATGATCCAAGCCCTGCGCACCCTCGCCCGCGAAGGCCGGCGCAAGAACTGGTGGCAGCAATACAGCGACGGCCTCTCGGCCACCTTCCGCGAACGCCTGGCCATCGAATCCGACGCCGCCGTCATCCGCCAGTACAGCCAGGCATACATTCCCGGCCTCCTCCAGACGGCCGACTACGCCGAAACCGTCATCCGCGCAGCCGACAGGTCACTGCCCGACAGCGAGATCGACACCCTCGTCCGCGTCCGCCTGGAACGCCAGGAGGCCCTGAAGCGCGACAAGGCGCCCCAGTACATCTGCCTCCTGGACGAAGCAGTCCTACGCCGCCCGATCGGCAGCCCCACCGTCATGGCCGCCCAACTGCGCGCCCTGCTCGAAGTCAGCGAACTGCCCGACCTACTGATCCAGATCGTCCCCTTCGAACAGGGATGGCACGCCGGTCTCGACGGCCCCTTCGAGATCTTCTCCTACCCCGACCCAATCGAACTCGACGTCGTGGCTTTGGAGTATCTGGACGGGGCAATGTACCTGGAAGAGGATGAAGCCGTTGCCAAGTACTGCAAATCCTTTGACCAGTTGCGAGCGGCAGCCCTATCGTCGCGCCAATCCCAGGACTTGATCTCGCGAACCGCGCGGGATCTTGACTAGAGAGCAACAAGGAAACCCCACCATGATGAGGCACGATCTTCCCGAGGCCGGCTGGTTCAAGTCGTCCTACAGCGGCAACGGCGGTGGCCAGTGTGTCGAGGCCCAGCGTGTCGGCACCGCCCACGTCGCCGTCCGCGACTCCAAAACCAAGGGGACCGGCGCGTTCGTCTTCACGACCGACGCCTTCACCTCCTTCGTCGACTTCGCCAAGACCTTCGAGGTCTGACCCCCAACCCACCCACCCACGCAACTCCGACCCGAGGCCCCCACCAACCGGTGGGGGCCTCTGCCGTCACCTCACCGCACCGGCACCGCAAACAACGCCGTACCCGAACGATCAGCCAGCGTCAGCGTCCCCGTCCCCGCCGGCACCTCCAGCTGCGTCACCCCCGTGGCCGACTGCCCCGGCGAAAGCTGCGGCAAAGAGCTCATCCCCTGCCCACTCAGCCCCACATCCGAGCCATCCACACCCGTCGGAATCGACGGCGCCGACACCTGCCCCGACACACTCGCCCACTTCGAGCTCACCGCACCCGAGAACGCCCCAGGATCCGCCGGCGAGGACCCCGTGTCCTTCACTGTGAACTCCAGGAACACGAACCGATCACCCGTCTGCGCCGGCTTCGCCAACGAGCCGTCCGACCGCTTCACCGACGACACCGCCTTCAGTGCCACCAGCGTCACCGCCTGGGTCGCCGACGACGACTGCGACGCATCTTGCGTCGTCACCGTGATCGTCTGGCCCACCGCGAGCGACTGCACGCCCGCAGCCCTCGGCACGGCACCCGACGGCGCCGCGGCCGGCGCACTGGAGCGCACCGCCGCAGTCGGCACCGACGCGCTGGGATGAGAACTCGAGCCGCACCCGGCAGCGAGCGCGGCGAGGAGGGCGACAGACACAAGCCGCCCGCGAGATACAGCCATAGCAACCTCACGTGGTCGAGTCGTGGCGGAAATATGACAGGCCCAGACCGGCCATTCACACGGCATTACCGGAATATGACGCTCCGACCTCACGGCGACAGATCCGTCCCCGCACGCCCGAACCGCGCCCGCAGCTCCTCAGTGTCCACCTCGTCCGGATCACGATGGGGATAGGCCGCCATCCACTGAAGGAAGCGCCGCGAAGGACGCCCCACGTAGTTGAAGACCGGGTCCTCGCTCTTGATCGCCTCCGCCTCGGCCTCCTCGGCCTCCCGGCGTGTCGCGCACCGCTGAAATGTGATCTTCGCAACGTAGGCCGCCCACTGCGACGAGCTGGTGTGCTGGCCCAGGCGCAGCAGCTCGTTGTACGAGATCCCCACGTACAGCAGGCGCTCCTGCTCGTCATAGGCTCGGTAGACAGTGGCGGTCACGGCGCTCCCTGGTGGCAAAGTATCCGTGTTTCATCCGCAGTCATCGTGCCCAGTCCGATGCGGGACACACGAAGGCCGGTACGGCCGAGATGCCTCTGCTCCATGAACGCCGACATTACTGTCCGGAACCGGCCGCGTGGGTTGCCTGTGGACAACCGATTTCCCCGGTGCCCAGGGCGATTTCCCGTCTCCGCCGCCCGTGGGCTGCCGGCGTGCGCCGGGCGGAGCCTGTCGCTCCCCTCGCCGTCCCCTCACCCGCGCCACGTCCGGGCAACCCTCCCCTCCCGGCCCGCCCCGCGCTAAGGTCTGCGCACAAGGGACGTTACTGATCGGTAAGGGGAATCGGCCATGCAGCTCGGGATCAACCTCGGCTACTGGGGCGCCGGAATGGACGCGGACAACCTCGCCGTGGCCCAGGAGGCCGACCGGCTCGGCTATGCGGTGTGCTGGGCCGCCGAGGCCTACGGCTCCGACGCGGCCACCGTGCTCAGCTGGGTCGCCGCCCAGACCGAGCGCATCGACGTCGGCTCCGCGATCTTCCAGATCCCGGCCCGCCAGCCCGCGATGACCGCGATGACGGCCGCCACCCTCGACTCGCTCTCCGGCGGCCGCTTCCGTCTCGGTCTCGGGGTGTCCGGTCCCCAGGTCTCCGAGGGCTGGTACGGCGTCAAGTTCGACAAGCCGCTGTCCCGCACCCGGGAGTACGTGGAGATCGTACGCAAGGCGATGACGCGGGAGCGGCTGTCGTACGAGGGGGCGCACTGGACCCTTCCGCTGCCCGGCGGCCCCGGCAAGCCGATCAAGCTGACGGTGCACCCGCAGCGCGAGCACATTCCGCTCTACATCGCCGCGATCGGCCCCAAGAACCTGGAGCAGACCGGCGAGATCGCCGACGGGGCCCTGCTGATCTTCCCCTCGGCCGACCACCTCGAGGAGACCGCGATCCGGCATCTGCGCGCGGGGCGCGAAAAGGCCGGCAAGACCCTCGACGGCTTCGACGTGTGCCCCACGCTGCCGATCGCGGTCGGCGACGACAAGGACGTGACCGCGCTCGCCGACACCTTCCGCCCGTACACCGCCCTGTACGTCGGTGGCATGGGCAGCCGCAAGCAGAACTTCTACAACCAGCTCGCCCGGCGCATGGGCTACGAGGAGGCGGCCGTCGAGATCCAGGACAAGTACCTGTCCGGCGACAAGCAGGGCGCCGCGGCCGCCGTCCCGCACGAGCTGATCGACCGCACCACCCTGCTGGGTTCGGTGGACCGCATCGCCGACCGGATGAAGGCCTACGCCGCGGCCGGTGTCACCACGCTCACCCTGGCCCCGGCGGGCTTCACGCTGGAGGAGCGGCTCGCCTCGCTCCGGGCGGGATCCGACGCCCTGGAGCGAGCCGGGCTCGCGTAGCCGGCGGAAGGCGGCGACGCGGGCGCGGCGCGACGGAGAGAGCTCCACGGCCGTGGTGGGGGCTCGGGGGTCTTCCCCGCCACGGCCGTCACGGGGAACAACGCTTCGGCGGGCGCCCGGTTACGCACGGCCTACTGCTCCGAGCGCGCCGGCGGCTGGCGCCGCATGGTGTCACTGAGGATGCCGGAGCGCCGCGACGCCCTGGCGGACCCGCGACCACGGCCCCCGAGTACGCGTGAGCCGTGAGCCGTGAGCCGTGAGCCGTGAGCCGTGAGCCGTGAGCGGCGTGACCTGTGCCCTGCCCCTTGTGCCGGGTGAGCCGCAGTGCTACAGCCAGCCGCGCCGCTTGAACAACCGGTACAGCAGCACCTCCAGCACCGCCATCACCAGGATCACCGCCGGGTAGGACGCCACCCAGTGCAGCTCCGGCATGTGCTGGAAGTTCATGCCGTAGATGCCCGCGATCATCGTCGGGACCGCGGCCATCGCCGCCCACGCGGAGATCTTCCGCATGTCGTCGTTCTGCCGGACGCTCATCTGCGCCAGATGTGCGGACAGCACATCGGACACCAGCCGGTCCAGCCCCTCCACGGACTCGTTCACCCGGGCCAGGTGGTCGCTGACGTCCCGGAAGAAGGGGCGCGACCCCTCCCGCACAAAGGGCACCGCAGCTCCGGACATCCCCTGCCCCGCCAGCCGGGCCAGCGGCGGCGCCAGCGGGACCGTCGCCCGCCTGAACTCCAGGACCTGCCGCTTGAAGGTGTAGATCCGCGACGCCGTGTGCCGGGAACCGCCGCTCGACGGCGAGAAGACCTCCGTCTCCAGCTCCTCCAGGTCGGTCCCCAGTTCGGTCGCCACCTCCAGGTAGTGGTCGACAATGGAGTCCGCGATGGAGTGCAGCACCCCCGTCGGCCCGTGCCGCAGCATCTCCGGCTGCTCCTCCAGCCGCTGCCGGACGGATGCCAGCGGCATGTCCTTGCCGTGGCGCACGGTGACCACGAAGGAGTCGCCGAGGAAGACCATCAGTTCGCCGGTGCTGACCGTGTCGCCGCGCGGCTCGTAGGACACCGGTTTGAACACCATGAACAACGAGTCCTCATATATGTCCAGTTTCGGCCGCTGGTGCGCCTTCAGGGCGTCCTCCACGGCCAGCGGGTGCAACCCGAACTCCTTGGTGACCAGGTCGAACTCTTTCTCCGTCGGTTCGTACAGGCCGATCCACAGAAAGGCGTCTCCCGAGCCGCGCGCCTCCTCAAGCGCGTCGGAGAGATCCTCGGGCCCCTCTGTCCGGCGCCCGTCGCGATAGATGGCGCAGTTGACGATCACGGAGCGCACTCTCCCTTCAGCCGGCCCCACCCGCACTCGGGGGTCTGTGCGCCCGGGCGCACGCGCCCCCGCGCCGCGCGGTGGTCGTTCCCCCGGTCCGGGTCCCGAGGCGTCCCCGTACGCTGGACGGCATGCCCACGTTGATCCTCGTCCGGCACGGACGCTCCACCGCCAACACCGCGGGACTCCTCGCCGGCTGGACGCCCGGCGTCGCCCTCGACGAACGCGGCGCCGCGCAGGCCGCGGCCCTGCCGGGCCGGCTCGCCGAGGTGCCGATCGCCGAGGTCGTCACGAGCCCCCTGCAACGCTGCCAGGAGACCCTTCAGCCGCTCCTCGACGCCCGCGGGCTGCGCGCGCACACCGACGAGCGCATCGGCGAGTGCCACTACGGCGACTGGTCCGGCCGCAAGCTCGCCGAGCTGAAGGACGAGCCGCTGATGGAGGTGGTGCAGGCCCACCCGTCGGCGGCCGCCTTCCCCGCCGGCGAGTCGATGCGGGCCATGCAGACGCGGGCCGCGGAGGCGGTACGGGAATGGAACGCGCGCGTGGAGCGCGACCACGGAGCCGACGCCGTGTACCTCATGTGCTCGCACGGTGACATCATCAAATCGCTCGTCGCGGACGCACTCGGGCTTCATCTCGACCTCTTCCAGCGGATCTCCGTGGAACCGTGTTCCATCACCGCGATCCGTTACACCCGGCTGCGGCCATTTCTCGTCCGCCTCGGGGACACCGGGGATTTCGCCTCCCTCGTGCCGCGTGCGGAACCGGCCGGTCCGGACGCCACCGTCGGGGGCGGTGCGGGCGCACCGTGATCGTCGGCCGCAGTAGGGTGAAGCGGTCGCACCAGCGCAGTAGTTGTCAGCAACCGGAACGGGCCGGTGAGGTCAGCCGGTCCCGGTCCCGATCCAATGGAGACAGGACGTGTCCCGTCAGGTGTTCCTCTACGACCCCCCGGACCGCTTCGTGGCCGGCACGGTCGGGCTGCCCGGGCGCCGTACCTTCTTCCTGCAGGCCACTGCCGGACCCCGGGTGACCAGCGTGGCCCTGGAGAAGACCCAGGTCGCGGCGCTCGCCGAACGCATGGACGAGTTGCTCGACGAGGTGGTGCGGCGCAGCGGCGGCAGTGCGGCCGTCCCCGCCGTGGCCCCCACGGAGATCGCCGACACGGATCCTCTGGACACCCCGATCGAGGAGGAGTTCCGCGTCGGCACCATGGCCCTGGCCTGGGACGGCGAGGACCAGCGCATGATCGTCGAGGCCCAGGCCCTCGTCGAACTGGACGCGGAGTCCGAGGAGGACCTCGCCGAGGCCGAGGAGCGGTTGCTCCAGGACGAGGAGAACGGTCCGCCGATGCTCCGGGTCCGGCTCACCGGCGCGCAGGCCAGGGCCTTCGCCAAGCGCGCCCTCGACGTCGTCAACGCCGGGCGGCCGCCGTGCCCGCTGTGCAGCCTCCCGCTCGACCCGGAAGGACATGTATGTCCGCGCCAGAACGGATACCGCCGCGGAGCGTGACCACGGCCGACCTGCTCGCCACGGGTGAGCTGACCGTGCGCGGACGCATCCGCGACGCCTCCAACGCGGCGCTGTACTGTACGGTCTCCCAGGACGGCCGGGAAGTCGCCTGCATCTACAAGCCCGTCGCCGGGGAACGCCCCCTGTGGGACTTCCCCGACGGCACGCTGGCCCAGCGCGAGGTCGCCGCCTACGAGGTGTCCGAGGCGACCGGCTGGGGGCTCGTGCCGCCCACCGTGCTGCGTGAGGGCCCCTACGGCGAGGGCATGTGCCAGCTGTGGATCGAGCCCGTGCCCGACGGCGAGCTGCTCGCGCTGGTGGACGCCGAGGAACCGGAGCCCGGCTGGAAGGCGATCGGGCTGGCGGACGTCGGCGAGGGGAAGACGGCGCTGCTGGTGCACGCCGACGACGTCCGGCTGCGGCGCCTGGCCATCCTCGACGCGGTCATCAACAACGCCGACCGCAAGGGCGGCCATCTGCTGCCCGGAGCCGGCGGGCGCCTGTACGGCATCGACCACGGCGTGACCTTCAACACCGAGAACAAGCTGCGCACCCTGTTGTGGGGCTGGGCGGGGGAGCCGCTGACCGGCGAGGCGGTCGAGGCCCTCAAGGGGCTGAAGGAGGCCCTGGAAGAGGGCGCCGCACTGGCCGACCGACTGGCCGCGCTGATCAGCCCGGCGGAGATCGAGGCCACCCGCGCCCGGGTGGAGGCGCTGCTGGTCTCGGGCCGCCATCCGGAGCCGACCGGGGAGTGGCCGGCGATTCCCTGGCCGCCGGTGTGAGGCGTGCCTCCCCGGCCGCCGGCAGCAGGTGACGGCCGGGGATCGGACGTTCCTGCACATCACCGGGATTTCCGCAAGAGTGCCTTCCCGGTCATCCGAGCCGGTCCGGTTCGTATGCCGAACTTCCGGCCGGTTAGGCTCATGACATGCATGCCTGGCCCGCTTCCGAGGTCCCCGCCCTGCCTGGTCAGGGCCGCGGCCTGAGGATCCACGACACCGCGACCGGCGGTCCGGTCACCCTGGACCCCGGTCCTGTCGCCCGTATCTACGTCTGCGGCATCACCCCGTACGACGCGACCCACATGGGTCACGCGGCGACCTACAACGCGTTCGACCTCGTCCAGCGCGTATGGCTGGACACCAAGCGGCAGGTGCACTACGTCCAGAACGTCACCGACGTCGACGATCCCCTCCTGGAGCGTGCCCAGCGCGACGGCGTCGACTGGGTTGCCCTCGCCGAGCAGGAGACCGCCCTGTTCCGGGAGGACATGACCGCGCTGCGGATGCTCCCCCCGCGGCACTACATAGGCGCGGTCGAGGCGATACCCGGAATCGTTCCGCTCGTCGAACGGCTGCGCGACCTCGGCGCCGCCTACGACCTCGAAGGGGACATCTACTTCTCCGTCGAGTCCGACCCCAACTTCGGCAAGGTGTCCCACCTGGACGCCGCCGCCATGCGCCTGCTGTCCGCCGAGCGCGGCGGCGACCCGGACCGAGCGGGCAAGAAGAACCCGCTCGACCCGATGCTCTGGATGGCCGCCCGTGACGGCGAGCCGAGCTGGGACGGCGGTTCGCTGGGCCGTGGCCGTCCCGGCTGGCACATCGAGTGCGTGGCCATCGCCCTGGACCACCTGGGCATGGGCTTCGACGTCCAGGGCGGCGGCTCCGACCTCGCCTTCCCGCACCACGAGATGGGCGCCTCGCACGCCCAGGTGCTGACCGGCGAGTTCCCGATGGCCAAGGCGTACGTCCACGCCGGCATGGTGGCGCTGGACGGCGAGAAGATGTCCAAGTCCAAGGGCAATCTGGTCTTCGTCTCCCGGCTCCGGCGGGACGGCGTCGATCCGGCCGCCATCCGGCTCGCGCTGCACTCCCACCACTACCGCTCCGACTGGGAGTGGACCGACCAGGTGCTCGAGGACGCCGTGGCACGGCTCGGCCGCTGGCGCGCCGCCGTCTCCCGGCCGGACGGCCCGCCGGCCGAGGCGCTCGTCGAGGAGGTCCGCGAGGCCCTGGCGAACGATCTGGACGCCCCGGCCGCGCTCGCCGCGGTCGACCGCTGGGTGGCGCTCCAGCAGGAGACCGGCGGTACGGACACGGGCGCGCCGGGTGTGGTCTCGCGCGCCGTGGACGCGCTGCTCGGCGTGGCCCTCTGACCACAGCCACCGGAAACGGGGAGCGGCGCCGGGCAGGTCGATCCACGATCTGCCCGGCGCCGCTCGGCACACATCCAGGCAGTCCGACGGTCCCCGAACCCGAGGGCAGGCCCCGGACCTTGCCCTTGCCCCGTCACGGCTCGACCGGACGCTCCATGCTGACGGTCGCATCAGCCGACGGCCCGTCAATTGGCCCCTGCCGGTGACCGCCTGAGCGGTTGACGTGCCGTCAACGACCGCCGGAGTGGCCGAGGCCCCGCCACATGACGGTGAACAGCGGCCGACGTCTCGCCAGATGACGGTGAACAGCGGCCGACGTCTCGCCACATGACGGTGAACAGCGGTCGATGAGCCGTCACATGGCCGTCGTCACGGAACGGCCGACGACGACCCGTCAGTCCTCCGTGGAGTCCTCGTCCTCGCCGCTCGTCCGCGGTGGCTTCGGTGGCCGCGGGCGGCCACCGGGGCTGTCCCGCCGGTACGAGCCGCCCTCGCCGCCGTCCGTGGCGTGCCCGCCGGGCGGGCTGACGTCCCGTCGGCGCAGATACCGCTCGAACTCCCGGGCGATCGCCTCCCCCGACGCCTCCGGCAACTCGGCGGTGTCCCGGGCCTCCTCCAGCGTCTGGACGTACTCGGCGACCTCGCTGTCCTCCGCCGCCAGCTGGTCCACGCCGAGCTGCCAGGCGCGCGCGTCCTCCGGCAGCTCGCCCAGCGGGATACGCAGGTCGAGCAGGTCCTCCAGACGGTTGAGCAGGGCCAGCGTGGCCTTGGGGTTGGGCGGCTGCGAGACGTAGTGCGGCACGGCCGCCCACAGGGAGACGGCCGGGACGCCCGCGTGGGCGCAGGCCTCCTGAAGGACGCCCACGATGCCCGTGGGGCCCTCGTACTTGGTCTCCTCCAGGTCCATCCGGCGGGCCAGGTCCGAGTCGGACGTGGTCCCGCTGATGGGCACCGGACGGGTGTGCGGGGTGTCGCCGAGCAGGGCGCCCAGGATGACGACCAGCTCCACGCCCAGCTCATGGGCGAAGCCCAGCAGCTCGTTGCAGAACGAGCGCCAGCGCATCGACGGTTCGATGCCCCGGACCAGTACCAGGTCGCGGGGTTTCTCGCCGCCGACGCGCACCACCGACAGACGGGTCGTGGGCCAGGTGATCTTGCGGACCCCGGCCTCCATGAACACGGTGGGGCGGTTCACCTGGAAGTCGTAGTAGTCCTCGGCGTCCAGCGCCGCGAACACCTCGCCCTTCCACTCCCTGTCCAGATGCGCGACCGCGGTGGAAGCGGCGTCGCCGGCATCGTTCCAGCCCTCGAACGCGGCCACCATGACCGGGTCGATCAGCTCGGGAACCCCCTCGAGCTCGATCACCCAGCGCCTCCTTCCGACGTGCCCTCGCGTACGTCCCAACCTTACGGCGTGCGGCGGGGGCGCCCGCAGCCCCCGTGCACGGGGGAGTGAACGGATCACTGCCCCGTACGGGGCCCTCGAACACACATGATCGTCTCCCCGGTCCGGCCCCCACGAGATGATCCACCCCTCCGAGCGGTCAGAGCGTCGAGCGCAGCCACTGCTCCACGGACGCGATGTGCACGGTCGCCCAGGAGCGGGCCGCCTCGGCGTCCCGGGCGCGCAGGGCGCCGAGGATCGCCCGGTGTTCGTGCAGGGTCCGGCCGACCGCGTCCTCCTGGGTGAGTCCCCGCCAGATCCGGGCCCGGGTGGTGGGTCCGGACAGGCCGTCGAGCAGGGAGCACAGCACCGAGTTGCCGGAGCTCTGCACGATGCCCCGATGGAACTCCAGGTCGCCGGCGACGAGTTCCTCCACCGACGGCTCGGCGCCCAGCTTGTCCAAACGGGCGGTGAGCGCGTCCAGTTGCCGCTCGCTGATCCGGGAGGCCGCCATGGCCGTCGCGGCGGGCTCCAGGATGCGGCGCACCGCGAGGAACTCCAGCACGGTGTCGTCCCGGTGGAAGTCCACCACGAAGCTGAGCGCCTCCAGCAGCACCTGGGGGTCCAGACTCGTCACATACGTGCCGTCGCCCTGCCGTACGTCCAGAATGCGGATCAGCGACAGGGCCCGTACGGCCTCGCGCAGGGAGTTGCGGGAGAGCCCGAGCCCGGCGGCCAGCTCGCTCTCCTTCGGCAGGCGGTCGCCGGGACGCAGCGCGCCGGAGACGATCATTCCCTTGATTTTCTCGATCGCCTCATCGGTGACCGCCATGGGGCCTCCCTGTCGCCGAGACATCCGATGTATCAGCTCATTATGGGGCGCCAGTGGGCCGAACGGGGGAGTGGATCATGATGCCGGCGCGGCAAACCGCCCCCGGCCCGCTCAGGCCGGGGCCTCCGGATCCGCCGCCCCCTGCACCGCATCCGTCGGCGCCTCCTCCCACGCCAGCAGCCGCAGTGCCTCCAGGGCGACGACCGCGCCCCGCTCCACGCCCCGAGCCACCACCTCGCGGTACGGGTCGTAGCCGCCCGTGGAGAAGGGCGCCTTCTCGTCGACCAGTTCGTCGGCGCTGACCCCGTCCACCACCAGCACGCCACCCGCGACCAGCCCGCGCAGGGAGGCGGTCACCAGCAGCGCCGACAGCTCCATCTCGATCGCCGCGAGACCCGCCCCGTCGTACGCGTTCAGCGGGATCAGCCCGGGCTGGAAGGCCGCCCGGGTCCACACGATCCCCCGGTGGTGCGGCACGCCCGCCTCCCGGGCCGCGCGCACCAGGGCGAGGACCGCCTCCGGCGCGGACACGGCCGGGTACTCGGGCGGCAGTACCTGCTGGGTGACACCGTCGTCGCGGACCGCCGCCTGCGCGATCACCAGATCCCCGTCGCCGATTTCCGGCCGCATGGCACCCGCCGTGCCGAGCCGAAGGATCGTCCGGACGCCCACGTCCGCCAGCTCCCGGAAGAGCAGGATCGCGCCCGGCGCGCCCACCCCGTGCGAGGCGACCGTCACCGGCAGGCCCTTCCAGCTCCCGCGGAACACCCGGTACTCGCGGTAGTACGACACCTCCTCGGCCCCGTCGAGCAGCGCGGCGACGGTGGCCGTGCGCGCCGGGTCGCCCACGACGACGGCGTACGGGGGCAGCCCGGTGCGCGGGATCCGGGTGACGGGCGACAGGTCCTGCGTCATCGGGCGGCTCCGGTGGGTCGGCGAGGCCAGGAGGCGGCGCGCGTGGCGCACACCGGATACCGTACGCAGCCCGGCCCCGCCCGTGATCACCGACCGCACGCCAGGGCGTGGCGTCCTACCGGCTGCCCGGTCCCAGAGGGCGCATCGGCAGCGGTGGCGGCGCACACGAAAGGGGCGGCTTCGTGCGGGAAGCCGCCCCCGTCGTGGGGGACCTACTTCTTGTCGAGCAGGTCCTGCACCTTGCCGCGCACCTCGCCCGTGGCCAGGCCACGGATCGTCAGGGTGGTGCGGCGGCGCAGCACGTCGTCCGCCGTCTCCGCCCACTCGTGGTCGCGGGCGTAGACGACCTGCGCCCAGATCTCCGGCGCGTCCGGGTGGACGCGCTCGCCCAGCTCGGGGTTCTCGTTCGCGAGCCGCGCGATGTCGAAGGCCAGCGAACCGTAGTGGGTGGCCAGGTGCTTGGCGGTGTCGGGCGCCATGCGCGGGCCGGGCGCCGGACCGTCCACGACCAGCCGGTGGGCGACCGCGCGCGGGTTGGCGATGCCGGGCAGCGGCAGCTTCCTCGGAAGCGTGGAGATCGGCTCGAAGTCGTCGCCGAGCGGACGGCCCGGCAGGGACTCCAGCTTCTCCATGACCGTACGGCCGATGTGCCGGAAGGTGGTCCACTTGCCGCCCGCCACGGACAGCATGCCGCCCCGGCCCTCGGTGACGACGGTCTCGCGCTTGGCCTTGGCGGTGTCACCGGGGCCGCCGGGCAGCACCCGCAGACCGGCGAAGGAGTAGGTGATCAGCTCACGCCGCAACTGCTGGTCCCGGACGGAGAAGGCCGCCTCGTCGAGGATCTGGGCGATGTCCTTCTCGTTCACCCCGACCTCGGCCGGGTCGCCCTCGTACTCCTCGTCCGTGGTGCCGAGCAGCAGCATGTCCTCCCAGGGGAGGGCGAAGGTGATGCGGTACTTGTCGATCGGGGTCGCGAGCGCCGCCTTCCAGGGGGAGGTGCGCTTGAGGACCAGGTGCACACCCTTGGACAGACGTATGGAGGGCGCAGCGTTCGGGTCCTCCATCCGGCGCAGATGGTCGACCCACGGGCCGGTCGCGTTCAGCACCAGCCGCGCGTCGACACCGAACTCGTCCCCGGAGGCCCGGTCCCTCAGCTCGGCACCGGTGACCCGGCCCCTGGTGAAGCGCAGGCCGGTGACCTCCGCGTGGTTCAGGACGACGGCGCCCGCCTCGACGGCCGCACGCACCGTCATCAGCGCCATGCGCGCGTCGTTCATCTGGTCGTCGCCGTACACGGCCACGGCCTTGAGGTTCTCGGTGCGCAGCTCCGGCACGTCCTGCTGCGCCTTGGCCGGCGACAGCAGGTGCCCCACGCCGTCACCGAACGCCGACAGCGCGGAGTAGGCGAAGACGCCCGCCCCGAGCTTCGCCGCGCCGTGCGGCCCGCCCTTGTACACGGGGAGGTAGAACGTGAGCGGGTTCGCCAGGTGGGGGGCCACCTGACGGGACACCGCACGGCGCTCGAAGTGGTTCTCCGCCACCAGCCTCACCGCGCCGGTCTGCAGATAGCGCAGTCCGCCGTGGAGCAGCTTGGAGGAGGCGGAGGAGGTGGCGCCGGCGAAGTCGCCGGCGTCCACCAGCGCCACCCGCAGGCCCGACTGCGCGGCATGCCAGGCCGTGGAGATGCCCAGGATTCCGCCGCCGATCACCAGGAGGTCGTAGGTCGCCCTGGACAACTGCTCCCGGGTCTCGGCGCGGCTCGGGGTGGAGCCGTAGGCCGGGTGGGTCCCCAGAGCCGGGACACTCTGCAGGGTGGTCATCGCGAATTACTCCTCGTCTTCGATCCAGCCCATGGTCCGCTCGACGGCCTTGAGCCAGTTCTTGTACTCACGGTCGCGGGTCTCCGCGTCCATGTGGGGCGTCCACTCGGCGGCCCGGCGCCAGTTGGCGCGCAGGTCGTCGGTGCTGGTCCAGAAGCCGACGGCGAGACCGGCGGCGTAGGCGGCGCCGAGGCAGGTGGTCTCGGCGACCATCGGACGCACCACCGGTGCGTCCAGGACGTCCGAGAGCGTCTGCATCAGCAGGTTGTTGGAGGTCATGCCGCCGTCGACCTTGAGTGCCGAGAGCTCGACGCCCGAGTCCTTGGTCATGGCGTCGGTGATCTCCCGGGTCTGCCAGGCGGTAGCCTCCAGGACGGCGCGCGCGAGGTGCGCCTTGGTGACGTACCGGGTCAGGCCGGCGATCACACCGCGCGCGTCGGAGCGCCAGTACGGGGCGAACAGACCGGAGAAGGCCGGCACGAAGTAGGCACCGCCGTTGTCCTCGACCGTGAGCGCCAGCGTCTCGATCTCGGCGGCGGTCTTGATCAGGCCCATCTGGTCGCGCATCCACTGCACCAGGGAGCCGGTGACGGCGATCGAGCCCTCCAGGGCGTAGACCGGCCGCTCGTCGCCGATCCGGTAGCCGACCGTGGTCAGCAGGCCCGAGTAGGAGTTGATGATCTTCTCACCGGTGTTCATCAGCATGAAGGTGCCGGTGCCGTAGGTGGACTTGGCCTCGCCCTCGGAGAAGCAGGTCTGGCCGAACAGGGCCGCCTGCTGGTCGCCGAGCGCGGAGGCGACCGGGATGCCGCCGAGCAGGTCGCCGAGCTTGCCGCCCTTGACCTCGCCGTAGACCTCCGCGGAGGAGCGGATCTCGGGCAGGATCTGCTGCGGGACGCCGATGGACTCGCAGATCCTGTCGTCCCACTCCAGCGTGTGCAGGTTCATGAGCAGGGTGCGGGAGGCGTTGGTCACGTCGGTGACGTGGTGGCCGCCGTCGACACCGCCGGTCAGGTTCCAGATGACCCAGGTGTCCATGGTGCCGAAGAGGATGTCGCCCGCCTCGGCGCGCTCCTTGAGACCGTCGACGTTGTCGAGCAGCCAGCGGGCCTTGGGCCCGGCGAAGTAGGAGGCCAGCGGCAGACCGGTCTCGCGGCGGAAGCGGTCCTGGCCGACGTTGCGGCCCAGCTCCTTGCAGAGCGCGTCGGTGCGGGTGTCCTGCCAGACGATGGCGTTGTGGACGGGCTCACCGGTGTTCTTGTCCCACAGCACGGTGGTCTCGCGCTGGTTGGTGATGCCGATGGCCTTGATGTCGTCACGGGTGATGCCGGCCTTCTCGATGGCTCCGGCGACGACCTCCTGGACGTTGGTCCAGATCTCGGTGGCGTTGTGCTCGACCCAGCCCGGCTTCGGGAAGATCTGCTCGTGCTCCTTCTGGTCGACGGAGACGATGCGGCCGTCCCGGTCGAAGACGATGCAGCGGGAAGAGGTCGTGCCCTGGTCGATGGCGGCGATGAACGGGCCGGCGGTGTGTGCGTCGGTCACGGTGTGCTCCTGGGATTCCATGGATAAGCGGGGCGGTCTTTACGGCGCTGTGCTGAGAGCGGGATGTCCGGAGAGGCTCAGTCTTCTCAGGCGAAGGCGACGTTGTATATGCCTGCGGCGATCGCGCCGCCGATCAGCGGACCGACGACCGGGATCCAGGCGTAGCCCCAGTCGGAGCCGCCCTTGTTGGGCAGAGGGAGGAGCGCGTGCACGATGCGCGGACCGAGGTCACGGGCCGGGTTGATCGCGTAGCCGGTGGGGCCACCCAGGGAGAGACCGATCGAGACCACCACGAGCGAGGTGATCAGGGCGCCCAGGGTGCCGAGGCCGTTGCCCTTGTCGTTCAGGCCCTGGGTGAGGACCGCGAGCACCAGCACGATCGTGCCGATGATCTCCGTGGCCAGGTTCATCACCGCGTTCCGGACCTCGGGACCGGTGGAGAAGACGCCGAGCACGGGGCCGGCCTGGGCCTCCTGGGCCTCCACGGCCTTGGTGTCCTGCGCCCCCGGACCGCCGACGATCTCTCTGTCGGTGAGGTGGGCGTGGAACTGGCCGTAGTAGGCGACCCAGACCAGGGTGGCACCGATCATGGCGCCGAGCAGCTGACCGGCCCAGTAGACCGGGACGTTGCTCCAGTCGCCGTCCTTGATGGCGAGTGCGAGCGTCACGGCCGGGTTCAGGTGGGCGCCGGACAGCGGCGCCGACGTGTAGACGGCCGTCAGAACGGCGAAGCCCCACCCGAAGGTGATGGCGAGCCAGCCGGCATTGCGGGCCTTGGAGGCCTTCAGCGTGACAGCGGCGCAGACGCCGCCGCCGAGCAGGATGAGTATGGCGGTACCGATGGTCTCGCCGATGAAGATGTCGGAGCTGGACACCCGCGACTCCTTTGTCCTTCGTCCAGGGGAAGGCGAACCCCGGGTCCCTCCGGTGGTCCGCGCCCTCGGGGGTGAGAGCGATGTCGGCCCTTGGCGTTGTCACACTCTAACGTGTATTGCCGGTAGGTGTTCGACAATGCCGACCGATGGACGGGAGTCTCGCTTCCGGTTCGCCAGCACGTCAAGAGTTCGGTAATCGAATGCGGGATCGTTATTGATCGCCGCGAGTCATCGATCATGAGCCGGGTGCGCACCGCGCCCGAGCAGGTACGTTTCGTGGCCGCCCGGGGGCGGCGGAGACGGGCCCGGGGCGGGGGCCCCGCGCAGGATCGCCGCCTTGCGTCGGGTGTCGCGGCGGGACCGGTGAACGGGGCGCGGGCGTGGGCGCGGGCAGGGGTTGTGGGCAAGCGCAAGGTCCTACGGGCGCACACCCGGGGCGTGCGCACACGCGCAGCCGCGGGTGCGCGCGAGGCGGGGGTCCGCGCGAGGGGGGTGCGCGCGAGGGAGGTGCGCGAGGCGAGGGTGCGCGAGGCCGCGGACGGGTGCGGGCAGGGCTGCGGGCGGGTGCGAGGCGGGCGGTGCGCCAAGGCGGCGGGGCGGGTGCGTGCAAGGCGGCGGGCGGTGGGCGCAAGACGGCGGCCGGTGCGCGCAAGGTGGCCGGCGCCCGAAAGGGGTCGGTACGTCGCGTGCGTACCGGCTTCAGGCTCCTGGCCTCCGATGGGAGTACGAGGAGCGCGGGAGGCTCAGAACCGCCCGGCGCCCAGGTCCCGCGACACCGCGCGGGCACAGTCGCGGACCGCCGCGATCAGCTCGGGGCGCAGTTCGCCGTCCCGGCACACCCGTTCCACCGCGCCGGTGATGCCCACCGCGCCCACCGGCATCCGCCGCCGGTCGTGGATGGGGGCCGCCACGGAGGCGACTCCGGTCCAGGTCTCCTCGACATCGGCCGCGTAGCCCCTGGCCCGGGTCAGGTCGAGGAGGTGCTCGAAGTCGTCCGGCTCGCACACCGTGCGGTCGGTGAACGCCTTGCGGTCGTTCTCCAGCGCCTCGCTGTGCGCCACGGGGTCGTACGCCGACAACACCTTGCCGAGGGCCGTGGAGTGCAGCGGCTGCATGGCCCCGATCTCCAGGACCTGCCGGCTGTCGTCGGGCCGGAAGACGTGATGCACGATCAGCACGCCCTGCTGGTGCAGCACCCCCAGGTAGACGCTCTCACCGCTCGAGCGGGCCAGGTCGTCCGTCCACACCAGGGCGCGCGCCCGCAGCTCGTGCACATCGAGATAGGTGGTCCCGAGGCGCAGCAGTTCGGCCCCCAGCTGATAGCGGCCCGAGGCGGCGTCCTGCTCGACGAACCCTTCCTGCTGGAGCGTGCGGAGTATGCCGTGGGCCGTGCCCTTGGCGAGGCCCAGTGACGAGGCGATGTCCGACAGGCCGAGCCGCCGCTCGCCGCCCGCGAGCAGCCGCAGCATCGCGGCCGCCCGTTCGAGCGACTGGATGTTCCGTGCCATCCCCGTCCTGCCTCCGTCCTTCGACCTGTCGCCGACCGTCTTAGACCACCGTTCGGCAATGCCGAACACTACCGGTCGTTGCCGACCTCCCGCTAATGGGTGGTCGCCATCCGTTCCGTCGGAATCCCCGTGCGGGTCACATGAGGCACGCCCGTCCGCCCCGTGGACGCCTCTGACCGTAGGGCCTACCGGGGGCTACCCTGGCCGCGTGCGCCTTCCGTGGGAAGCGCAAAGCCGACAGCCGTCGCACTCCAGGGAGCATCTTCCATGGCCTCGTTGCCGAATCCGTCCCCTTCGTCCGCCTCTACCGATCCCCGGACCCGAGTCGACGCCCTCCGGGAAGCCCTCGCCGCCCGTGTCGTGGTGGCCGACGGCGCGATGGGCACGATGCTCCAGGCGCAGGATCCGACCCTGGAGGACTTCCAGGGCCTCGAAGGCTGCAACGAGATCCTCAACCTCACCCGCCCCGACATCGTGCGCTCCGTCCACGAGGCGTACTTCGCCGTGGGCGTCGACTGCGTGGAGACCAACACCTTCGGTGCCAACCACGCGGCCATGGCCGAGTACGAGATCGCCGACCGCGTGTACGAGCTGTCGGAGGCGGGCGCGCGGATCGCCCGCGAGGTCGCCGACACGTTCGCCGCGGAGGATGATCGTCAGCGCTGGGTGCTGGGCTCCATCGGCCCCGGCACCAAGCTGCCCACCCTCGGCCACGTCGCCTACACCACGATCCGCGACGGCTTCCAGGCCAACGCCGAGGGCCTGCTCTCCGGCGGCTCCGACGCCCTCATCGTCGAGACCACCCAGGATCTGCTCCAGACCAAGGCCTCGATCCTGGGCGCCCGCCGCGCCATGGAGGCCACCGGCATCGAGGTGCCGCTGCTGTGCTCGATGGCCTTCGAGACCACCGGCACCATGCTGCTCGGTTCCGAGATCGGCGCGGCGCTGACCGCGCTGGAACCCCTCGGCATCGACATGATCGGCCTCAACTGCTCGACCGGCCCCGCGGAGATGAGCGAGCATCTGCGCTATCTCACCCGCCATGCGCGCATCCCGCTGCTGTGCATGCCGAACGCCGGACTGCCGGTGCTCACCAAGGACGGCGCGCACTTCCCGCTCGGCCCGGAGGGCCTCGCCGACGCCCAGCAGAACTTCGTCCGCGACTACGGGCTCTCCCTGGTCGGCGGCTGCTGCGGCACCACCCCCGAGCATCTGCGCCAGGTCGTCGAGCGGGTCCGCGGCCTCGCCCCGGTCGAGCGCAGCCCGCGGCCCGAGCCGGGCGCCGCCTCCCTCTACCAGAGCGTGCCGTTCCGCCAGGACACCGCCTATCTGGCGATCGGCGAGCGCACCAACGCCAACGGCTCGAAGAAGTTCCGCGAGGCCATGCTGCAGGGCCGCTGGGACGACTGCGTGGAGATGGCCCGGGAGCAGATCCGCGAGGGCGCGCACATGCTCGACCTGTGCGTCGACTACGTGGGCCGCGACGGCGTCGCCGACATGGAGGAACTCGCCGGCCGTTTCGCCACCGCCTCCACCCTGCCGATCGTGCTGGACTCCACCGAGGTCGACGTCCTCCGCGCGGGCCTGGAGAAGCTCGGCGGCCGGGCCGTCATCAACTCGGTCAACTACGAGGACGGCGACGGCCCGGAGTCGCGGTTCGCGAAGGTGACCCGCCTCGCACGCGAGCACGGTGCCGCGCTCATCGCCCTGACCATCGACGAGGAGGGCCAGGCCCGTACCCCCGAGAAGAAGGTGGAGATCGCCGAGCGGCTGATCGCCGACCTGACAGGGAACTGGGGCATCCGGGAGGAGGACATCCTCATCGACGCCCTGACCTTCACCATCTGCACCGGCCAGGAGGAGTCCCGCAAGGACGGCATCGCCACCATCGAGGCGATCCGCGAGCTGAAGCGGCGTCACCCCGATGTGCAGACCACCCTGGGGCTGTCGAACATCTCCTTCGGCCTCAACCCGGCCGCCCGCATCCTGCTCAACTCCGTCTTCCTCGACGAGTGCGTCAAGGCCGGGCTCGACTCCGCGATCGTGCACGCCTCGAAGATCCTGCCGATCGCGCGCTTCGACGAGGAACAGGTCACCACGGCCCTCGACCTGATCTACGACCGCCGCACCGAGGACTACGACCCGCTTCAGAAGCTGATGGCGCTGTTCGAGGGCGCCACCGCCAAGTCGCTGAAGGCGGGCAAGGCCGAGGAACTGGCCGCGCTGCCGCTGGACGAACGCCTCAAGCGGCGGATCATCGACGGCGAGAAGAACGGCCTGGAAGCCGACCTCGACGCGGCCCTGGAGACCCGCGAGGCCCTCACCATCGTCAACGAGACGCTCCTGGACGGCATGAAGGTCGTCGGTGAGCTGTTCGGCTCCGGCCAGATGCAGCTGCCGTTCGTGCTCCAGTCCGCCGAGGTCATGAAGTCCGCCGTGGCCTACCTCGAGCCGCACATGGAGAAGACCGACGAGGCCGGCAAGGGCACCATCGTGCTCGCCACCGTGCGCGGCGACGTCCACGACATCGGCAAGAACCTCGTCGACATCATCCTGTCCAACAACGGCTACAACGTCGTCAACCTCGGTATCAAGCAGCCGGTCTCCGCGATCCTGGAGGCCGCCGAGGAACACCGGGCCGATGTCATCGGCATGTCAGGGCTCCTGGTCAAGTCCACGGTGATCATGAAGGAGAACCTGGAGGAGCTGAACCAGCGGGGCCTCGCCGCCACCTACCCGGTCATTCTCGGCGGCGCGGCGCTCACCCGCGCTTATGTCGAACAGGACCTGCACGAGCTGTACGAGGGCGAGGTCCGCTACGCCCGCGACGCCTTCGAGGGCCTGCGTCTGATGGACGCGCTCATCGGTGTCAAGCGGGGCGTGCCCGGGGCGAAGCTGCCCGAACTGCGGCAGCGCCGGGTGCGGGCCGCCGCCGTCGAGATCGAGGAGCGGCCCGAGGAGGGTCATGTCCGCTCCGACGTCGCCACCGACAACCCCGTGCCCGCCCCGCCCTTCTGGGGCACCCGCGTCATCAAGGGCATCCCGCTCAAGGAGTACGCCTCCTGGCTGGACGAGGGCGCGCTCTTCAAGGGCCAGTGGGGCCTGAAGCAGGCTCGCACCGGTGAGGGACCGACGTACGAGGAACTCGTCGAGACCGAGGGCCGGCCTCGGCTGCGCGGCCTGCTCGAACGGCTCCAGACGGAGAACCTTCTCCAAGCGGCCGTCGTCTACGGCTACTTCCCGTGCGTGTCCAAGGACGACGACCTGATCGTCCTCGACGAGGCGGGCAACGAGCGCACCCGGTTCACCTTCCCGCGCCAGCGCCGGGGCCGGCGGCTGTGCCTCGCCGACTTCTTCCGCCCCGAGGAGTCCGGCGAACAGGACGTCGTGGGCTTCCAGGTCGTCACCGTCGGCTCCCGGATCGGCGAGGAGACCGCGCGCCTCTTCGAGTCGAACTCCTACCGCGACTACCTTGAACTGCACGGCCTGTCCGTGCAGCTGGCGGAGGCGCTCGCGGAGTACTGGCACGCGCGGGTGCGCGCCGAACTCGGCTTCGCCGGCGAGGACCCGGCCGACATCGAGGACATGTTCGCCCTCAAGTACCGCGGCGCCCGCTTCTCACTCGGCTACGGCGCCTGCCCCGACCTGGAGGACCGGGCCAAGATCGCCGAGCTTCTGGAGCCGGAGCGGATCGGCGTCCATCTCTCGGAGGAGTTCCAGCTCCACCCGGAGCAGTCCACGGACGCGATCGTGATCCACCACCCGGAGGCCAAGTACTTCAACGCCCGATAGCGCCCTGGCGCCGGTCCGGCGCGCCTCACGCCGGACGGCTCCGCGAGCGCACGTCACGGCGGACGGCTTCGCGAGCGCGCCTCGGGTCGACGGGCTTCGCGAGCGCACCTCACGCCCGACGGCTCCGCGAGCGTGCATCGCACCGACCGGCTCCGCGAGCGCGCTGCGCCCGGGAGCGACACCTGCGTGCCGCGCGCACGCACCGACACCGGGCGTACGGGTGCGGACCCGCCCGGCGTGGGGGGCCGCACCGGTACGGGCCCCGGGCCACCGGCCTGCGCGCCATCGGCCTGCGCGCGGCGCGCCCGGCCGGTGTCACCACGCACTTTCCCCGCGACCGTCGTACACTGGTCGGTCCACCGCAGGCCGGTTCCCCCTCCGGGAACCGGCCTGGTCGTCCCTTGAAGGAGGTACGCCGGATGACCACCACGGTCCCCGCGCTCGGAACCCGTACGGCCGAAGGCTCCGCCCTGCAGGCCGTGCTCCTCGACATGGACGGCACCCTGGTGGACACCGAGGGTTTCTGGTGGGACGTCGAGGTCGAGGTCTTCGCCTCCCTCGGCCACACCCTCGACGATTCCTGGCGCCATGTCGTGGTGGGCGGCCCCATGACGCGCAGTGCCGGCTTCCTGATCGAGGCCACCGGCGCCGACATCTCCCTCGAGGACCTCAGCGTGCTGCTCAACGACGGGTTCGAGGACCGCATCGACCACAGACTGCCCCTGATGCCCGGCGCCGCCCGGCTGCTGGCCGAGCTGGCGGCGCACGAGATCCCCACCGCCCTGGTATCCGCCTCGCACCGGCGCATCATCGACCGGGTTCTGGCCGCGATCGGCCCCCAGTACTTCGCGCTCACCGTCGCCGGCGACGAGGTGGAGCGCACCAAGCCGTTCCCGGACCCCTACCTCCTGGCGGCCTCGGGCCTCGGCGCCGACCCCACCCGGTGCGCGGTCGTCGAGGACACCGCCACCGGTGTCGCGGCCGCCGAGGCAGCCGGCTGCATGGTGGTCGCCGTGCCGTCGGTCGCCCCCATCACCCCCGCCCCCCGCCGCGCCGTGGTGGCCTCTCTCGAAGAGGTCGACCTGCCATTTCTCCGTGGTTTGATGACGGAAATGCGCTGATCGTTCACCCAGCGTGCATCCCGAATGGATGCAATACCTCAGGGTGTCCAGCCGAATGAATTCATACCCCGCCGCCCAGCCGAATTGGGGTGCGGCCCCGCGGACTTCAGGGTGTGATGTTCGTCACGTGCGCAGGGGTCGACAGTGTGGGCGAAGTGTGCAGATCACCCCCGATCGGGTGCCCCCGGCGGGCCCTTGTGTCCCGATTGATGGAACGCTGCACGAATCCTTCCCCGAGCGGTTTTTCGGTGCGTCCGCAACCGGTTTCACAGCGTGATGGGAACTCAACTCCGGTGGCGGTGAACCCTCGTGCGGGCGCGGACTAATCTCATCGCGAGAACATCGCCACAACCCCGTGATCCCTCGCACCACCCCTGCTTGACGGATACACGGATCCAACAGCCCTGGAGAAACTCGAGCATGAACCGCAAGACTTTGGTGCTGCCGGCCGTCGTCGGTCTGCTCACCCCCGTCCTCGCTGCCTGCGGCGGGTCCGACAGCGGGGGTAAGAGCGGTGACGCCATCGTCGTCGGAACCACCGACCGGTTCACCGCCTCCGGCGACACGCCCGCGCCCGTCGACCCGGCGTACGCGTACGACGTCGGCAGCTGGAACATCCTCCGGCAGACCGTGCAGACGTTGATGGTCCAGCCCCGCGGCGACGGCGAACCCGAGCCCGAGGCCGCCGAGAGCTGCGGCTTCACGGACACCGGCAACGAGCGCTACGCCTGCAAGCTGCGCAGCGGCCTGAAGTTCTCCAACGGCGACCCGGTGACCGCGGCCGATGTGAAGTTCTCCATCGAACGCGCCCTCTCCCTCAAGGCCGACAGCGGTGTCTTCGCGCTGCTGTCCACCATCGACACCGTCGAGACGCAGGGCGACAACCAGGTCATCTTCCATCTGAAGACCGCGGACGCCACCTTCCCGTTCAAGCTGTCGACGCCGGTCGCCGGCATCGTCAACCCCAAGGACTACGAGAAGAACAAGCTGCGCAACGGCTTCCAGGTCGACGGCTCCGGCCCGTACACCATGCAGGCCGACGTCTCCAACAACGAGCTGATCAAGGCCACCTTCAGCAAGAACCCCAACTACAAGGGCCTGCTGAAACCCAAGAACGACAAGGTGGTTCTGGAGTCCTTCAAGGACGCCGACGCCATGGGCGCCGCCCTCGAAAAGGGCGACATCGACGTCATGACCCGCCAGATGTCCCCGGACCAGATCCGCAAGCTCCAGAACGACACGTCCGGCAACGTCAACCTCGTCGAGATGCCGGGCCTCGAAATCCGCTACCTGGGCTTCAACACCGATGCCCCGTCGGTGAAGAGCAAGGCCGTCCGCCAGGCCATGGCCCAGGTCATCGACCGCAGCGCCCTGGTCTCCAAGGTGTACGGCTCCCAGGCCCAGGCGCTGTACTCGCTGGTCCCGGCCACCATCACCGGCCACTCCAACGCCTTCTTCAACAAGTACAGCGACCCGAGCGTGGCCAAGGCCCGCACGCTGCTGAACAAGGCGAACATCACCACCCCGGTGAAGCTGACCCTGCACTACACGACCGACCACTACGGCCCGGCCACCGCCAAGGAGTTCGAGGTGCTCAAGGAGCAGCTCAACGGCAGCGGGCTGTTCGACGTCGATGTCCAGGGCGCGCCCTGGGACAAGTTCCGCCCGGCCGAGAAGAAGGGCGCGTACGACGTCTACGGCATGGGCTGGTTCCCCGACTTCCCGGACGCCGACAACTACCTCGCGCCGTTCCTCGACAAGGACAACACCCTCGGCTCGCCGTACGACAACACCGAGATCCGCAACACGCTGATCCCGCAGTCCCGGCGTGAGGCCGACCGTCTCACCGCGTCGAAGAGCCTCACCGACATCCAGGACATCGTCGCCGACGACGTGCCGATCCTCCCGCTGTGGCAGGGCAAGCAGTACGTCGCCACCCGGGATGACATCACGGGCAGCGAGTACGCGATGAACTCCTCCTCCACGCTGCAGCTGTGGGAGCTCGGCCGCGGTGTGAGCGGCTGATCCGACGCGCATGCCAAGACCCCCCGGGCCGTCCGGCCCGGGGGGTCTTGGCATGTATGTGCGGAACATCGCCCAACGTCCCACGGCGGGCGGGCCGTTCGAGGCGGCCGTGAGGATGCCGCGCTCTCGCGCGGCCGCGACTACTGCGCGCCGGGGCGCACCAGCCCGCTCTCGTACGCGTACACCGCGGCCTGCACCCGGTCCCGCAGTCCCAGCTTCGTCAGCACATGACCCACATGCGTCTTGACCGTGGTCTCGCTGACGAACAGGTCGGCGGCGATCTCGGCGTTGGACAGGCCGCGCGCCACCAGCTTCAGCACCTCCACCTCACGTTCGGTGAGGGTGTGCAGGGTGTCCGGAACCGGCTCGTCCCCGGACGGCAGATGCCCCGCGTACTTATCGAGCAGACGGCGTGTGATGCTCGGAGCGAGCATCGCCTCGCCCGCCGCGACCACGCGGATCGCCTGCACCAACTCGTCGGCCGGCGCGTCCTTGAGGAGAAAGCCGCTGGCACCGGCGCGCAGCGCCTCCACCACGTACTCGTCGAGATCGAAGGTGGTCAGCACCAGCACCTTCGCCGGGCCGTCCCGCCCGGGCCCGGTGATCTGCCGGGTCGCCTCCACCCCGTCCATCCGCGGCATGCGGATGTCCATCAGGACCACATCGGGCTGGAGGGCACGCACCTGGTCGAGCGCCTGGAGGCCGTCTCCGGCCTCGCCGACGACCGCGATGTCCTGCTCGGCCTCCAGGATCATCCGGAAGCCCGTGCGCAGCAGCGGCTGGTCGTCGACCAGTAGGACGCGGATGGCCACGTAAGTCTCCTTCGCTAGTCCGGCCCCATTCTGCCCTGCTCGGCCCCGTCCGATTCGGGCACCCTGACCGCCGCCGACCACACCTCCCCGGGGACGCCCGCCGGGCCGGCGGGCGTCTCGCCGCCGGGGGCCGGCACCGTTTCCCCGGTGACGCCCACCGGGCCTGCGATCGCGTCCCCGCCGGGGGCCGGTACCGGCAGCGGCTGTGTCTCCGGGGTGCCGGCTTGCGTTCCCTCGGCCGCCCCGCCGGGGGCCGGCAGCGGCTGTGTCTCCGGGGTGCCGGCTTGCGTTCCCTCGGCCGCCCCGCCGGGGGCCGGTACCGGCTGCGTCTCCGGGGCGGCGACCCCCGTCCCCTCGGCCGCGCCCCCGTCACGGACCCGCACCGGCAGTGGATACGGCGGGGGAGTGCCGCCGAATTCCGGGCAGACGGCCTGGTGGTCGCACCAGCCGCACAGCTTGGTGGGGCGCGGCCGCCAGACACCCGTCTCCGTCGCCCGCCGGATCGCCTCCCACAGTGCGTGCAGCTTGCGCTCGACGCGCTCCAGATCCGCGAGCACCGGGTCGTATGTCAGCACATCGCCACTGCCGAGATAGACGAGCTGAAGCCGCCGCGGGACGATCCTCTTCAGCCGCCACACCACCAGGGCGTAGAACTTCATCTGGAACAGCGCGCCCTCGGCGTACTCGGGCCGGGGCGCCTTGCCCGTCTTGTAGTCGACGATCCGCACCTCACCCGTGGGCGCGACGTCGACACGGTCGATGATCCCGCGCAGCTTCAGCCCGGAATCCAGCTCCGCCTCCACGAACAGCTCGCGCTCGGCCGGCTCCAGACGGGTCGGGTCCTCCAGCGTGAACCAGCGCTCCACGAGCTGCTCCGCCTCGCCGAGCCAGCGCGCCAGCCGCCCACCCTCCGGATCGTCCGCGAACAGCTCCGCGACCTCCGGTCGGGTCTCCCGCAGCCGGTCCCACTGGCCCGGGATGAGGGACTTGGCCCGGGGCGCGGTCCGCTCGACCGCGGGCGCGTCGAACAGCCGCTCCAGTACCGCGTGCACCAGCGTCCCCCGGGTCGCCGCCTCGCTTGGCTTCTCGGGCAGTTTGTCGATCACCCGGAAGCGGTAGAGAAGCGGACACTGCATGAAGTCGCCGGCGCGCGAGGGCGACAGCGACGCCGGAGGCGCGGCGGCCACGGCGGACTGCTCGGCGGAGCCGTCGGTGCTGGTATCCATGCCCACAGACCATACGGCCCGCCACTGACAGTGACACGGCCGCTCCCACCGGCCCGGCGGGTTCCGGGCACCGGCACGGCCGCGTGGTTCGTGCGACGGCGGGGAGAACAGAGGGGGTGCCGGGGCGGAACGCGACGCGACGGCCGAATACCATCGACCCAGACCCTCCCACCCGGCACCAACCGGGGCCGGGGAGACGCTTCGATCGAGGGGACATCGTGGACGAGAGCGGCGGGAGCGGACAGCCGCGCCCCGGAAACGGCGGGCCGACCGACCCCGAGGCGGCCCCCCCGACGCGGCCCGCCGACACCGCGCGCCCCGGGCAGGACCGGCCTCGCCCGACGACCGAGCCGACCGCGCCGCGGGAACCGGCGCGCGCGCTGCCCGAGGAGCCCCGGACGCAGGCCCCCGCCGACGGCGAACCGGCCCCGGCCACGGACGACGACGGCACCCCGCCGGACCGGGAGGACCGGCACGACGCCGAGCCTGATTCCCCGGCACACCCCGCGCCGCGGCCGGACCCGGCTCACTCCGCCGGCCGAACGGCCCCCGAGCCGCACGACACCACCACACCGCCCTCCGCCCCCGGCCGCGACCTGCACCCGGCCCACGGCCACGCCCACTCCGGAATCGCCGGCCAGGGGCGCCCCCCACAGCGCCCCAGAGAACCCGGCGGCGGCATCCTCATGGGCCGGCCCTTCGGCGTCCCCGTCTACGTCGCCCCCAGCTGGTTCCTCGTCGCCGCCCTGATCACCTGGGTGTTCGGCGGCCAGCTCGACCGCGTGCTGCCCCAGCTCGGCGCCGCCCGCTACCTCGTCTCCCTCTTCTTCGCGGTGGCCTTCTACGCCTCCGTCCTCGTCCACGAGCTGGCCCACACCGTCGCCGCCCTCCGCTTCAAGCTCCCGGTGCGGCGCATCCAGCTCCAGTTCTTCGGCGGCGTCTCCGAGATCGAGAAAGAGGCGGAGACCCCGGGCAGGGAGTTCGTCCTCGCCTTCGTGGGCCCCCTGCTCTCCCTCGTGCTGGCCGGGATCTTCCACCTCGCCATGCGGCTCGTCCAGCCCGGCACCGTCCCCGGCGTCCTGCTGGCCGGGCTGATGGTCTCCAACCTCATCGTGGCCGCATTCAACCTGCTCCCCGGCCTCCCCCTCGACGGCGGCCGCATGCTGCGCGCCGTCGTCTGGAAGATCACCGGCCGGCCGATGAGCGGCACCGTCGCCGCCGCCTGGGTCGGCCGCGCCCTCGCCATCGCGGTCCTGATCGGCCTGCCGCTGCTCACCCAGTCGGGCGCCCTCGGCTCCACCGCCGAGGACAACGTGGGCATGGACACCGTCACCGACGCCCTGCTCGCCGCCATCCTCGCCGCCATCATCTGGACCGGCGCCGGCAACAGCCTCCGCATGGCCCGGCTGCGCGAACACCTGCCCGAACTGCGTGCCCGCGCCCTCACCCGCCGCGCCGTCCCCGTCGAGAGCGACACCTCCCTGTCCGAGGCCCTGCGCCGCGCCAACGCCGCCGGCGCCCGAGCCCTCGTCGTCGTCGACGGCCACGGCCGGCCCCTCTCGCTCGTCCGTGAGTCCGCCATCGCCGGCGTACCCGAGCACCGCCGGCCCTGGGTCAACGCCAGCGAACTCGCCCAGGAGCTCACCGACGGCATGCGCGTCTCCGCGGAACTCGCCGGCGAGGACCTCCTCGACGCCCTGCGCGCCGCCCCCGCCACCGAATACCTCGTCGTCGAGGAGAACGGCGAGATCTACGGCGTCCTGTCCGCCGCGGACGTAGAGCGCGCCTTCGTGAAGGCCATGGCCCGCCCCAGCTGAGCCCCCGCGCTCTTCGCGTGGTCGGTGGCCCCTTCCGCGACCGGTAGGCTGGTCACATGTCCGAACCGACCGGTGCCGCCCGCCGTCGCGGGCCCTTCAAGGTCGGGGACCAGGTACAGCTGACCGACCCCAAGGGCCGCCACTACACGTTCACGCTCGAAGCCGGGAAGAACTTTCACACCCACAAGGGTTCCTTCCCGCACGACGAACTGATCGGCGCACCCGAGGGCAGCGTTGTCCGCACCACCGGGAACGTCGCCTACCTCGCGCTGCGCCCCCTGCTCCCCGACTACGTCCTGTCCATGCCCCGCGGGGCAGCCGTCGTCTACCCCAAGGACGCGGGGCAGATCCTCGCCTTCGCCGACATCTTCCCCGGCGCCCGCGTCGTGGAGGCCGGCGTCGGCTCCGGCTCGCTCAGCAGCTTCCTGCTGCGCGCCATCGGCGACCAGGGCTCGCTCCACAGCTACGAGCGCCGCGCCGACTTCGCCGAGATCGCGCAGGCCAATGTCGAGCGCTACTTCGGCGGACCGCACCCCGCCTGGCAGCTCACCGTCGGCGACCTCCAGGACAACCTGAACGACACCGACGTCGACCGTGTCATCCTCGACATGCTCGCCCCCTGGGAGTGCCTGGAGGCCGTCTCCAAGGCACTCGTCCCCGGCGGCATCCTGTGCTGCTACGTGGCCACCACCACCCAGCTCGCCCGGACCGTCGAGTCCATCCGCGAGATCGGCTGCTTCAACGAGCCGACCGCCTGGGAGACGATGATCCGCAACTGGCACATCGAAGGCCTGGCTGTCCGCCCGGACCACCGGATGATCGGCCACACCGGCTTCCTCCTCACCGCCCGCCGCCTCGCCGACGGCGTCGAGCCGCCCATGCGCCGCCGCCGCCCCGCCAAGGGCGCCTACGGCGAGGACTACGCCGGCCCCAACGCGGACGGAGGCGCCGGCCGCTGAGCCGGTCCCGCACCGCATCCAACGCACGAGCGCCGTGGCCGAGTTCCCGTACCCTCAGCGGAACTCCACCACGGCGCTCGCCCGTTGGGGCCCCGCCCACCGCGGAACCCTGAAGCGCCACCGGAAGTCGGCACCCGCCGTTCCCCCGCACTGTGACGTGTGGCACGATGCGGGGCACCCCCACCGGCACAGCCCTCACAGGAGACACTTCTCTCGTGCAGCACCCCGCCGTTCCGGAACTCGCGCACACCACCACCCGGCCCATCCACTGGGTCGCCACAGCCACCGCGGTCTCCGGCGTGATCGCGCTGACCTCCCTGCTGCAACCCGGTTCCGCGACCGCGGCCCAGCCCCAGCCCCGGGCCAGGGCGGCCTCCGCCACGGCCATGCCCCCCGACCCCGCCAAGGTCCACTTCCCCCTCGACTGCGGCCCCACCAAGGTGCTCGTCGCGAAGAAGGCCACCGGCGACCTCGACGGTGACGGCCGCCCCGAGACCGTGGCCGTCGTCCACTGCGACGCGAGCATGGGCACCCCGCCCGACGGCGCCTACGTCCTCACCCAGGCCGCCGGCGCCACCGAACCCCGTGTCGTCGCCACCCTCGTCGACCCCAAGGACCGCCTCACGGTCACGGGCCTCGCCGTCCGGGACGCCGCCGTCACCGCGACCCTGCTCGGCTACTCCTCGGCCGACGTACCGAGTTGCTGCCCCGACGTGAAGAGCTCCGCCGAATGGCGGTGGAAGGGCGGCGCGTTCATCCGCTCCACCCCCTCCGCCGCCCGGACCGTGTGACGCCGCTCACCACCCCCGGGACCCACGTCCGCATGACCGCCCGGGGGCACCGGGGCGTCGGGCGGGCGAACCCGGTGTGAGAAAACAGACATGCATGACAGCCTGTGGTCGTACGATCACTCGGCGTCAGGGCCGTGGATCTCCACCTTGTCCGAAACCCGACGTACATGGATGCACTCACCGGGACACTCCCGCGCCGAGTCGACCACATCCGTGAGAAGCGGCAGCGGCACGGGGGTTGTGGCCCCCTTGGCCTGCAGAAGCTCGTCCTCCGGACCCTTCACGTAGGCCAGGCCGTCGATATCCAGCTCGAAGACCTCGGGCGCGTACTGGGCACAGATGCCGTCGCCAGTACACAGATCCTGGTCGATCCAGACCTCCAGCGCCTCGCCGTCGACTTCGGCCTGCTGCACGGTCATCTCTCCTGCCGTTTTCTGCGCAGAGCGGCCCCGGGAATCCGGCCAGCCCTGACGGGTGTTGAACACTCCGACCCTACCCTCGGCCGCTTTCCAATCATGTTCGGTGGGTATTCCCCTGGCGTGAGGGAGAGCGCAAGGGTGAAGATCGGACACACCTCGACAGTCTTTGTGATCTAGGGGTTTCAATCGACACCCACCCAGGTAGGGTCTGGAAGCGTCCAGCTCCCCTTGGAGGAGGTGAGGACCGTGGCAGCCCACGACGACGACATTAACCGCGGCATCCGCCCGGGACGAGGGTCCGAGGACCCGGCCGGGCAGATCGCCTACCTTGAGCAGGAGATCGCCGTCCTGCGACGCAAGCTCGCCGACTCTCCGCGACACACGAGGATTCTCGAAGAGCGGATCGTCGAGTTGCAGACCAACCTGGCCGGCGTGTCCGCGCAGAACGAGCGGCTCGCCAACACGCTCCGTGAGGCCCGCGACCAGATCGTGGCCCTCAAGGAGGAGGTCGACCGGCTCGCCCAGCCGCCGGCCGGCTTCGGTGTCTTCCTGCAGGCGAACGAGGACGGCACGGCCGACATCTTCACCGGAGGCCGCAAGCTCCGGGTGAACGTCAGCCCCAGCGTGGAGCTCGAGGAACTCCGCCGCGGCCAGGAAGTAATGCTCAACGAAGCGCTCAACGTGGTCGAGGCCATGGAGTTCGAGCGCGTCGGGGACATCGTCACCCTCAAGGAAGTCCTCGAGGACGGCGAGCGCGCCCTGGTGCTCGGGCACACCGACGAGGAACGGGTGGTACGGCTCGCCGAGCCGCTGCTGGACGTCACCATCCGACCCGGCGACGCCCTTCTGCTCGAACCCCGCTCCGGCTATGTCTACGAGGTCGTACCGAAGAGCGAGGTCGAGGAACTCGTCCTCGAAGAGGTCCCCGACATCGGCTACGAGCAGATCGGCGGCCTCGCGGGCCAGATCGAAGCCATCCGCGACGCGGTCGAGCTGCCCTACCTCTACCCCGACCTCTTCAAGGAGCACGAACTGCGCCCGCCCAAGGGCGTCCTGCTCTACGGCCCTCCGGGGTGCGGCAAGACCCTCATCGCCAAGGCCGTGGCCAACTCCCTGGCGAAGAAGGTCGCCGAGGTCACCGGCCAGGCCGCCGGGAAGAGCTTCTTCCTCAACATCAAGGGCCCCGAGCTGCTGAACAAGTACGTCGGCGAGACCGAGCGGCAGATCCGCCTCGTCTTCCAGCGCGCCCGGGAGAAGGCCAGCGAGGGCACCCCCGTCATCGTCTTCTTCGATGAGATGGAGTCGCTCTTCCGCACCCGCGGCTCCGGCGTCAGCTCGGACGTGGAGAACACCATCGTCCCCCAGCTGCTCGCCGAGATCGACGGCGTGGAGGGCCTGCAGAACGTGGTCGTCATCGGCGCCTCGAACCGCGAGGACATGATCGACCCGGCGATCCTGCGACCCGGCCGCCTCGACGTCAAGATCAAGATCGAGCGTCCCGACGCCGAAGCGGCCAGGGACATCTTCGGCAAGTACCTCACCGAGAACCTCCCCCTGCACGCCGACGACGTCAGCGAGCACCGGGGCGACAAGGCGGCCACCGTCCAGGGCATGATCCAGACCGCCGTGGAACAGATGTACGCCGAGTCCGACGAGAACCGTTTCCTGGAGGTCACCTACGCCAACGGTGACAAGGAAGTCCTCTACTTCAAGGACTTCAATTCCGGCGCCATGATCGAAAACATTGTCGGACGCGCCAAGAAAATGGCGATCAAGGACTTCCTCGAACACAACCAGAAAGGCCTCAGGGTCTCCCACCTCCTCCAGGCGTGTGTGGACGAGTTCAAGGAGAACGAGGACCTGCCCAACACCACCAACCCCGACGACTGGGCCCGCATCTCCGGAAAGAAGGGCGAGCGGATCGTCTACATCCGTACCCTGATCACCGGAAAGCAGGGCGCGGACACCGGACGCTCCATCGACACGGTGGCGAACACCGGTCAGTACCTGTAAAAGGCAGGACGGCTGCGGGTCCCGTCATCGGGTACCCGCAGCCGACCCTTTTCCGGACACGGCCGGAGCAAGGCAATGACGCAAATGATCTCCCCACCAGCGCAAAGGCGTTCTAGGCTCTTTCGTACCACCGCGTCGCGCCGTGCGGGGACGGGCACCGCACGCGCACCGGAGCACCAGCGGTACTTGAGCGCCGCCCCCGACCGAGGGCGCCGCCTGGCAAGGAGGGCCGCATGACCGTACGGCGAGTAATGGGCATCGAGACGGAGTACGGCATCTCCGTCCCCGGCCACCCCAACGCCAATGCCATGCTCACCTCATCCCAGATCGTCAACGCCTACGCGGCGGCGATGCACCGGGCCCGCCGGGCCCGCTGGGACTTCGAGGAGGAGAACCCGCTGCGGGACGCGCGAGGCTTCGACCTCGCCCGCGAGGCCGCCGACGCCAGCCAGCTCACCGACGAGGACATCGGCCTGGCCAATGTGATCCTCACCAACGGCGCGCGACTGTACGTCGACCACGCCCACCCCGAATACAGCGCCCCCGAGGTGACCAACCCCCGCGACGCCGTCCTCTGGGACAAGGCCGGCGAGCGGATCATGGCCGAGGCCGCGGAACGCGCCGCCCAGCTTCCCGGAGCCCAGCCGATCCACCTCTACAAGAACAACACCGACAACAAGGGCGCCTCCTACGGCACGCACGAGAACTACCTGATGAAGCGGGAGACCCCCTTCTCCGACATCGTGCGCCACCTCACGCCCTTCTTCGTCTCCCGCCAGGTCATCGCCGGCGCCGGCCGCGTCGGCGTCGGCCAGGACGGCCACGAACACGGCTTCCAGCTCAGCCAGCGCGCCGACTACTTCGAGGTCGAGGTCGGCCTCGAGACGACACTCAAGCGGCCCATCATCAACACACGGGACGAACCGCACGCGGACGCGGAGAAATACCGCCGCCTCCACGTGATCATCGGCGACGCGAACCTGTCGGAGATCTCGACCTACCTCAAGCTGGGCACGACCGCCCTGGTCCTGTCGATGATCGAGGACGGCTTCATCGCCGTCGACCTCGCCGTCGACCAGCCCGTCCGCACCCTCCACCAGGTCTCACACGATCCCGGACTCAAGCGCCTCGTCACGCTCCGCAGCGGCCGGACACTCACCGCCGTCCAGCTCCAGATGGAGTACTACGAGCTCTCGCGCAAGTACGTGGAGGAGCGCTTCGGGGCCGACGCCGACGACCAGACCAAGGACGTGCTCTCCCGCTGGGAGGACACGCTGAACCGCCTGGAGCGGGACCCCATGAGCCTGGCCGGCGAACTGGACTGGGTCGCCAAACGCGAGCTCATGGAGGGATACCGGCGCCGCGACAGCCTCGACTGGGACGCCGCCCGGCTCCATCTGGTGGACCTCCAGTACGCCGACGTACGGGCCGAGAAGGGCCTCTACAACCGTCTGGTGGCCCGTGGGCGCATGAAGCGGCTCCTGGACGAGGCCGAGGTCGAGCGGGCCCGCACAAAGCCGCCGGAGGACACGCGCGCGTACTTCCGCGGCCGCTGCCTGGAGCAGTACGCGGACGACGTCGCGGCGGCCTCCTGGGACTCGGTGATCTTCGATCTCCCGGGCCGGGACTCGCTGCAGCGCGTTCCAACCCTGGAACCGCTTCGCGGAACGCGTAATCACGTCAAGGCGCTGCTGGACCGCTGCCGTACGGCGGAGGACCTGGTCAGGGTGCTCTCCGGCGGCTGAGCGGGTGTACGGGCGCCTCGGCCGGGCAGGGTAGTAAATCCCGGCGCCCGGGAATCATCGAGGCGGTCCCCGTACGTTGGAGCAACCACGGGGCCGATGTCGGACCGGGCTTGTAGGGTCTGATCATCACCGATCGGCAGGAATGCCGACCATGTCGGGCGAACTGAGCGGGGTGAGGGTTATGGCGACCAAGGACACCGGCGGCGGACAGCAGAAGGCCACGCGCTCCACCGAGGAGGTCGAGGAGCAGGCGCAGGACGCGCAGGCTACCGAGGACCTGAAGGAGCGGCACGAGAAGCTGAGCGACGACGTGGACTCGGTTCTGGACGAGATCGACGACGTACTCGAGGAAAACGCAGAGGACTTCGTGCGTTCCTTCGTTCAGAAGGGTGGGCAGTAGCCCGTCTTCCCCTTCGATTCGAAGGCGGGTGAGGGGCAGGGGTGGCGACGAGGCCTGGGACGAAGCGCTGCGGGCGGTGCGGCGAGGTCGATCCGCGCGCAGCCTTCGCCGTCAAGCGGACGAACCTCGACGGCATGCGGCACCGCCGCCGCGCGTGCGCGACCGGCTGATCGCCTCTCAGGGCCTCTCAGGGCCTCTCAGGGGGTGTCTGCTGTGTCTGCCGGGCAGCTCCGGCAACCCGGGTTGATCACCGTCATGAGACGGGTAGGGTCCGTGGCGTACTGTGCTTCAACTGCAATTCCGGCCTCGGCCTGTTGGGGGAGGACCCCGAAGCGATGTACCGAGCTGCCGACTATCTGGAAGGAAACGCGTGGAAGCCAACCCTCGTAGCACCGGGCGTCTACCGGCTGCCTTCCTGACGCCCGGGTCGTCGTCCTTCATGGACTTCCTCTCCGAGCACCAGCCCGAGCTGCTGCCCGGCAAACGGCAGCTGCCGCCCACCCAGGGCGTGATCGAGGCCCCGCACGGCACCACCATCGTGGCCGCGACGTTCCCGGGGGGCGTCGTGCTCGCGGGTGACCGCCGGGCGACCATGGGCAATGTGATCGCCCAGCGGGACATCGAAAAGGTGTTCCCCGCGGACGAGTACTCGGCGGTCGGCATCGCCGGCACCGCCGGCCTCGCCGTGGAGATGGTGAAGCTGTTCCAGCTGGAGCTGGAGCACTTCGAGAAGGTCGAGGGCGCTCAGCTGTCCCTCGAGGGCAAGGCGAACCGCCTGTCGACCATGATCCGTTCCAACCTGGGCATGGCCATGCAGGGCCTTGCCGTGGTGCCGCTCTTCGCCGGGTACGACATGGACCGCGAGAAGGGCCGCATCTTCTCCTACGACGTGACGGGCGGCCGCTCCGAGGAATACGGCTACGCGGCCACGGGTTCCGGCTCGATCTTCGCGCGCGGCGCCATGAAGAAGCTCTACCGTGATGATCTGACCGAGGAGCAGGCCACCACGCTGGTGGTCCAGGCCTTGTACGACGCGGCAGACGACGACTCGGCGACAGGCGGTCCCGATGTCGCGCGCCGGATCTATCCGATCGTCACCGTGATCACCGAGGACGGCTTCCGCCGGCTCACCGAGGACGAGGCGGGTGACATCGCCCGTGCGGTCCTGCAGCACCGGCTGGACCAGCCGGACGGTCCGAAGGCCGCCCTGCTCTGACGCCGGGCCCTTGGTTGTGGTGAAGGTGATCGTGTGACTTTGACAGAAAGGGACGGATAACCGGTGTCGACGCCGTTCTATGTCTCCCCCCAGCAGGCCATGGCCGACCGGGCGGAGTACGCCCGCAAGGGCATCGCGCGCGGCCGCAGCCTGGTCGTGATGCAGTACGCCGACGGCATCGTGTTCGTCGGTGAGAACCCGTCCCGTGCGCTGCACAAGTTCAGCGAGATCTACGACCGGATCGGTTTCGCGGCGGCCGGCAAGTACAACGAGTACGAGAACCTCCGCATCGGCGGTGTCCGCTATGCCGACCTGCGGGGTTACACCTATGACCGCCACGATGTGACCGCCCGCGGTCTGGCGAACGTCTACGCGCAGACGCTGGGCACGATCTTCTCGAGTGCGGCGGAGAAGCCCTACGAGGTGGAGCTGGTGGTCGCCGAGGTGGGGGAGACCCCGGAGGGCGACCAGATCTACCGTCTGCCGCACGACGGATCGATCGTGGACGAGCACGGCTCGGTGGCGGTCGGAGGCAACGCGGAGCAGATCAGCGGTTTCCTGGACCAGCGTCACCGGGACGGGATGAGCCTGGCGGAGGCGCTGAAGCTGGCGGTGCAGGCGCTGTCCCGCGACACGAACGGCAGCGAGCGGGAGATCCCCGCCGAGCGCCTGGAGGTCGCGGTCCTGGACCGTACGCGTCCGCAGCAGCGGAAGTTCAAGCGGATCGTGGGCCGTCAGCTCTCCCGGTTGCTGGAGGCGGGCGGCGCGACGACCGTCGCGGAGGCGGAGGCCGAGTCCTCCGAGGACGAGGAGTGATCCGGCGTCACGCCCCGCGGGGGGCGTGACCCGTATCGGTGCGTCGCCGCGTGCCCCGGCCGAGAACGGCCGGGGCACGCGGCGTTGCGCGTCGCGGGTCGGAAGTCCGCGGTGTGTCAGGAGCCGGGCGGCGGCGCCGTGGAACCCCGTACGACGAGATCGACGGGTATGTCTCCCTGTTCCGGTGTCCGGCCGTCCAGGACGGCGAGGAGGGCGTGCATGCCCCGTTCGCCGAAGAGTTCCGCGTCGAGGCGGACGGTGGTCAGCTCCGGGTCGAGGGCCGTGGCGAGGGCGAGGTCGTCGAGGCCGGTGACGGACAGGTCCTCGGGGATGCGCAGGCCGAGGCGCCGGGCGGCCTTGTAGGCGCCGGCGGCGAGCTTGTCGTCGTCGCAGACGAGGGCGGTGGGCCGGGGACCGGGGGCGGCGAGGGCGGCCTCGGCGGCGGCGAGGGCGCCCTCGATGGCGATGGGTGCGCGGGTGGTGCGCAGGGTGGCGCCTGGGGTGCCCGCGAGACGTGCGGCGAGTTCTTGTGCGCGTATGCGGAAGGTCCAGGAGGGGACGTCGGCGGCGAGGTGGAGGAAGCGGCGGTGGCCGAGGGCGAGCAGGTGGTCGGCCACCTGGCGTACGCCGTCGGCGATGTCGAGGTTGACGGTGGCGGCGCCGAGGCTGCCGTGGGGGTCGCTGTCGAGCATCACGAGCGGCAGCTGGTCGCCGTGGATGGCGGTGAGGGCGTCGGCGGCCATGGAGGAGGCGATCACGCCGTCGAGGGCCGCCTGGGCGGAGTGGAAGGGGTCTCTGGCGGGGCCGACGCCTTCGGGGGAGGGGTAGAGCACGACGCCGAAGCCGTGCTGGGCGGCGATGCGGGCGGCTCCGGTGTAGACGCCGGCGAAGAACTCGGTGGTCAGGGCGGGGACGACGAGGAGGACGGTCCGGGTACGGCCGAGGCGGAGGTTGCGTGCGGCGAGGTTGGGCCGGTAGCCGAGTTCCCGTGCGGCCTGGCGCACCCGTTCGGCGGTGGCCGCGGAGACGCGTCCGCGCCATTTGTCGCCGAGGACCAGGGAGACCGCGGCCTGGGAGACTCCGGCGGACTGGGCGACATCGCGGCTCGTGGGTCGCGTGCTACCTGATGCCACCGTGGGCCTGCTCTTTCGTCTGGACTCGTGGACAGCGCACATGGTACGTATGGCAGGCGACGTTATACGTACAACGTCGCCTGTGGCCGACACGGAAGCGGCCCGGGAAGGGCCTGAAAAGGAGCCCGGACAGCGGACCGGAATCGGCTCGGAGCGGGCGGAATCCGCCCGGAGACGGCACGGACAGGGCGCGCAGGCGGCACGCGGGAGCGCGTGATGGCCGCGCGCGGAAGCAGGGAGAGGGCGGGATGGCCGCGGGTTATCTGGAGATCCTGAGGGCGAAGCACGCCGCGCGTCTGCTCGTCGGGACGCTCGTGGGCCGGCTGCCGAACGCCACCGCGGCGATCGCGGTGGTGCTCTTCGTGCGTGCCGAGGGCGGTACGTACAGCCTCGCGGGCGTTCTCGCGGCGGTGTACGGGGTGGCCAACGCCGCGGGGCAGCCGCTGCTCGGCCGGCTGGTCGACCTGCACGGCCAGCCGCGCGTCCAGCTGCCCGCCGCGCTGGTCTCGGCCCTCGCCATGGCCGCCTTCGCCCTGACGGGCCTGGAGCCGCGCGTGGTGGCGTATGCCGCGATGGCGGTCGCGGGGCTGTTCACGCCGCCCCTGGAGGGCGGCCTGCGGGCTCTGTGGCCGTCCGTGCTGCGCCGGGAGGAGCAGGTGCACACCGCGTACGCGATGGACGCGGTCGCCCAGGAGGTGATGTTCACCGTCGGACCGCTGCTGGTCACGCTGTGCGCGTCCCTGTGGTCGGCGCGGGTGGCGCTGGTGGTGCTCAGCGTCGTCGGGGTGCTGGGCGCGCTGTCGGTGGTCCTCTCCCCGCCGTCGCGGGCGTGGCGGTCGGCGCCGCGTGCCGCGCACTGGCTGGGTGCTCTGCGCTCGCCGGGCCTGCTGGCGCTCCTCGGGGCGTTTCTGTGCGTCGGTATCGCGCTCGGTTCCATCACGGTGGCGGCGGTGTCGTACGCCGACGGCCACGGTGGGGACACGGTGTACGGGTGGCTGATGGCGGGTGTGGGGCTCGGCGCGCTCGCCGGGGGCATGCTGTACGGGGCGCGGAGGTGGCCCGGCGCGCCCGAGCGGCGACTGCGTGTGCTGGTGGGGCTTCTGGCGGTGTGTTATCTGCCGCTGACGCTGGTACCGGGTGCGGTGGCCATGGTGCTGCTGGCCGTGCTGGCGGGGGTGTTCCTGGCGCCGTGTATCGCCTGCGCGTTCATCATCGTGGACCGGCATGCGCCGAGGGGGACGGTCACCGAGGCGTTCTCCTGGCTTGTGACGACGTTCACCGTGGGGGCCTCGGTCGGTACGGGCGTGGCGGGGCCGGTGGTGCAGGCGGGCGGGGCCCGGTGGGGGTTCGCGGTGCCGGGTGTCGCGGGGGTGGTGTCGTTTCTGGTCCTGCTGGCCACCGGACGGGTCCTGGCAGCTCCCGCGGAGGGGGCGGTGGTTGCGGCTTCATGGGAAAATGATCCAAACCGTGCCGTCGAACCCCGTTTCAGCTCGGGGGATCGGGCGTAATGTTCAGTCATGGACCGCCGCATTTTCGGGCTGGAGAACGAGTACGGCGTCACGTGCACGTTCAGGGGACAGCGCCGCCTGTCGCCTGACGAGGTGGCGCGGTACCTCTTCCGCCGTGTCGTGTCATGGGGCCGCAGCAGCAATGTCTTTCTGCGCAACGGGGCCCGTCTCTATCTCGACGTGGGCTCACATCCGGAATACGCGACACCGGAATGTGACAATGTGACCGAACTGGTCACCCACGACAAGGCCGGCGAGCGCATTCTCGAGGGACTGCTGGTCGACGCCGAGCGCCGCCTGCACGAGGAGGGAATCGCGGGCGACGTCTATCTTTTCAAGAACAACACGGACTCGGCGGGCAACTCCTACGGTTGCCATGAGAACTATCTGGTGGCGCGGCACGGAGAGTTCTCCCGGCTCGCGGACATCCTGATCCCGTTCCTGGTCACACGGCAGCTGCTGTGCGGCGCGGGCAAGGTGCTGCAGACCCCGCGGGGCGCGGTCTACTGCGTGAGCCAGCGGGCCGAGCACATCTGGGAGGGCGTCAGCTCGGCGACCACGCGTTCCCGGCCGATCATCAACACGCGGGACGAGCCGCACGCCGACGCCGAGCGCTACCGCCGTCTGCATGTCATCGTCGGCGACTCGAACATGTCGGAGACGACGATGCTGCTCAAGGTCGGCGCCACCGACCTGGTGCTGCGCATGATCGAGGCGGGCACGGTGATGCGGGATCTCACCCTGGAGAACCCGATCCGGGCCATCCGCGAGGTCAGCCATGACATCACGGGCCGCCGCAAGGTGCGCCTGGCGAGCGGCCGTGAGGCCTCCGCGCTGGAGGTCCAGCGCGAGTACTACGAGAAGGCCGTGGACTTCTGCGAGCGCCGCGGCATCCGTACGGGCACGGTCGAGCAGGTCCTGGAGCTGTGGGGCCGTACGCTGGACGCGATCGAGTCGGAGGACCTGGACCGGATCGATACCGAAATCGACTGGGTGATGAAGTACAAGCTCATCGAGCGGTATCGCGCCAAGCACAACATGACGATGTCGCACCCGCGGGTCGCGCAGATAGACCTCGCATATCACGACATCCACCGTCGTCGCGGCTTGTACTACCTGCTGGAGAAGAAGGGCCAAGCCACCCGGATCTGCAACGACTTGAAGATCTTCGAGGGCAAGTCGGTTCCCCCGCAGACCACTCGGGCGCGGCTGCGCGGCGACTTCATCCGGCGTGCACAGGAACAGCGCCGCGATTTCACGGTGGACTGGGTGCATCTGAAGCTGAACGACCAGGCGCAGCGCACCGTGTTGTGCAAGGACCCGTTCCGTTCGGTGGACGACCGGGTGGAGAAGCTGATCGCCGGAATGTGAAGGATGCGTTCCCGCCGCCGGCGGGAGCGCAACGCGGGCGCCGTACGTTTGCCGTACGGCGCCCTTCGCACGCCGTAGAGTTGCGCGCACGACAACCGACAAGATCGATCGATACGAGGCCCCATCGTGCGCCGACGCTCGCTGCTCCTTGCCGCTCTGCCCGCCGGAATGGTCACGCTCGCCGCATGCGGCGACAACGGATCCGGCAAGAGCAAGACCAGCACCAGCCCGTCCCCCTCGGCCTCGGCTCCGGCCGCCGCCCCGCCGCCGAAGATCGTCGAAGGGCCGCTGCCGGCGATCGTCGCAGGGACGAAGTTCGACGAGAAGCCGACCGTGGCGAAGGGCCCCGGTTCCCCGCCCAAGGATTTGGCGGTCAAGACGGTGATCGCGGGCAGCGGACCGATCGTTGCGGAGAACGACTACATCCAGGCCAACTACCTGGGCCAGATCTGGGACACGGCGAAGGTCTTCGACAACTCCTACGACCGCAAGACGCCGCTGGTCATCCAGCTCGCCCAGGGCGGCATCATCGACGGCTGGCGGTATGCGCTCCAGGGCAAGAAGGCCGGAAGCCGGGTGCTGATGGCCGTGCCCCCGACCTGGGGCTACGGCTCGCAGGGCAACACCCAGGCGGGCATCAAGGGCACCGACACGCTGGTGTTCGTGGTGGACATCGAGAACACGTTCAACGCGAAGAGCTCGGCCAAGGGCAAGGCCGTGGCGCAGAACGACCCCAACGTGCCGAAGGTCGGCACCAACACCGACGGCAAGGCCCCGTCCATCGACGTCCCCAAGGTGAAACCCCCGACGGGCCTGGTCTCGAAGTACGTGATCGAGGGGAACGGGGCCCAGGTCGCGGCGGACAGCACGGTCCTGGTGCAGTACAAGGGCGTGCTCTGGGACACCGGCAAGGAGTTCGACTCCACCTACGGCCGCGGGCAGCTGACGTCGTTCTCGTTGCAGCAGGTCGTCAAGGGCTGGGCCGAGGGGCTCACCGGCAAGAAGGTGGGCAGCCGGGTCCTGGTCGTCATCCCGCCGAAGCTGGGGTACGGCGACAACCCGCCCCAGGGCAGCGGCATCAAGAAGGACTCCACGCTGGTGTTCTCGGTCGACATCCTGGCGAAGATGTAAACCCTCGCGGCGATGTGAGAGTGTCGTTCCGGCCGCAATGGCCTCAACCCGAACAAGCAGGAGCTTTTGACGTGAGCATCGAGAAGCCCGAGATCGACTTCCCGGGCGGCGAGCCGCCGGCCGACCTCGAGATCCAGGACATCTGGGTGGGCGACGGTCCGGAGGCGAAGGCGGGCGACACCGTCTCCGTCCACTACGTGGGCGTGGCCTTCTCCACCGGTGAGGAGTTCGACGCGTCCTGGAACCGCGGCGCCCCGCTGAACTTCCAGCTCGGTGTAGGCCAGGTCATCAAGGGCTGGGACCAGGGCGTGCAGGGCATGAAGGTCGGCGGCCGCCGCCAGCTGACCATCCCTCCGCACCTGGCCTACGGTGACCGTGGCGCCGGCGCCCGTATCAAGCCGGGCGAGACGCTGATCTTCGTCTGCGACCTGGTCGCGGTCTGATCCGAGCCCCGATCACCGGCGCCCGCCCGGGCCGGGGCGGGGTCGGCCGGGCGGAGCGCTCCGGTCCGGCTGCGGACCGGGGTTCCGGACCGACGCCTCTGGGCCGGCCTTGGACCGACGCGCCTCCGGACGACCCTGGGCCGGCGGCTCTTGACGGGCCTCGGCCCTACGGCGCCGAAGGATGCCGCACCAATCCGGCCCCCGGAGGGGCTCTCGCCCAGCCGGGACGGCCCAGGCGCAGTGCGGCCGATGTGATGCGGTCGATGCGGCCGATGTGATGCGGTCGATGCGACGCGGGCGATCGGAACCGATCATCTTGCGCCCATGCCCGTCCGGGCATGGGCGCTCGGCTTTTGCCGTGCCCCGCGCGAGCGGTACGGTCTCGATCGTAAGCACCATAGGGAGGCGAAGGGCGTCGATGGCCATTGCCAAGGCCGAGCGGCTGATGAACCTGGCGCTGTGTCTGCTCGGGACGCGCCGGCCGCTCAGCAAGCGCGAGCTGCGCGAGTCCATCGAGGCCTACCTCGAGGCGGGGTCGGACGACTCCTTCAACCGGATGTTCGAGCGGGACAAGGACGATCTGCGCGAGCTGGGCCTGGTCATCGAGACCGTGGAGAACCTGGACGGCGAGATCGGCTATCTCGCTCGCCACGACAGCAACCGGCTCCCGCCCATCACGCTCGACGCCGAGGAGGCCGCCGCGCTCGGCCTGGCAGCCAAGGTGTGGCAGCAGGCCCGGCTTGCCGGTGCGGCGAGCGGTGCGCTGCAGAAGCTGCGCGCCGCGGGCCTGCCCGAGGACGTCGACCCGTACGAGGTCCATGGGGCCCTGGAGCCCCGTATCCCCGTGCACGAGGCCGCCTTCGAGCCGCTGATGCTGGCCTGCCGGGACCGCCGCCCCGTCGTCTTCGACTACCGCAAGGCCAACGCCGCCCGGCCCGAGCCCCGGCATGTGGAGCCCTGGGCGCTGGAGTGCTGGCGTGGCCACTGGTATCTGGCCGGCTGGGACCGCGACCGGGGCGCGGAGCGTGTCTTCCGGCTGTCCCGGATCACCGGCAAGGTGCGCAGCCGCGGCGGCAGCTTCACCGCGCAGGTGCCCGACGTGGTCACGGTCCGTGAGACCGTGGCGGGCTGGGCGGGGGAGACCGCGGACCGTTCGGCCCGGATCCGGCTGCGCACGGGCGCGGGATACCCCCTTCGGGCGAAAGCCACCTCCGTACGGGAACTCGGCGACGGGTGGGACGAGTTGGAGATTCCGTACGGGCACGGTCTCGACGCCTGGCTGGTCGAGTTCGGGCCCGATGTGGTGGTCCTGGAGCCGGCCGAGCTGCGGGCCGATGTGGTGGACCGGCTGCGTGCCGTGGCCAAGGGCTGAGGAGGGGGACGGAGCACAGTGGCAGCCAAACCGGCCAGACCCGCGAACGCCATCGACCAGACCCGGCGGATGCTCTCCCTGGTGACCTATCTGCGGGAGCGCCCCGGTGCGCGCATCGAGGACGTCGCCCGGGCCTTCGGGATCACCGAGGACGAGCTGGTCTCGGACCTCGATGTGCTGCCCATGTGCGGCACCAGCTTCCGCGGGGGTGATCTGCTCGACATCGACACCGACGGTGAGCGCATCTGGTGGCACAACCCGGCCGCCCTCGGCGCGGAGGCCGCCGAGCCCCTGCGGCTGGCCGCCGACGAGGCGACCGCGCTGCTCGTGGCCGCGCGGGCCGTGGCCACCCTGCCCGGACTGCGAGAGAGCGACCGGCAGGCGCTGCTGCGCGCCACCGCCAAGGTGGAGACCGCCGCCGGCGAGGCCGCGGGTGCCAGCTCGCGCCTGTCGGTGACGTTCGAGTCGGAGGGAGGGGTCTTCGCGGACGTCGACCGTGCGATCTCCGAGCGCCGCCGGCTGTGGATCCGCTACTACTCGCCGGCCCGTGACGAGGTCACCGAGCGCGAGATCGACCCGATCCGCCTGGTCAGCGTCGGCCACACCTATGTGGAGGCGTGGTGCCGCCGCTCCGAGGCGCGCCGCACCTTCCGGCTCGACCGGGTCGCCGAGATCAGGATCCTGGACGAGCCGTCGGCGCCCCCGGAGGTCGAGCTGCGAGATCTCTCGGAGGGACTCGTCCAGCCCGCCGCCGAGGACCCCGAGGTTGTCGTGGAGGTCGGCCCGGGCGGGCGCTGGGTCGCCGAGTACTACCCGCACGACCGCGCGGATGAGCTTCCGGACGGCGGGCTGCGTATCACCTTGCGGACTCCGGAGCCGGCGTCGCTGCGACGGCTGGCGCTGCGGCTCGGGCGTGACGGCCGGATCGTGTCGCCGCAGGACCTCGCGGAGAGCGCCCGCCGGGCGGCCCGTGAGGCGCTCGCGGCGTATGACGGGCCGGACGGAGTTCGGGACGGGCTGTACGACAGGCAGGAGCAGGGGCTGTGAGCATGTCGGCGATGTCGGGTGCGTCGGAGCAGTCGGGTGCCTCGGCCGGTGCGCCGCAGGCGCCCGGGGCGGCGGAGATGTCGGTGCGGACGGCGTTCGCCGGCATGCGGCGGGTGGCCGACGTGGTGTTCAGAGCCGGCTGCCCGGACTGCCGGGCCCGCTTCGAGCTGGGCGCGAGCGCGTTGCGGCTGGTGATCGGCGCCAGCAGCAAGACGACCTTCTACTCCTTCACCTGCCCCGAGTGCGGCGCGTCCGTGCGCAAGCCGGCGGGGGAGCGCATTGTCGAACTCCTCACGGGGGGCGGGGTCAGGACCCTGCGGCTGCACTGAACGGTCTGGTACTCCCGCTGTCCGGTACCGGGAATGTGCGACTGGACCGGCATCCGGTGACACCGGTCGATCATTCGGCGCTGTGAGGAAGTGATTGCACCACCACGAATTCGCCGACCGGCGGCATGGTGGCTCTGATCGAGGCTCTGAAGGAGAGCGAAAAGCTTCACTCGTCCGTGCTGAATGTCACCGCCGACGTCGCAGGGGCGATGGCGACCGGAGAAAGCGGAATCTGTGCGGTCTTCGGCCGTGTTTGAGCGGTGGTGCTTGAATGGGAACGTCCGGTTCTGAGGGGGCCGGGCCACGTTGCTGTGACCCGGCCCCCGACCAGGGGTGAGGAATTGCCACTCACACTGGTGCGAACGAATTGCCCGACCCGGCGGGCATTTTGCCTTGCGGCAGGTCAGCAGTGACCGCCCTTGGAGGACGAGAAGGTCATGGGCTGGTTGTACACCACGGTGTGGCCCTTGCCGTCCGCGGCCACATCGGCGCACCAGATGTTGTCGAACAGCGCGTCGGTGGTGCCGGCAATGGCCGGCTTTACGTTACAGGTGTTGTGGTAATAGATCGTGTAGGTCGCGCTTCCATCCCCCCAGGAATAGTTGAAGCAGCCCACGCTGCCACGGTGCACGGAGTCCGCCGACACGGTCGCTGCGCTCGCCGGAGTGGCGGCGGTTATGCTGAGAATCGCGACGGAGCTGGCGGCGATGAGGCTGAAGCGCTGCTTGAGCTTCACGTTTTCGCCCATGAAATTGAGTGGATAAGGCCAAGGAAAGCACAACGGCTTGGCCGTCAATCCATTTCATGGACGACAGTAATTGGCGTTCCCCCGGCCTCAGGTCGAGCCGATGCTAAACGGAGATTGACGCCGTTTGTCAAGATCAGTTGTACGAGAAGATCGTCACCATATGTTCGGCCGGACTCCACGGCGCGGGCCCCTTCCTCCGGCCCAGCCGCCGATCTGAACGGAACCGCCCAGGACCGTCTAGGCTCGGCGTCATGTTCTGGCCGATGTTCGCAGTAGCCATGGGTTTCGTGGGACTTGCCGTCCTCGGTGTGCTGGCCGTCCGCGTCTTCCTGGAGGCGCAGCGCCTGGGCAGGCAGGTCTCGGACTCAGCGCGCCGTATCAACAAGGCGGCCGAGGACCTGGAGCAGGCGACCGTGAACGCGGCCCGGGCGGCAGACTCCCTGTGAGCCGCGCCGGGAACTCCTGTGAGCTTCCGAACGTCCTGCGCTATGGGGCACTTCGCCCTCGCGGCTGGGTACGCTGCTAGTCGCGGTCCGGAGAACGAGGCGCGGTCCGTAGAAGCGGAAGTACGCACGGGAATGGTTTCGTGTTCATCCCTGGGCGTTACGATCGCTGCCAGCACTATGGTCAGACACCTGTCCGACCGGTCACATGCCCTGCTGCCCCGCCTCAGTGAGAAGGTGAAGACTATGTTCCGCAACGCACTTGAGCCGTGGCACCTGGTGCTCCTGGTTCTGGTGATCGTCCTCGTGTTCGGCTCGAAGA
>NZ_JBIVNO010000011.1:0-186015 GCF_044753645.1 Streptomyces sp. NPDC093261
CACCACGGTGTTGGGTTCAGCGTCCGGATCCTGGACCACGCCGACGACCTCGTGCCGGGCGGGGTCAAAGCTCACCCCGCTCTCGGCATGGCGCGCATAACCCAGGCCCTCCAGAATATTCACGGCCTGGTCACGGACAGCCCGGACGCCCTCCACGATCGCACCGGGATCGGCGCCCGCATGACTCAGAGCCAGTTCGAGGTTGTCGACGACGGGCAGGAAGGCCGCAGCCGTGCGGGCCCGTTCGACCGACCGTTCCCGCTCCAGCTCCCTGACGTGACGCTTGCGCAGGTTGTCCAGATCGGCCAGAGCGCGACGCCAGCGGTCCTCGACGTCCTTCAACGCTTCCGCGTACTCGTCCTCGGCCCCCACCGGACCGGTCGCCGCGTCCGGCCCCGGTTCGGCCTCCGTGGCCGGCGGGCCGGGCTCGGGCAGGTCGCCCTGCGGCGGTTGCGCGGCGCCCTCGGGCGGCAGGTCGGACGATCGGTCCTGGGGAGGGATCGGCATGGCAGGTACCTCAGCCCTTGTCGAACTCGGCATCGATCACGTCTTCGTCGGTGCCGGTCCCGCCCTGCCCGGAGCCGGCCGGACCGGTGGTGTCCGACTGACTCGCCGCCGCCGCTTCGGCCTGGTGGGCGGCGAGCCCGGCATAGACCTGCTGGAGTTCGGAGATCAGCGGCCTGGTCTTGTCGACTCCGGCCTCGTTCTTCACCGCGTCGCGGGCCTCCGCCACCAGCATCTCGGCACGGGCCTTCTCGTGCGCGGGCGCGGCATCGCCCAGCTCGCCCAGTCGCTTTTCGACCTGGTAGGCAATCGCGTCCAGCTCGTTGCGGGCGTCGACGGCCTCCCGCAGGGCCTGGTCCTGGCCCTGGTTGCGCTCGGCCTCCTGCACCATGCGCTCGACCTCGCTCCGGTCGAGGTTGGAGCTCTCACTGATGGTGATGCCCTGCTCCTTGCCGGTGTCCTTGTCGCGCGCGCTGACGTTGAGGATGCCGTTGGCGTCGACGTCGAAAGTGACATCGATCTGAGGCTCGCCGCGGGGCGCCGGGCGGATGTCGGTGAGCTGGAACCGGCCGAGCGCCCGGTTGTCGGCGGCCCGCTCGCGCTCGCCCTGGAGGACCACCACATCGACGGCCGGCTGGTTGTCCTCGGCGGTGGAGAAGGTCTCGCTGCGGCGCACCGGGATGGTGGTGTTCCGCTCGACGATCTTCGTCATCACTCCGCCGCGCGTCTCCAGTCCCAACGACAGCGGGGTGACGTCGAGCAGCAGGACGTCCTTGACCTCGCCCTTGAGGACCCCGGCCTGGATCGCGGCGCCCAACGCCACGACCTCATCGGGGTTGACGCTCATGTTGGGTTCCTTGCCGCCGGTCAGCCGGCGCACCAGCGCCTGGACGGCGGGGATGCGGGTGGAGCCGCCGACGAGGATGACCTCGTCGATGTCGTTCTCGCCGACCTTGGCGTCGGCCATGGCCTGCTTGACCGGGCCGAGGCACCGCTCCACCAGGTCGCCGGTGATCTGCTCGAACGTGGACCGCATGATCGAGTCGGTGAGGTGCTTGGGCCCGGAGGCGTCGGCGGTGATGAACGGCAGGTTGACCTGGGTCTGGGTGACGGAGCTGAGCTCGGTCTTGGCCTTCTCCGCCGCCTCGAAGAGGCGCTGCAGCGCCTGCGGGTCCTTGCGCAGGTCGATGCCGTTCTCCTTCTGGAAGTCGTCCGCGAGGTAGTCGACCAGACGCCTGTCGAAGTCGTCGCCGCCCAGATGGCTGTCACCCGCCGTGGACCGTACCTCGACCACGCCGTCGCCGACGTCGAGGATGCTCACGTCGAAGGTGCCGCCGCCGAGATCGAAGACCAGGACGGTCTCGTGCTGCTTCTTGTCCATGCCGTACGCGAGGGCGGCCGCGGTCGGCTCGTTGATGATCCGCAGCACCTCCAGGCCGGCGATCCGGCCGGCGTCGCGGGTGGCGGTGCGCTGAGCGTCGTTGAAGTAGGCGGGCACCGTGATGACCGCCTCCGTGACCCGCTCCCCCAGCTGCTTGGAGGCGTCGTCGGCGAGCTTGCGCAGCACCAGGGCGCTGATCTCCTCAGGCGCGTAGAGCTTGTCACGCACCTTGAAGCGTGCCTCGCCGTTTTCTCCCGGGACGACGTCGTAGGCGACGGCCTTGGCCTCCTCGGAGACCTCGTCGAAGTGCCGGCCGATGAACCGCTTGGCCGAGTAGATGGTGCCCTTGGGGTTGAGGATGGCCTGGCGGCGGGCCAGCTGGCCCACCAGGCGCTCGCCGGTGTCGGTGAAGGCCACCACGGACGGTGTCGTGCGGCTGCCCTCGCTGTTGGGCACGACGGTCGGCTCGCCGCCCTCCCACACGGCGATCACCGAGTTGGTGGTACCCAGGTCAATGCCCACTGCCTTGGCCATGAGGAACTCCTTCCGCGGTCGACGTCCGTCGGCGACCGGTTCATCCTCCGGGCCCTGTCCGCCCGGCTTCGAGACTCGTTCAGGTGGGCGTGGGGTCGCTGCGCGGGCGGCCGCCCTTCGAGGAGGCGCTCCCCGTGTTCGCGCCGCCCCTGCCGTCCAGCCCGGCGACCAGCCGGACGGCCTCATCGGCGACGTCCTCGTCGACCACGACGTCGTAGTGGCTGGGCTCCATCGAGCGGACCGAGGCGAAGTCCCGGCGGCCGCCCTGGGCCGCGTGCAGCAGGACGCCGAGCAGCGCACCGACGACCGCTCCGAAGATCAGCCCGTAGAGGGCGAGGAGCAGACCTGAGACGACCGGATTCAGCCAGTTCAGCAGCCCGAAGATCCAGCCGACGAGTACGCCGGGCAGCGCTCCGGTGGCTGCGCCGTGGAGAGCGGCCTCGCCATACCCCATTCGACCGATCACCTGTTCGACAAGACGCATGTCCCGACCGATGATCGCCACCTTCTGAACGGGAAAGCCCTGGTCGGCGAGGTGATCGACGGCACGTTCGGCTTCCTGGTACGTCGCGTACGAGGCAACGGTCCTGCGGGCCTGCTCGGTCATGGCCCCTCCTTCCGCCAGCGGACCGCCGAGCGGTCCCGACAGGCCCCAGAGTGGCTGTTCGCCCGGTCACCCCGCCTGCACCCAGCGGGTCGAAAAGCGGCACCGGTGGTCGGTCTGTGAGGACAGGAGGCGGGACGACGATTCGGGTTGGCGACTCGCGGCGGGGTGCTGACCGGCCCGAGGGGTGGAGCGCGGGCCCAGCGGGCCCACCTCCACCGTGCACCGCCTGCTCTCTCCGCCGCGACCAGGCCTTTGGGTTCAGCCGGGCGTGGGGTGGGAGTGCGCCCGGGCGAACTGCTCCACGACGGCGGCGCAGAAGGCGGGCAGGTCGGCCGGGCTGCGGCTGGTGACCAGCTGCCCGTCGACGACCACCTCCTGGTCGACGACCTCCGCGCCGGCGTTGCGCAGATCGGTGCGGATGCTGGGCCAGGACGTCAGGCGGCGGCCGCGCACGGCGTCGGCTTCCGCCAGGGTCCACGGGCCGTGGCAGATCGATGCGACCGGTTTCCCGCTGGCCATGAAGTCCTTGACGAACTGCACCGCGTCGCGGTCCATGCGCAGCTGGTCAGGGTTCATGGTGCCGCCAGGCAGGAGCAGGGCGTGGTAGTCGTCGACGGATGCGTCGGCGACCAGGCGGTCCACGGGGAAGGTTCCTGCCGCGTTGAGGTCGAACTGGCGGGCCTGGATCTCGCCGGGATGGAGCGAGACGATCTCGGTCTTCGCCCCTGCGCCCTGCAGCGCACCGCGCGGCTGGTCGAGTTCCACGCGCTCGACGCCGTCGGCGGCCAGAATCCCCACCCGCATCCCCCGGAGTTCCTGTGTCATGGTACGGCTCCCTTCACGAGTCGCTGGTTGTCCGACGCGAGCGGCAGGGACACCCGGCAGGGCCCGTCCGGATCCCTTTTCCGGATCGGGGACTGCTTTCCGGATCGGGGACTGCAAGGGCCGGCCGAGGGTGCCCCGAGAGCGTATGTGCGCGCGATCAGCCGGAGCTGCCGTCCGGGTGGAGGAGTGCGCGATGGCGAATCCTCGAGCTACCTGCCGCGCGAATCGGACCTCGGTGAAGGCTCCCATTCTCCGCCTTCCGGCCCCCGCCCGACATGCCAGTTCGGTCCGGCGACGTGCACCGGGGCGCGACTGCTACAGCAGCCGGTCGAAGACCGCGGTCACGCCGTCCCAGTGGCTGGTCTGCGGGTTCTTGACATCCGGATACATGATTTTGAACGTCTCGGCGAGGGCGACGCTGAGACCGCCGATGATCTCGGGGTAGCGCTCTTCGGTCTCCTGGGTGGGTGTCCTGTCGAGGGGAGGGTGCGCGGCGAGCTGTTCCAGGATCGGCTTCAGCTCGACCTCCTCGTCGAGCCGCCGGAACCGGTGGATGCTCTCCTGGAGGCCCTTGGTGAGCGGTAGGTCCCACGGTTCGACGGTATCCCGGTCGTTGGCCTTGGCCGACGCCTGGCCGACGACCAGGAGGTCGTAAAGCTTGGCGTCGACGAAGTCGCCGTACCGCTTCAGGTCGCTCTTGTCCACGTCGAGCCCTGCGGCGGCGCGGAAGAACCTCTCGAACTTCGACACACCCATCACGGTCATGCCTCTCGCCTCCTCACCGGGAACCGGACGGCGCCGTTGGCTTCCGTCGGCGCCGCCACCGGCTGTTACCCGGTCGAGATTCGCAGAGCCCCCTGCTGAGCGCCTCCGCACCCCAGGCCGAAAAAGAACACCTTCTCCCACCCTGTCAGAGCAGCATGAAACGCGCAGGCATCCCGGCCAGCCGTACGGCCGTCCCTCCGCAGGAGGCCGCACGGCGTTGCGGCGCCTCGAACGAGAGCCACTGACCAAACGACACGACCAACTCGGTAAAGCGGGGGCGCCCCGACGAGATTGGGACAAGGCCGGGCCCGGCGCAGGGGCCGGGCTGAAGAGCAGGCACCACCCCGCCCCTCTACAAACCAGCACCACACGGATCAGCCGCCCACCCCGACCATCACCCCCGAGCGTCACACGCGGCTTCGAGGGCCCTGGGGGAAGCGGGGTCGGCCAGCCCCGTGCTTGACGAGGACATGCACATCTCTGGGTGCGAGTGAGAGCCGCGCCGGCCGTGCCCCCGTCGATCGAACTGGAAGTGTGGCTGATCGACATCGCCCCACAGCGCGCCGCTGTCGAACGCTCTCGACGCCGAACGGGCCGGCCGGAAACGCGACGGCGGGAGAGTCGACCGCGCCCACAGGCACCGCGCCCTGACGCACGTCCGGCAGACCGGCGCCGGCGTCCCCTTCGCCGTGGCGGAGGCCGTCCGCACTTGTGCTCTGAGGTCTATCGAGCCCGCCGCCCTTCCTCCTGCCGGGAGCAGGCAGAGTGTGGCCCACATCGGGAGCATGGAAATGTCCGATTCCACTCGGCGTCTGCTGATGCGCATCCACCATGACGCGCATCAGCGCACCACCCCTACACGCACGACGCACCCTTCGGTGGCTGTCTCAGGTCCCACGCCAGGCAGTCGCAAAGCTTCAGGAAAAGGACGGCTCATGGACTACAAGACCTTCCTCGACACCATCACCCGGCGCGCCCCTGTCCCCCCGGAGAAGGCGGAGCCCCTCACCCGCGCCACCCTGGAAACCCTGGCCGAGCGGCTCACCAGGGGCGAGGCGGAGGACCTCGCGTCCGAACTGCCCAAGCCGCTGAAGGAACCGCTGGTCTCTCCCACCCCGGAGGCCGAGCCCTTCGGATTCGACGAGTTCATCGATCGGGTGAGCAGGCGAGCAGGGGTGAGCCCGGACGAGGCCCGTGAGGGCGTACGGGCGGAGCTGAGCACCCTGAGGGACGCGGTCAGTAATGGCGAGTTCCGCCACGTAATGTCCCAGCTGCCCCGGGACTTCGAGGCTCTCGTCGGCGCCCCGGGCTAGGAGGAGCCATGACCGACGAGGTCGGCGCCGTCATCGAGGAGACGGAACCGGCCGTACTCGTCGGCGAGGGGATGCGCGAGGACCTCCGGTCGGGCAACCTCAGCACGCGTCTGATGCGCCCGGACTCGGCATGAAATCGCCGGAGAATCGCATGACACAATCGACAGTTCCTTCAGCCGGCGCACCCGTGGACGTCGAAGGCGGAGCGCAGCGGCCGTTCTCCGAGCACGCGGCCATGGCCAGGGCGTATCCCGGCGGCAGGATGACCGTGGGCGCCATCACGCCCCTGGAGGGCTTCGACGGGCCCGTGCCGTCCCTGGCCGGGCACATCGAGCGGATCCAGCAGGCCGAGCGGGCCGGCTTCGCCTCGGTGTGGGTCCGGGACGTGCCACTGCTGGACCCGAGCTTCGGGGACGCCGGGCAGGTCTTCGACCCGTGGGTGTACCTGGGGCAGCTCAGCGCCCGCACCACCTCGATCACACTGGGGACCGCCAGCATCGTCATGCCGCTGCGGCATCCATTGCACACCGCCAAGGCGGCCGCCTCGGTGGACCAGCTGTCAGGCGGACGGCTCCTGCTCGGGGTGGCCACCGGTGACCGGCCCGTGGAGTTCCCGGCCTTCGGTCAGGACCTGGGCGGCCGGGCCGAGAGGTTCCGGCAGTCGCTGGAGTACTTCCGTGTCGTCCTCGAGCACCGTTTCCCGCACGTGGAGTCGCCGCTCGGCCGGATGCACGGCACCGATCTGCTGCCCAAGCCGGTGTACCGGCGGATCCCCGTACTGATGACGGGACGCGGCAGGCAGGACGTCCGGTGGATCGCCGACAACACGGACGGCTGGCTGTACTACACCCCGCCGCTCCAGCAGCAGGCCGAGAACATCCAGCGGTGGCGGGAGCTGACCCGGGGCGATGGCGGTGGGTTCAAGCCGTACGCCCAGGCCACCTATCTGGATCTGGCCGAGGACCCGCTGGCCCTGCCCCGGCGCATCCACCAGGGCTTCACGGTGGGCCGGGTGTCGTTCCTGGCGATGATGCGGGCCTGGCAGGACATCGGCATCGACCAGCTGATGATCAACTTCAAGCACAGTCGCCGTCCGGTCGCCGAAGTGATCGACGAACTGGCCGAACACGTGCTGCCGCACTTCCCACCCGGGCGCTCCGGGGCGCGCGGCGAGCACCCGCGGCCCGTGGGGCGGACCGGGCCCTGAGGAAGCACGACCCCGGCGCCCCCGGCGTGACATGGCCGGGCTCAGCCCCGGACGGCCCCGGACGGCCGCTCCTGCGCGTAGTCGCACGTGCCCTCCGCCCGGAACTGCAGGGCTGCCCTGGTCACCTCCGTGCCGAGGCCGCGCAATTGGTCCGCGACCGCCTGGTCGGTGAGGCGTCCGTCGCCATCGAAGACCCGGGAGGACCGCGGGACCGCGAACACCAGCGGCACGGCCCAGCCGCGCAGCGACCGCACGATGAACTCCATCGCGTTGATCGCCTGCAGGCCCTGCACCCCACCGGCGGTCGTCAGCATCCCCACGGGTTTGTTGCTGAGGTAGGGCGGGTCGTGGTCGGCCAGGAGGGCGAGCCAGTCCACTGCGTTCTTGAACGCGCCGCTGACCGACCCGTGGTAGGTCGGGCTGCTCCACAGCAGGGCGTCGGCTGCCTGAACGGTATCCGCAAGCCGACGGGCGGACGCAGGGATTCCGTGCTCGGACGTGTAGAACGGAAGGTCCAGCCGCTTGAGGTCGATCACCTGAGTGTCGGCGCCTGCATCGGCCGCCCCCTCGACCGCCACACACAGTGCGGTGAGGCTGGTCGACGGGGTGCGCAGCGAACCCCCCATTCCGACGACGAGCAGGGGGCGCGCCATCCTGTCAACTCCTTCACAGCATCTCCAGGGGCGTGGGCCCGCTGGGCGGCGGGAACGCCTCGTCGAGGGCGTCGAGCGCCTCGGTGGGAAGGTGGAGGTCCACTGCGCCGCGGTTCTCCCGAACGTGGTCGGGTGATCCGGAACGCGGGATCGCGGCCACCCCCTGTGCCAGCACCCAGGCGAGTGCCACCTGCGCCGGCGTGGCTCCGAGGGCCCGGGCCACGGCACCCAGAGCCTCGACCTTCAGCAGCCGCCCCTGCTCGATCGGGGAGTAGGCCAAGACCGTCACCCCGGCCTCGCGGCACCAGGGGAGGAGATCCCACTCGATGCCGCGCCGGGAGAGGTTGTACAGCACCTGGTCGACGGCCACGTCGTCGCCACCGGGAAGGGCGGTGAGCTCGGCCATGTCGGCGACGTCCAGATTGCTCACGCCCCAGTAACGGATCTTCTCCGCCTCCATCAGGTCGGTGAATCCCGCAAGGGTCTCCTCCAGTGGCCACCGTCCCCGCCAGTGCAGCAGGTAGAGGTCCAGCCGTTCCGTACGGAGCCGCCGCAGGCTGCCCTCGCAGGCGGCGACGGTGCCCTTCCGGTCGGCGTGGCCGGGCAGCACCTTGCTGACGAGGAAGACCTCCTCCCGGCGCCCCCGCAGGGCCTCCCCGACGAGCTCCTCGGCTGCGCCGTCGCCGTACATCTCCGCCGTGTCGACGACGGTCATGCCCAGGTCCACGCCCAGCCGCAGCGCGGCGATCTCCTGTTCCCGCCGGGCCGGGTCCTCGCCCAGGTACCAGGTGCCCTGCCCGAGCACCGCGATCTCCTCACCGGAGGGGAGCGCGATCGTTCCGGCCGATTCCGCAGACATCTCAGGCCTCCCGTCTGCCGCGGATCCGTGTCACGCGCACCCGCACCGAGTGCCCAGGTCCGCGCCTCCCAGACACCGGTGTCGCATGCGCCGCAGGAGGTCAGAAGGGGCGGGCGGACTGCGCCGAGCGCGCGCCGGGACCGGGTGCGCGATCGCGCAACGCGACGGCGACCGACACAACGGCGCCGCAGGAGAGGACCGCCGCGAAGCCGATCATCGCCGTCTGCACGGCGACGATCCCTTCGAACTCACGGCTCAGTACGGATATCCGCTGCAGTGTGCCGACACGGTCGGCTGCCGGCACCCACGTATCGACTCGCTCGGAAGTACGGGAAAGGCGGCGTTGCCGCATGGATCGCTCATACAGGAGGAGACCTCTTCGCCCTGGGTCCGATTCCCGGGTGCCTCAGCCGTGACGCGGGCGGCCACGCTCGTACTGCTTCGGCCACGGGACGTCGTCACGGAGCACGCGGGCCGCGCGGAGCGGCCAGGTCGGGTTGCGCAGCAGTTCACGCGCGAGCATGATCGCGTCAGCCGAGCGGTCCACGAGGATCTGGTCGGCCTGCTCCGGTGCGGTGATCAGGCCGACCGCGCAGACGGGCAGGGCCGCGCCCTCGCGGACGGCTCGGGCGAAGGGCACCTGGTAGCCGGGCTCCACTTCGATACGGGCGTTGTGGACGAGCCCGCCGCTGGTGACATCCACCAGATCGACGCCGTGGGCCACCAGGTGCCGCGACAGCTCGACCGTCTCCTCCGGGGTCCAGCCGCCCTCGGCCCAGTCCGTGGCCGAGAAGCGTACGAACAGCGGGCGGTCCTCCGGCCACTGCGCCCGTACGGCGTCGGTGACCTGGACCAGGAAACGGCTGCGCCCGTCGAGATCGCCTCCGTACTCGTCGCTGCGGTGGTTGGACAGCGGTGACAGGAACTGGTGCAGCAGATAGCCGTGCGCGGCGTGGATCTCCAGAACCTCGAAGCCGGCGGACAGCGCCCGCGCGGCGGCCTCGCCGAAGGCCCGGACCAGAGCGCGTATGTCGTCCGCGGCGAGCTCCCGCGGGGCCGGCCAGTCGCCGAATGGCAGCGGTGACGGTGCGACCGTCTGCCATCCTCCGGCCTCCGGTTGGACGTACACGTCACCCTCCCAGGGCGGTGCCGTCGACGCCTTGCGGCCGGCATGGGAGATCTGGATGCCGGCAATGGCTCCCTGCCCGTGGACGAAGTCGGTGATCCGCTTGTACGCGGCGGCCTGCCCGTCATCCCAGATGCCGGCGTCGGAAGGGGTGATCCGGCCCTCAGGTTCCACTGCCGTGGCCTCCTGCATGACCAGGCCGGACCCGCCGCGTGCCAGGGAACCGAGATGGACCAGATGCCAGTCCTGCGGATAGCCGTCGACCGAGCTGTACTGGCACATGGGGGCCACCCAGGCCCTGTTCGGAAAGGTCGTGCCGCGGAGGGTGAGCGGCGAGAAGAGACGGCTCATCGGAAGCCTCGCAGGGGGACGTAGGACGCCGGGTGCCGCGCAGCCGTCGAGCCGTGACGGCCTGGGCTCCTGCGGGCGCCCCTCACGGTGGGGTGTACTCGAGTACCCGGCCGCTCGTGGCACAACCACGGCCAGGGGTGCTCACCCAAGCGGATGTCCCGGTACGTGGCGGTCCCGGGCCGTGGCCGGGTCAAGCGGCATACCGCCGACGACGTCGACGCGCGCCGACATCGCCGCGATCGTTGGGGAGGAGGGTCCGTCATCGGTGCGGTCACCGGGTCGCTTGCCACGCCCCGCACTTCCGATGAGCGTGGGCCGGCAGCGCGGCCTGGGACAGCGGGACGCTCAGCTTGGCCCCACAGCCGGCGCACCCGAGAACGAACAAACGTCCTCCGTAAGGAAGCAGGGCATCGTCGCAGCTCAGGGGTCGACCGGCCACCGTGTTCCTCATCCGCCGCACGAGAGCGTGCAACGCGTCGGTGTGTACCCGCACCGTTCGAATTCTCGGTACGCCGGGTGCCTCCCGAAGTGGTGACCCCCTGCTGCCCGTTCTCAAGTTCCGGTCCAATTTCTGCGGAGCAGACCAACAGTCACTGGCAGTAGCGCCCCAACAGAGGTTGGACCAGAACCCGTTCTCGTGGACAAAGCCACGAGCGATGTCCGCCACAAGCTGGAACGAGACTTGGCGCCGCGGGCGACCCTGCGCCCCGAACCCGGCTGACCGGTGCTCAGCCCCTCGCGCTGTCGTCAGGAGCGCGCGAGCCGGGCCGCGAGATAGGGTGCCGTGGCGCTGCGGCGTGCCCTCGCCACCTTGGCCGGCGGGCCCGCCGCGACCACCCGCCCGCCCGCGTCGCCGCCGCCCGGCCCGAGGTCGATGACCCAGTCGGCGGTGGCGATCGTGTCCAGGTCGTGCTCGACGAGGACGACCGTGTTGCCGGCGTCGACGAGCCGGTGCAACTGTCGCAGCAGCAGCGCGATGTCCGAGGGGTGCAGCCCCGCCGTCGGCTCGTCGAGCAGGTAGAGCGCGTGCCCGCGGCGGGCTCGCTGCAGTTCGGTGGCCAGTTTGATGCGTTGCGCCTCACCGCCGCTGAGTTCCGTCGCGGGCTGGCCCAGCCGCAGGTACCCCAGTCCCACCTCGCGCAACGTCTCCAGACTGCGGGAGGCGGCCGGGACGGCGGACAGGAACTTGGCGGCGGCGTCGACGGAGAGCGCCAGCACTTCCGCGATGTTCTTGCCGCGGTAGGTGACTTCCAGCGTTTCGGCGTTGTACCGGGCGCCCTGGCAGGTCGGGCACGGCGCGTAGGTGCCGGGCAGGAACAGCAGTTCCACCGCGACGAATCCTTCGCCCTGGCAGGTCTCGCACCGCCCTTCGGGCACGTTGAAGGAGAACCGCCCGGCCGAGTAACCGCGCGCCCTGGCCTCGTCCGTCGCCGCGTACAGCTTGCGCACCGCGTCGAACATCCCGGTGTACGTGGCCAGGTTGGACCGGGGAGTTCGGCCGATGGGCCGTTGGTCGACCCGGACCAGCCGGTCGAACGACTCAACCCCCGACGCGTCCTGGACGTCGACCTCCAGCTGCGCCTCGTCGGGTTCCTCGGGTACGAGTCCGAGGTGGCCGCGGACGACCTCGGCGAGCACCTGCGTCACCAGCGTCGACTTTCCGGAACCGGACACGCCCGTCACCGCCGTCAGCACGCAGAGCGGTACGTCCACGGACACGTCGTGCAGATTGTGGCGGGAGACGCCGCGCAGGCGCAGCCAGCCGTGGGGTGTGCGCGGGCGGTGATCGAGCGGCTGGGCGCGCCCGAACAGGTACTGGCTCGTGGCCGACTCCGCGACCCGCTCGAGACCGGCGACCGGGCCGCTGTACAGCACGCGTCCGCCGCCCTCGCCCGCACCGGGGCCGATGTCGACCACCCAGTCCGCCCGCCGTACGACGTCCATGTCGTGCTCCACGACGAACAGCGAGTTGCCCGCCGCCTTGAGGCGGTCCAGCACGTCCAGCAGCGGTTCCGCGTCTGCCGGGTGCAGGCCCGCGGAGGGTTCGTCGAGGACGTAGACGACGCCGAACAGCCCCGAGCGCAGCTGGGTGGCGATCCGCAGGCGCTGCGCCTCGCCGGGCGACAGGGTCGTCGAGCGGCGTCCGAGGCTGAGATATCCCAGGCCCAGGTCGAGCAGTACGTCGATCCGCGCGACCAGATCGCCGCAGATCCGGACCGCGACCTCGGTCGTCTCCCCGGATCGGGCGGTCGACGTGGTGGCGTCGGCCTCGGACCGCTCCGCGACGGGCCGCAGCAGCGCCACGACCTCGGTGAGCGGCATCGCGTTGATCTCGGCGATGGAACGTCCGGCGAAGGTCACGGCGAGCGCCTCGGGCCGCAGTCCGCTGCCGTGACAGGCGGGGCAGGGCACACTCCTGACGAACCGGAGCGCCCGTTCGCGCATCTTCTCGCTCTTGGAGTCGGCGAGGACGTGCATGATGTGCTTGCGGGCGCTCCAGAACCTGCCCTGGTAGCCGTAGTCGACGCGGTCCTCCTCCGGCTCGACGTACACGGAGGGCTGCTCGTCCGTGTACAGCAGCCAGTCCCGGTCCTTCTTCCTGAGCCTGCGCCACGGTCGGTCGATGTCGATCCCCAGGCCGCTCACGACACTGCGCAGGTTGGCTCCCTGCCAGGCGCCCGGCCAGGCGGCGATCGCCCCCTCGCGGATGCTCAGCGAGGGATCCGGAACGAGCAGGTCCTCGGCGACGTCGTGCACGACGCCCAGTCCGTGGCACTCCGGGCAGGCGCCGGCCGCGGTGTTGGGTGAGAACGACTCGGCTTCCAGCCGTGCGGCCCCGGGCGGATAGGTCCCGGCGCGGGAGTACAGCATGCGCAGCAGATTGGACAGCGTGGTGAGGGTGCCGACCGTCGAACGCGAGCTGGGCGACCCGCGTCGCTGCTGCAGGGCCACGGCCGGTGGCAGTCCGGTGATCTCCTGCACGTGCGGTGCGCCGACTTGTTGCAACAGCCTTCGGGCGTACGGTGCCACGGACTCGAAGTAGCGCCGCTGGGCTTCCGCGTAGAGCGTGCCGAACGCGAGCGAGGACTTGCCCGAACCGGAGACGCCGGTGAAGGCGACCATCGCGTCCCGCGGAATGTCGACATCGATGTTCCGCAGGTTGTTCTCACCGGCGCCCCGGACATGCACGAAGGGGTCGGTCGCGTCCGTGTTCACCGTTCCTGATTACCTGATCGCGCCGCGAACCGCGCGACAGACGCTGTCACCGGGCCCGCTCACAAGCAGCGTCGCCTGTTGATGCCGCGCCGTCCAGGCCCCCGCGGATGGACTCCGGTGGATGCCGGCATCGTCGGTACGCACCGGCGTACCGGCTGTGCGGCACCGGGTGCATTCAGTGGCCCGTCTCCCGGCCGTGGTGCGGTCCGGGCTGCCGTCGTTGCACCGGTGCCTCGCCGCCCGACGTCGACTTGCACTCGGTCCCCGCGCGAGTAGCGTCGATCAAGGCGTATGGCACCCATGAAGGAGCGAGCGCATGGGCCTGGAACGGTGGATCGGTCAGTGGCCCGTATACCGGCAGCTCACCGGCCCCGACCGGCTTGGCCGGGGCAAGGCGGCCGAGTCCCCGCGCTCGGCGGCTCTCGGACCCCGCACCGACCGCGCGGACCGAGTCGCGGACTCCGTCTGCCCCTATTGCGCCGTGGGCTGCGCGCAGCGTGTCTACGTCAAGGACGACCGGGTCATCCAGATCGAGGGCAACCCGGACAGCCCGATCTCGCGCGGCCGGCTGTGCCCGAAGGGATCCGCCAGCAAGCAGCTCGTCACCGGCCCGCAGCGTGAGCAGAAGGTCCGCTACCGTCCGCCGTACGCCACCGAGTGGCAGGACCTCGATCTGGACACGGCCATGGACATGGTGGCCGACCGGGTGCTGGACGCCCGCCGCAGGGGTTGGCAGGACACCGACGACTCCGGGAAAACACTCCGCCGCACCATGGGCATCGCCAGTCTGGGCGGCGCGACGCTGGACAATGAAGAGAACTATGTGATCAAAAAGCTGTTCACCGCTCTGGGCGCGCTCCAGATCGAGAACCAGGCGCGTATTTGACACTCCGCCACGGTTCCCGGTCTGGGAGCCTCGTTCGGACGCGGCGGCGCCACCGACTACCAGCAGGACCTGATCAACGCCGACTGCATCGTCATCATGGGCTCCAACATGGCCGAGGCCCATCCGGTCGGCTTCCAGTGGGTGATGGAGGCCAAGGCACGCGGCGCCAGGGTCATCCACATCGATCCGCGCTTCACCCGGACCAGCGCACTGGCCGACCAGCACGTCACGCTGCGGGTCGGCACCGACATCGCGTTCCTCGGGGGCGTCATCAACCACATCCTGTCCAACGACCTCCATTTCAAGGAGTACGTACAGGCGTACACCAATGCCCCGTTCCTGCTGAGCGATCGTTACCAGGACACCGAGGACCTGGACGGACTGTTCAGCGGCTACGACCCGCACACCGCCTCCTACGACCCCTCCAGCTGGATGTACGAGGGCATCGAGGCCGAGGAGCGCCCGGGCAGGCGTCACAAGGAGCAGGCCGCGGCCTACCAGCACGGTGCCGGCGGCCCGGTCGTCCAGGGAGGCGCCGGAGACATCGCCGCCGACCCCACGCTGCAGCACCGACGCTGCGTCTTCCAGGTGCTCAAGCGGCACTTCGCCCGCTACACCCCGGAGATGGTCGAGCGGATCTGCGGGGTGCCCCGGGAACGGTTCCTGGACGTGTGCCGGGCCTGGACGGAGAACTCCGGCCGGGAACGCACCGCCGCGCTGGTGTACAGCGTCGGCTGGACCCAGCACTCCGTCGGCGCCCAATACATCCGTACGGGTTCGATCATCCAGCTGCTGCTGGGCAACATCGGCCGCCCCGGCGGAGGCATCTACGCCCTGCGCGGGCACGCCAGCATCCAGGGCTCCACGGACATCCCGACCCTGTTCAACCTGCTGCCCGGCTACCTGCCGATGCCGGACACCACCCACGAGAACCTGACCGCCTACCTGGACGGCATTCGCCGCCCCGACCAGAAGGGGTTCTGGGGCAACGCCGACGCCTACATGATCTCCCTGCTCAAGGAGTACTGGGGTGAGGCGGCGACGGCAAAGAACGACTACTGCTTCGACTACCTGCCCCGCATCAACGGCGATCACGGCACCTACCGCACCGCCATGGACATGGTCGACGGAAAGGTCTTCGGCTACTTCCTGCTCGGTCAGAATCCCGCGGTCGGGTCCGCGCACGGCCGCCTCCAGCGCCTCGGCATGGCCAACCTCGACTGGCTCGTCGTCCGCGACCTGACCATGATCGAGAGCGCCACGTTCTGGAAGGACGCCCCCGAGGTCGAGACCGGCGAGATCGTCACAGAGCGCTGCCGCACGGAGGTGTTCTTCTTCCCCGCCGCCTCGCACGTGGAGAAGGCCGGCACCTTCACGCAGACCCAGCGGATGCTGCAGTGGCGGGACAAGGCCGTCGAACCAAGCGGCGACCAGCGGTCGGAGCTGTGGTTCTTCTACCACCTCGGCAGGCGCGTCAAGGACAAACTGGCCGGCTCGACCGACGACCGCGACCGGCCCGTGCTCGACCTTGCCTGGGACTACCGCACCGAGGGCGACGAACCGTCCGCGGCGGACGTGCTGCGCCATATCAACGGCATCGACCTGCGGACCGGCCGGACCGTCGGCGGCTACCCCGACCTCAAGGCCGACGGCAGCACGGCCTGCGGCTGCTGGATCTACAGCGGCGTGTACGCCGACGAGACCAACCAGGCCCGGCGCCGCAGATCCCGCTTCGAGCAGGGGCCCTACGATCCCGAGTGGGGCTGGACCTGGCCGCTGAACCGGCGGGTGCTCTACAACCGTGCCTCCGCCGATCCGCAGGGCAGGCCCTGGAGCGAGCGCAAGGCCCTCGTCTGGTGGGACGAGGACCGCGGGGAGTGGACCGGACACGACACCCCGGACTTCGAGAAGGACAAGCCGCCCCACTACCGGCCTCCCGAGGGCGCATCGGGGCCGCAGGCCCTGAGCGGCGAGGACGCGTTCATCATGATGTCCGACGGGAAGGCGTGGCTGTTCGCGCCCACCGGCCTGGCGGACGGCCCGCTGCCCACCCACTACGAGCCGCACGAGTCGCCCGTGCGCAACCTCCTGTACGGCCAGCAGGCCAACCCCACGAGGAAGGTCTACGGGCGCCGCGACAACCCCTCCAACCCGGCTCCCCCCGAGGCGCACGGGGATGTGTTCCCCTTCGTGTTCACGGCGTCGCGCCTCACCGAGCACCACACCGCCGGGGGCATGAGCCGCCAACTGCCGTACCTGTCGGAGCTGCAGCCCGAGCTGTTCGTGGAGGTCTCGCCGGAGCTGGCGGCCGAACGCGGCCTGCGCCACCTGGACTGGGCCCACGTGATCACCAGCCGGACAGCGGTGGAGGCCCGCGTCTTCGTCACCGACCGGATGGCGCCGCTGCGCGTCGAGGGCCGGACCGTCCACCAGGTCTGGATGCCCTACCACTGGGGCAGCGTCGGGCTCACCACCGGCGACGTCGTCAACGACCTGATCGGAGTGGTGGCCGACCCGAACGTGCTGATCCAGGAGAGCAAGGTCCTGACGTGCGACATCCGCCCCGGACGACGGCCCAGGGGACCCGCCCTCCTCGCATACGTCCAGGACTACCGCCGCCGGGCCGGGATCACACCGCAATCCGGCACCCGCATCGCGACGACGGGCGACGACCACAGGCCGACCCACACCGAGCCCCACCGGGGGGAGGATTCCCCATGACGGACGAGCACAGTCTGTACGGGCCCCTTGAGGACCCCGCCGCGGACGCCGGCCACCGCGACCACCCGCCCAGGGTCGGCTTCTTCACCGACACCTCCGTGTGCATCGGCTGCAAGGCGTGCGAAGTCGCCTGCAAGGAGTGGAACGACGTCCCGGAGGACGGCCTCGACCTGCTGGGCATGTCCTTCGACAACACCGGCATGCTCGGCGCGAGTTCCTGGCGGCACGTCGCCTTCATCGAGCAGGAACGCCCACTGGGACGACAGGACCCCGGCCTGTCCGACCTGCCCACCGGGCCCTCGGCCGGCGAGCACACCGCCGAGGTCGTCGCGGACGCCCTGCGGGACGCGCCCCGGGGCGGTGGCGAAATGGGCACCGAGCCCGTCGACCTGGGCTTCCCCTCCTTCGACCTGCCCGGCGCCGGTACCGGCGCGGACACCCGTACCGACTTCCGCTGGCTGATGTCCTCCGACGTGTGCAAGCACTGCACCCACGCCGGATGCCTCGACGTCTGCCCCACCGGAGCGCTCTTCCGCACCGAGTTCGGCACCGTGGTGGTGCAGCCCGACATCTGCAACGGCTGCGGCTACTGCGTGTCCGGCTGTCCCTACGGGGTCATCGACCGGCGGCCCGACGACGGCCGGGCCTGGAAGTGCACCCTGTGCCACGACCGCCTGCGCGGCGGCCTCGAACCCGCCTGCGCCAAGGCCTGCCCGACCGACTCCATCCAGTTCGGGCCGCTCGACGAACTGCGGGAGCGGGCCGACCGGCGACTGGAGCAGTTGCACGAGGCGGGCGTGGGCGAGGCACGGCTGTACGGGCGCGATCCCGAGGACGGAGTGGGCGGCGACGGCGCCTTCTTCCTGCTGCTCGACGAACCGGAGGTCTACGGGCTGCCGCCGGACCCCGTCGTGCCCACGCGTGACCTGCCGTCCATGTGGAAGCACGCCGCGGTGGCGGCCTCCGCGCTGCTCGCGGCCACCGCCGCCGTCTTCGTCAGGGAGGGTCGCCGATGACCGACGACGACGGACTCCTACGCGAGCCGCGCAGCGACGCGGGCGCCGCCGACCTGCATGCGCCCACGTTCGGCGCGGGCCGCGACCGACACGACGACCAGGGCGTCGTAGCGGACTCGGAGTTCCGCTCCTACTACGGGCGGCCGGTACTGAAACCGCCGGTGTGGGAGTGGAAGGTGCCGGCCTACCTGTTCACCGGCGGCCTGTCGGCCGGTGCCGCCCTGCTCTCCGCCGGCGCCGACCTGACCGGCCGTCCGGCCCTGTGCCGCGCCATGCGCCTGGGCGGCTTCGGTGCCCTGCTGGCCAGCAGCTACCTGTTGATCGCAGACCTCGGTCGTCCCGAACGCTTCCACCACATGCTGCGGGTGGCCAAACCCAGTTCACCGATGTCCGTCGGCACATGGATCCTTGTCGCCTACGGACCCGGCAGCGGCCTGGCCGCCATGACCGAGCTGCTGCCGAGCTCCCTGCGCGCCATGCTGCCCGGCCGCCTGCCGGCTCGGGTCGGCCGGTTGGGAGGCCTGTCCTCGGCCGCGTTCGCGCCCGCTCTGGCGTCCTACACCGCGGTGCTGCTCTCCCAGACGGCTGTGCCGGCCTGGCACGAGGCACGCCGGGAATTGCCCTTCCTGTTCGCGGGGTCCGCGGCGGCGAGCGGCGCGGGGCTCGGGATGCTGCTGGCCCCCGTGCACGAGGCGGGCCCCGCCCGACAGCTCGCGGCTCTCGGGGCGAGTGCCGAACTCGTCGCCGCCCGGCTGATCGAACGCCGGCCGGGCCTGGAGACCAAGGCCTACACCAGAGGCCGGGCCCATCGGCTGCGCCGGGCATCCGAATACCTCACCCTCGCCGGTGCCCTGGCCGCCGTCACCGTCGCCCGCCGCAGCCGCCCCGCCGCTGCCGCCGCCGGGCTCGCCCTGCTGGCCGGCAGCGCCCTTCAGCGGTTCGGCACCTTCGACGCGGGCGTCGCCTCGACCAAGGACCCGGCCTACGTCGTGGTTCCCCAACGCGCACGTCTGAACGCCCGTGGCGGGCAGCACCGGCAGGGGAACTGACGAACGCCCAGGTCCACCGGCTTATGGCACCCCACTGGGGGATCACGAAATTGGGTAGGGGCCTTCCGGCCTTGTGCAGACCGCGACATCAAGGCTTTACCCTCATTTGCCTGAGCCGGTCAGATGCAGGGTGAGGACGGCCCGGACAGGCAGGTGATCCGGGTGGTCGAGCACCGGAGCTTGCGGAGGAGTCGCCAGGACGAGGGTGGCCATGGCCTGCACTCGACGAGTGCACGGATCTTCGTATAGGACCGGTTCACCACCTGCTGACCGGAGACGGCTCACTCGGCCGAAAAACCATCTACCAGAAGCTTCACCACGTTGTCAGCCCAACTGCCGAGCAACGTCGTCGGATTGGAAAGGGCTCAGTGGCACCCCGGCCGTCTTCGGCTTCCTGAGTCTCTCGCTCTCACGTGATGCGGCGGAGCCAGTCCTCCACCCGCTCGCCCACCTCGCCGACCGTGGTGACGTCGCCATGCCCTGGGCACACCACCGTCTCGGGGGGCAGGGTGACGAGGCGCTCGCGGATCGAGTGGATCATCGCCTGGAAGTCGGAGTCCTCCGGCCCGATGGCTCCAGGGCCGCGCGAGAGCAGCATGTCCCCGGTGAAGACGCTGCGCAGCGCCGGATCGTACAGACTTACGGATCCCGGCGTGTGTCCCGGAGTGTGACGTACCGTCAGAACAGTTCCGGCGACCTCGATCTCCCGGCCGTCGACGAGTTCCTCGTCGGGGACACGGCTGGGAAAGCTGCGGCGCCACAGCTCCAGGTCGTCCGGGTGCAGCATGATCGGAGCCCCGGTGCGGTCGGACAGAGCCACCGCTGCGTCGACGTGTCCGCTGTGTGCGTGGGTGCACGCGATCGCCACCGCGCGGCGGTCGCCGAGCGCCCTGGCGATGACGTCCGGCTCGTGTGCGGCGTCGACCACCAGCGCCTGCTCGTCGTCACCGACGATCCACACGTTGTTCTCCATCGGCGTGGTGTCGGCGTCCGGCCCGGCCACGACGCCGGCCGTCACCACGCACTCGACCCGGGCGGTCACGACATCACCGCCGGGAGTGCTCGGCCGCGGGCAGTCACCCGCGTTCCGGGGTCCTTTGTTTGCCGTTCCATGGAACAGCCCCTTTCCGGATGAGGCCCTCTACCCCCAGTGGACCCCGCCGGGCATGCGGCAGCAACCGGCAGGTCATCCCTCACTGGGCCGTATACGCTGACCTGCAGGAACTCATGGCCACTCCGCCACACGGCGGGATCGACGCCGGCCCTGCCCAGTGGCCGAGGCGACAGGTATGGGTTTGACTGGGTCTGTTGGTGATCACGCCGACGGACGGCCTGACGACGACTGGGGCAGGGTCGCATGGAGTACGACGCATTCCTGACGAAGGCAGCCGAGCGGGCGGGCGTCTCCCTCGACGTTGCGGAGACCCTCACACGCGCCACCTTTGAGGTGCTCGCCGACCGGATCAGCGGCGGAGAGGCCAAGGACCTCGCGGAGCCACTGCCGGAACCGCTCAAGAGCTGGCTGCGCACGGACGAGGAGATCGCGAAGGGCTACGGGGCCGACTCGTTCGTCCGGCGTGTGGCCGACCGCGCGGACGTGCCCCGCGAACTCGCGGAGGCCGGGATCCGCGCGGTCCTGGCCACCCTGAGGGAAGCGGTGGGCGACCAGGAGTTCCGCAACGCGACCGCCCAACTGCCCAGGGAGTACGACGTCCTGCTCTCCAAACCCGCGGGCCCGGCCGACGCCAGGTAGCGACCGTTTCGCGAGCCGCGTCGTTGCCGCGATCGGTTGTCAGCGACTGTCGGCAGCAAGGCTTTTCCCTCATCGGCCTGAGCTGGATGCAGAGTGAGGACGGCCTGGACACGGCAGTGGTGCGGGTGGACGAGCACCGGAACTTGCGGAGGAGTCGCCAGGACTTCAGGGCGACCATGGCCTCCTCGACGAGTGCACGGCTCTTCGCATGGTGCCGTTGGTCCGTGGGAGCGCGTGGCGGCTCACGTGGGTCCGGCAGGCCGTGCCCGCCCCCGCTCCGCCCGTATCGGAGCCGCCCCGTGGGGCTTCGGTCCGGACTCGTCCAGGCAGGTCCACCAGGGCCGCACGGCTCGACCTGTCAGGCCGAGGCAGTCGCTCAGGGCTGCGGCTACCGTCGTGGGGAGAGCAGATTGCCACCGGAGGAGGAACGACGATGGCCGGCACCGAAACGCTCGACCGCAGCACCTGGGAGACCGCCCTCAACCAGGTGACCGAGGAACACCAGGGGGAGTTCGTCACCATCGAGGTACTGGACCCCGAGGTCGGGCACCAGTACGAAGCCAACCGGCTGCCCTTCGCCACCATCGTGTACGACCCGAAGGACGACGTAGTGGCCGTCTCCGTCGGCGGACGGTCGCCGCGCTACCCCGTCGTCCTGCGGCACCTCGTGTGGCACCCCAGGGAGATCGACGTCGCCACCCAGGACATTCCCGAGCCGGCGGTCCGGACAGTCGACAAGGACGGCACCGCCACGCTGATCACCTTCTTCCCCCAGGAGTCCGGCACGGAGTCCTGACCCCTGAGGCGCGCCCTCCCCCGGCAGCCGTCACGGCACCTCGTATGACAAACCCATTGGTGATCACTAGATGGGTGACGGGCCGACTGGGGATCTAGTGATCGTTTCAGGATCCTTGTGGTGTCCACCGAGGACCTGCAAGACCCCGAGGCCTCCAGGAACCGGCAGCTCACCCGTGCTCGAGCCCTAGCCCGCCGGGGGCCAGATCGTCAGTGAGTACTTCGACGTCGGCCACAGCCGTTCCCTGCCCTGGCAGCACCGCCCCCGCGCGAACGAACTCCTCAACCTTCGCCGCGACGGGACAGGGGAGGGGCAAAGATCGCGCTAAGAACTTGAGCGGTTCATTCCCCGTCGTATGACTGGCCTGCCAGGCTCTCGAGCTGCGGGAACAAGCCGTAGTGATGTCGTGGGGCCTGCCGACGAGGGGTACCGATGCTCAGGTTTATGGACTGGTCCGTCGTCGTGATGGGCTGCTTGCTGGTTTTCCTCGGTTTCGGCTGCCGCTGGTGGGAGCAGGCGAAGGTTCGCAAAGGAGCGAGCCCCCGCCAGGGCGTGCGCTTGTACTTGTTCTCCCTGCTCATAGGGCTTGGCATGATCGTCGCCAAGTCACCGCACCTGGTGGGCGCGCCCTTCGCTGTCGTGATGACTGCTGACTCGTTGAGTCTTGTGTTGGGGGTCGCCGCGGCGCTGGTATTGGTCGTACCGGCGAGGCGGCAGGTCGGTTCTGGGCCGTTCGCCGAGTGACGGCAATGCTTGTCAAGACTGCGTGCGGCGACTGACATCAACAGGCGCGAACAGCAGCGATCCGTGCCGCACCTGGACGATCGGCCCAGACGCAGACCCGGTTGGCCGGTGTCGACGGTCCCTCGTGATCGACCTGATAAAGATGAGGCCAGCCTTCAAAGCCTTACCTCGTACGGGCGCCGTCCTCACCGTGGGGCGGCGTCCCTCGCCTTGACTCGACTACCAGAGCATTCGCAGCAGTTGCCGCGCCTTGTTCGTCAGGCTGCCGGGCGAGGAGTAGAGGTCGGCCAGAGCTCGGAACGTACCGGGGATCCACAACCAGGGGTGGTTGTAACTCTGTCCCGCGATGTCGCCGCTGTACGCCGCCGCCGCGCCGGCCACAATCGGGACGCTCGGCAAGGCCAGCAGCACCGGCCCATAGCCGACATCCGTAACCACAGCCACGACTGGCGCTCAAAGGAAGTGGTGCTCAGGATCCACGATGTATGTGAGGATCCCGTGCCAGCGGGAGTCAGGGTTGTCGAGGGCGGCGGGATCCACAGACATCATCGCCTTGCGGACTCGGGCCTGTGCGGCTTCGGGGTCGTAAGGCACCTCGATCTCGCTTTCCCATTGGGCGTCGAAGTGCGGGCGTTCCAGTTGGAGGATGTACAGGAAGTGCACGAAAGAGCGGAGCGAGGTGTTCCACAGGTAGATCTCGGAATCGTCGGGCAGGCAGTAGACGGTGCCGGTGTCCGGATCGAAGGCGAGACCGTCATAGGGGATCATGCCCAAGCTGATCCATTTTTCCGCTCCTGCCGGGACGGTGGAGTAACGGTCGGCAAGTTTTTCATCCCAGTCCTCGACGCGCTCGAACCGCTCTGCCAGCTCGGCTTCCATGTCGAACCAAGGATTGTCCCAGACCGGGATTCCCAGGGTTCTCAGGACTTCCCTGGAGTCAGGGTCACCGACAGCATTCAGATTTTCTTCCGGCGCAACAATCAATTCAGCGGGATCGAACACGGTTTCCAGCATCTCGCGAGTGAGGACGGGAGGGCGGCTCATACTCTTTTCCTGTCAGTTATGGGTGGCGTCCGAAAGTGCAAGGATATCATCGATTGGCCTGCAGTTCGGGGAGGTAAAACTTCGTCTCGTCGTTCCCGGAACCGAAACTGTGCGTGACCGCCGTGTCCGGTAATCTCTCAGCCATCCAGGCACTGCAGTTCACCCCGGTGTCGCACGGCGCTCGTTCTGTATAGAGGTGGGTTATTCTGCCTTCTTCTCCCTGTCTGAGGAACGGGGTTCCGATCATGCGTTCTGAATGCCGGTACCCGTTGCTGCGCGCGACCAGGATGAAGTCGTTCTTGCCGTTCGCGCCGGCGACTCTGGCCGCCGCGTAGTTGTTGCTCTGGAATTCTCCCTTCCTATCCAGCCCGCCGTAGCTCTGGTCTGCGTGGCGGGCGAGCTGTGTTGCTACCGAGAGATCAGTACTCCCCGCCGTCACCTGTTGCGACGACACCTGCGGCCGCGGGACTTCCTTGCCTTCCTTGTCCGTTTTAAGCCGGGCGTTCTGCTCGCCACGCTTTGGGCGCCCAATGTTGGCTTCGTCGAGCCCAAGACGGTCCTTGTCTTCCGCTGCAAGAACGGAATGACTACCATCGGGGTGCAGTCGGCGGATACTTCCATCGTCGGCCATATGGTAGACCGGCGTCTCACCCTTGGCGATCTTCTGGATTTCCGCTGCATGCTTGGCGTCGGCCTCAAGATAGTTGTGCGAGACCTTCTTTAGGCGGGCATGCGTATCGTGGTAGAGGGCTTTGATGGTCTTGCCGGCATCCTCACCGAGCGCCTTGCCGAGCTTCTTGGCACCGTCCTCCAGGGCGGCTGTGATCTTGTTGGTCATTCGAACGACATCCCGGCGGCCCGGACCCTGAACTCTTCCGCGTGCGAGGCGATGGTGCCGGCGTGGGTCTTCATCAGCTCGGCACGGTTCTGGAGTTCCTGCGGATGGACGGAGAAGCCGGTCCCGGCTCCCCCACCATCGGCCGGCACACCGAGCGCGGACTCGGTGGCCTTGAACATCAAGCCGCTCGCTGCCCGTCCCACGACCTCGACCAGCGGGTTGACGGCCGCTTCGATGACCTCGCCGATGATGTACTGCTCCAACTGTTGCTCAAGGTAGTCGACGGTCTTTTCCGCCGCCTCCACGATCAGCGCCTCAGCGGCCTCCGCGAGTCCGAGGGTGGCGACGGCGGCCGCTTGATCCGCTACGAACGATGCAGCCAGGACCACGAGTTCCGCAATGGCGGCCTCCTTCATGCCCACGATGACGTCGGCAGCTATGTCCAGCGCGGTCGCTACGGTGTTGCAGGCGGTCAGCAGCTCGGACATGTGGCTGTTCGACATCTGCCCCCACTTGGCGAGCAGCGCGTCGTAGGAGGGGCCCTGGTACACGTCAGCCATCTTCTTGATGGTGGCTGTGGAGTCCTGGTGGGTCTCGTCCACTTTCCTGGCGAAGTCGCGTATGTGCTCGGCGAACTCCCGCACCTTGTCCTCGTTCACGTTCGGCCAGTTGATGCCGATGAACTGAAGCAACGAGACGACTTCTTCAGGTAGTTCAAGGGCCAAGGTCTCTACTCCCCCGTCAAGTCGGCCATGACTCAACCAGGCTCGCGCGAACGTGTTCGTTCGACACCACGGCAGGGCAAAGATTCGACAATGAAACGCACGCGCTGCCCGTGTAACCAGCGGTGTATCAGGCTGAGGAAGGGCGCCGGCGCTGCGGTGGGTCAGACGTCGCCGTCCGCGTCTGCGAGACGACTTCTGAGTTGTCCACGTTCATCTGCCCCATCTCTTGCCCTCGCCGAACGCACCGCTGAGACGTCGTCAAAGCGCGGCTCGTACACATCACCATGCTGTCCGGCACCCCTGGAGGTGGCGTGGTCTCACTCACCACTCCACAGCCGCGCGGCGTTGAGGCTAAGGGCGTAGGAGCCTTCGCTGCCCCCGATCGTGAGGCAGAGCCAGGAATCAGAGCGGGCCGGATGATCCGGGACAGCCTGCGCAGTGGTGCAGGCGAGAGAGGAACACGGGAGGAGGAGCGGGAGGACACGAACCTTGCCCGAAGGGAGGTGCCACAGGTGCAGTGAGGCGTCGTTCCAGGCGACGGCGAGGAGAAGGCCGACGGAAGTCTGCTGGGTGGCGATGGAAGTGGCCAGGGCGGCCCGCTGCTCGAGAGGACGGGACATGGGGTCTGCGGAGGTTTTCCAGAGTCGGACGGTGCCGTCCATGGCCGTACTCATCACCAGCGTTTGCCCTTCGCCGGGAAGGACCACACACGTGACGGCAGTGATGGGAGCAGCGTGCAGGACACGTGAGAGGGGGGCAGCCTCAGGAGCCTCCAGGTCCCATACGTGGACGCTTCCCTGCTCGTCGCCGATGACGACGACCCTGCCGCAAGGGCTGTGCCCGAGGGCACTGGGCAGCAGATCAGGATGTCCGAGACTTGCCTGACCGTGGTAGGTCGCAATGAGGCCGAGGACGCCTCCAGGCTCTTCCCCCGTGTGGTGGAGTGCGCCGTTGTCACTGAGCAGAAGTGCGCCGTGCTCAGCGCAAGCGGCCATGCCGTCGAGGCGGGGCATACCGGCTGCGGTCTGCGGCATGGGGACGCCGTGCCGTCCGGTGGCAGCCTCCATCTCGAATAGGCTTCCCAAAGGATCAGCGGCCAGCAACGTTCCCGGCTTGCCGGAAACGGCTGTCAGGGCGCTCACGGCCGTGTCCTGCCGGGCCCAGATAGCCACGTAGGCGTGGTCTGCGAGGAGGGTCTGCAGGTAGCGGGCAAGGAGTGGACTGGGTTCCAGAGCGGCTGTGTGGAGTATGGCCGCCCGCTCGGAGGTCTGGTACTCGATGTCCGAGAGGTGAGGCGCGGCTCGCCTCCATGTCTGTCGAAGGCCTCGCGGGGCGGGGATCCGCTCGTCGGCCAGGCATGCGGCGATGGAAACGGTCGACCCGTGGAGCAGGAATCCGGGGTCGCTGACGAGCGCCGCAATGGCGGGCGCAGGGTCGGGTGCGGCAAGCGCCCGGTCCAGGGCATGTTCACGGACGGACTCGGAAGCCTCATCCCAGCGCACGCGACCGTCAGGAGTGCGTGGAAGTGGAGAGTCGTCTTCCGTGGTCGGAGCCTCACCGGCGTCCGTGAAGGGCTTATCGCCGACGTCGACAGTCGTGACGAGCCCGACGCCTGCCAGGCTGTCAAGTAAGTCCGTGTCGCCGACCTCGATGACGGCGCGGGTCTGCGGCAGGTTCAGAAGAGGGGCAAGAAGGTCACGGACGAGGGTCGCTGGGTCGGCCGCCGGGCGGTCGGCCGGTCCGCGGCCGGATCGGTGCAGATCCACCACTAGCAGGAACAGCGGCCTTTGGTCCACGGCCAGCCGCTCCAGCAGCCGCTCGGGCGGGAGAGGCCCGTAGCCGAGTTGGCGGCCGAGTTCCCAGGCGACAGCGTCTGTGAAGAGTCCCTCGGCCAGGACCGTCGCATGGACCGTGGTCGATGGATGGCTGGCGGAGCCGGCGAGGAACCAGGCCAGCAACTGGCTTTTGCCGCTGCCTCGTGCGCCGCGGACCAGGCAGAGCTTGGACTTCTCCGGCGGGGCGCAGGCCGCCCATTCGAGCAGGGTCGGTGCGTGGGTGGCGGTGAGCCCGTCGAGGGGCGGCCATCGCGTGATGTCCGGACCCGCGGGCGCCGCGGAGAGGCTCACTGTTCCACCGCCGTGCCGTCACCTGTAGTGCCGGCGTTCTCGCGCATCAGGCGGATGCCCTCCGCGCGGGAGTCGGCCGACTCCCCGTAGGGGAAGGTGTGCGTCATCTCTGCGTGCGGGAAGACCTCGGCCAGCCACATAGAGCAGTAGTGGCCTGGCATGAAGCAGGGCTGCAGGTCGGTGTGGATGCGCAGGACCTGCTCCGGACGGACGCCGGCGGCGTGCAGCCTGTCCCACAACCGCTCTTCGGGATGGGCGGCGATCGCGCCGGCCTGGGTGACGATCCGCTTGCCGTGCTCGGCGTCGACATACTCGAAGGCTGCGTAATTCTCCGCGCTTGCGGTGTCGCGGATGTCGTCCAGGACCCGGGGCCACCAGTCCTCTCGGTCACCGAAAGCCGACGGGTCGCAGGCGTGCAGGCGTTCCCGAAGGGTCTCGAACGCTGAGGAAGCCACGGCGGGTTGGTCGGTGGTGACGATGAGGCGCAGGGCGTCAGCCAGTTCCACGAGACTGGAGGCGAAGGCCTCCGGGGAGGAGCTCACGAACCGCCGCTCCTCGTCGTAGTCCAACAGCACCGCCCATACGGCGCCACGCGGGTCGGCGCACAGTTCGAAACCGCCGTCGCTGCCCAGCCGCGCCCAGGAGACGCACTCTTCGCGGGCGACACGGCGCCCGGCTGCGGCGGCGTACGCGCCGAGCGTCACCGGGTCGCGGTCGAGAGTGGTGAAATACGGGCCGACCTTGCGCGGTACCGAGATCCCGGCGAGGCGGTGCACGGGGGACTCACCGGACTCGTGGTCGCCAGCCGCACCGAAGGTCCGGAATGTGGGTTCGTCGATCACCAGAGGTGCTCCTTGGGCTCCGTTCCACGCTGCGGTCTTGCGCGCCGCGGACTTGTCGGTGTGACCGTCAGTATTGCTCCAACTCGGTGTCTTCATCGAACCAGAGGGTCAGGAGTAGCTCAACGCGGGCCGGGGCCGAGGGACCTCATGGTCGCCTGCACGCGTTCAACGTCCCTTCCGGGCGATCCTTCGCACGTTCGCCACCTACGCGGCCCAGATCATCCCCTACCCCGCCTATCCCGGCGGTCGGATGGTGATTCCCTGGGACGGCCACCGGGGTCGTGTCCCGCGTCGTGGTGTAGGGGATCAAGGACTACGCGTTCCGGCACGAGGCACCTGGCGATCTCCGCAGAGGCGGCAGTCCGCGAGGCGCCCTGCTGAGGCCGGTTGAAGCCCCGGTCCGGTGGAATCGCAGCCCCCGAACTGCGGATTCCGGCGCCTTGATCGGCTACACCACCCGGCGGACGCCATCGCCACCGGCCACGGCCTGGTCCGGGTTCGAGGTGTCCGGCGCCGGACCTTCGGAGCGCGCCGGCGCTCCACCCGCGTCACAGCGCCGGGTGTGTCGGCCGCAAAGGGGCCGGGTTCGTCACCGGCCCGTCAGGGCGACGGCTTCCGCGGTGCGGCGCGCCGCCGTGCCGACGCCCTGTGAGCTGCCTCACCCACCGTCGGCCGGGCAGCCCGTGAATCGCCTTGCCAGCGCCCTTCTCGCCGGTCCGGCGCCGCTTGTTGGCCGGATGCGTCAATAATCTGTCATTGCAGCCAGTGTGGCCCGCGATACAGGCTGTAACCGTGTTGGAGCGACGTGTTGTTGTGGTGGTGTACGCGGGCGCCATGTCCCTGGACATCACCGGACCGATTGAAGTGTTCGATACCGCGAACCGGCTCCTGGGCCCCTCGGGCATCCCGTACCGGACCGACTTCGTCTCCGCCGACGCACCAGTGGTGCGCATGAGTTCGGGGGTGGTGATGGAGGCCTCGCCACTGGAGGCGGGGGAGGGTCCGATCGACACGCTCCTCGTGCCGGGCGGATGGAGTCTGAACGACGCGCTCGGGGACCAGGTGCTCGTGTCCTGGATCGGGAGGGCGGCCGCCCGGTCGCGCAGAGTCGCCTCCGTGTGCGGCGGGTCCTTTCTGCTGGCCGAGGCGGGCCTCCTCGACGGCAGACGTGCCACCACCCACTGGGCGTACAGCGAGGCGATGGCCTGCCGCTATCCGGACGTGACGGTGGACGCCGAGCCGATCTTCGTCTGGGACGGCCCCTTCGTGACCTCCGCAGGCGTGTCGACGGGCATCGACATGGCGCTGGCTCTGGTGGAGGCCGATCACGGATCGGCGCTCGCGCTGGAGACGGCACGGTTTCTCGTGCTGTTCCTCAAGCGGCACGGAGGACAGTCCCAGTACAGCGCCCTCCTCGACGCCCAGTTGGCCGACCATCCGCCGATCCGTGCGGCGCAGGAGTGGATTCTGGACCACCTGGACGCCCCGCTGCCCGTGGCCGAGATCGCACGGCAGGCCAACATGAGCCAACGCAACTTCGCCCGGGTCTTCCGGCGCCAGGTGGGCACGACACCCGGCCAGTACGTCGAGCGGACGCGTATCGCCCGCGCACGCGAACTGCTGGCGACCACAGACCTGACCATCAGCCAGATAGCCGGCCGTTGCGGATTCGCCGCCACCGAGACGTTCTTCCGCTCCTTCGGACGAACCCTGGGACTCACCCCCCGGGAATACCGGCACCGCTTTCAGGTCATCTCGCCATCCGGCCTCATCGACCGGCACCACGGGAGGGAGAGCAGCCCCGCATGACCACCACCATCTCGGCGTTATGCGAGACAGAAACGGTACGCCTGGTCGACCATCTGGCCGGGGAGCTCGCCAGGAACGGGGTCACCCACATGTTCGGCGTCGGCGGCGCGAACATCGAGGACCTGTACGACGCAGTGCACCGCGGCGGTGCCGTCCGCGGTGTCGTCGCCAAACACGAGTTCTCCGCCGTCACCATGGCCGACGGATACGCACGCACCACCAGGCGCCTCGGCGTCGTCGCGGCCACCTCGGGCGGCGGGGCGATGAATCTCCTGCCGGGTCTGGCGGAGGCGTACGCCTCACGGGTGCCCGTGCTGGCCCTGGTGGGCCAGCCGCCGATGGGCCAGGCAGGCCACGGGGCGTTCCAGGATTCCAGCGGCAGGGCGGGCTCCTTCGACGCCCGGGAGGTTTTCGCACCCGTCTCCCGGTTCTGCGCCCGGGTCGATGACCCGCACTCGCTCCCGGAGTTGCTGCCCCGGGCACTCGCGGCGGCACAGGGCGATCCACGCGGGCCGGCCGTGCTGTTGCTGCCCAAGGACGTACAGCAGGCGCGGATCCAGGTGCCCGCCCGCCGCGCGTCCCCGGCACCCGGCGGCGACCCCGCGAGGGCATCAAAGGCGCGGCTCGACACAGCCGCCGTCCGGGCGGTGTGCGACGCCCTTCGCCAGGCTGGACGCGTCCTCATCATCGCCGGTGAGGAGGTCGCCGCCGCCGACGCGCGCGGGGGCCTGGCCGAACTGGCCCGGTGCCTCGGGGCATGGGTCGCGGTCACCCCGGACGCCAAGGACGTCTTCGACAACCGGGATCCCCGCTTCGCCGGCGTGGCCGGGGTGATGGGTCACGCCAACGTCGAAGACTGCCTGTGGCGGGCCGACCTGTGCCTGCTGGTCGGTACCCGACTGCCGCTCCTGGCCCGCGGCGGCCTCGACCGGGCGCTGGCCGCCACCGACGTCGTCTGCCTCGGCCCCGAACCGCCGTTCGTGGCGGCCACCGCACTGGGTGGGAACCTGCGGGAGGCGCTGCGCGCGGTGACCGCCGGGCTGCCGTCGCACCCACGTCGCTGCCCGCCGCACGCCGGCCCCCTTCCCACCCCCCTCCCAAGCCCGCTGTTTCCGGCCCGGCAGCACACCGTCACCCATGCCGAGGCGGTTGCCGCGGTGGAGGCCGCACTCCCCCAGGACGCACATGTCTTCGTGGACGCCGGCAACGCGGGGGCCAGCGCCGTCCACCTCCTCCCGGCACCGCGCCATGGCCGCTTCGTGGTGGCGGTCGGCATGGGCGGCATGGGCTACACCTTCGGTGCCGGCATCGGCGCCGCGCTCGCCACCGGCCGACGCACCTACGTCCTCGCCGGGGACGGGTCCTTCTTCATGCACGGGATGGAGGTGCACACCGCCGTGGAGTACGACGCGCCCGTGACGTTCGTGATCTTCAACAACCACGCACACGCCATGTGCGCGCTCAGGGAGGAGCTCTTCCAGGGCGGCGTCCGCGAGGACGACCTGTTCACCCGGACCGACCTCGCCGCCGGAGTGGCCGCCGCCTTCCCGTCCCTCAAGGTCACCCAAGCCGCCGACGCGGCACACCTGCGCACGGCGCTGCTGCGCGACAACGCGCGCGGCGGCCCGGCGTTCGTCGAGGTGTCCTGTGACCCACGGGAGGTACCCCCGTTCCTTCCCTTCCAGTCCACCACCGAAGCCACCAAGAGCAAGGAGGGTTCACATGAGCGAGGAGTCGTCCATGTTGGCTGACATCCCCGGTCTGGTCCGGATCGAGAACGCCGGCAAGGAGGAACTGACCGCCCACTGCATGGAACTCACTCACGCGGTCTACCCCCACCATCAGGTCTACGGGCAGTACTGCACGATCCACGAGTACGTCGACTGTCCCCCGGAGCAGGCCTACGACTACCTGCGCCAGGGGCACCATCTGGAGGAGTGGACCTGCAGCCTGCGGGACTTCGCGCCCACCGGCCTGCCGGGGCTGTGGGTCGGTCACGACCGGCTGGAGGACGACACCAGGATCTACTGCAGGGTGCGCGCGAACCCCGAGGCCATGACCGTGGACTACCACTGCTCCTGGGACCAGGGCGAGGAGCTGTGGATGATCTACCTGATGCGGGTCGTCCCGGCCCGGCTGGTGCTCGACAAGCCGGGTTCGGTGATCACCTGGACCAACTGCCGGCACCCCCACTACGACGACAACCCGCACCCCGAGCTGGCTCCCCGCCCGGACCGACCCTGGGTCGGCGACTACTGGGACCTCTTCTACGCGGGGCACACCGTGGAGATGCGCAACCTCAAGGCCATTCTGGAACATCGTCACCGCAACGGCCTGCCCGTCGGTTCGGCTCCGGCGCGGGCGGTGACGCGGTGACCACGGTCAGCCTCACCGACGTCGCGAGCTACCTGCCCGGTGAGCCGGTCCCCGCGGAGTTCTACACGGACTTCCCCGGAGCCGAGGACAAGCTCCGCCACCACCCCATGTTCAAGGTCCCGCCGTCACGGCACCACGTTGCCCGGGACGAGACCAACGCGGACATGGTCGAACGCGCCGTACAGCCCCTGATGGAACGGCACGGTGCGGCCGAGATCCGTGACGTCGACGTGCTGTTGGTGCACAGCCAGCTGCCGGACCTGCCGTTCGTGGGCGCCGGTACGGAAGTGGCCCGTCGGCTGGGCCTGAACCCCGAGTGGCTCGTCGACGTGGCCAACGCGGGCTGCGCGTCCTTCGTGTACATGCTGAAGCTGGCCCGGCAGATCCTCACCACCACCGACGCGAAGACCGCGCTGATCTGCAACGCCCAGAGCGCCGCCGGGCAGTGGTTCACCCAGTCCGAGGTGCGCAAACTCGCCCAGGCGGCGATCCCGGGCGACGGGTGCGGGGTGGGGTACGTGACGACGTCGGCACAGTCGCCGATCCTCGACGTGGAGACCCGGCACATCGGCGAGTACGCCGGTGACATGACCGTGGCGGTCGACGACGGCCGCAAGTACTGGGAGCCGGGCGAGTCCCAACTGCGGATCGGGTTCACCGACGCCAGCGTCGCCAAGGTCCTGGCACGCGGCAACCGTCTCGTCCCCGAGGTGGTCACGGACCTGTGCCGTCGGCTCGGCATGTCGAGCACAGACATCGACGTCCTCATCACCAACCAGCCCAACCGCACCTTCCTGCGGAACTGGCGGGAGGCGCTGCAGCTGCCGGCCGAGCGGCACCTGAACACCTTCGACGAGTACGGGAATCTGTTCGGAGCGGCGATCCCGATCACCTTGGACCGGGCGATCGGCTCCGGGCGGGTGACGGACGGCGACCTGCTGGTGCTCGGGGGATTCGCCCACGCGGGCGACTTCGCCGGTGCCGTCGCCGTCCGCTGGCACGGCGCACGGGACTGAGCCCATGGACATCCCCGTACTGCACCGGCTTGCCCTGAACGAGAGTCCCTATCCCCCGCTGCCCTCGGTACGCGAGGCGATGGAACGGGCCGTGGCACAGGCCCACCGCTATCCGCAGTTCCACCCCGACGACCTCACCGAGCGGATCGCCGCGTGGTGCCGGCTGTCGCCCGATCGCGTCGCGGTCGGCAGCGGATCGGTCGGTGTGGCCCTGCAGTTGTTCCAAGCGGTGGTCCGGCCGGCCGACACGGTGGTCTACGCCTGGCGCACCTTCGACGCCTACCCCCTGCTGGCCGCCATGGCCGGTGCTCGACCGGTCCCCGTCCCCCTGTCGCCGGACGGAAGCCAGGACCTCGGCGCCCTGCTCACGGCCCTCGACCACCACACCCGCGTCGTGGTGTTGTGCAATCCCCACAACCCCACCGGAAGCCTCGTCACCGCCGAGGAGCTGTCGGCGTTCCTGCGTCAGGTCCCCCGGCACATCACCGTGCTCCTCGACGAGGCGTACGTGGAGTTCGCCCGCGGCGCCGACCTGCCGGACACGCCCGCCCTCCTGGACGCGCACCCCAACCTGCTGGCACTGCGCACCTTCTCCAAGGCCTACGGCCTGGCCGCCCTGCGGGTCGGCTACGGAATCGGCTCCCCCGACCTGGTCGAACGGATCCGCCGGCAGCAACTGCCCTTCGGGATCAACGCGGTGGCGACAGCGGCGGTGCGGGCCTCACTGCGGGCCGAAGGCGAGCTGCGACGACGCGTGGACACCGTCGTCGCCGAACGAGAACGGCTCCGCGATGAACTCGTGTCCCTCGGCTGGCGCGTATGCCCCGGTCACGCCAACTCCGTGTGGCTCGCCTCGCCCGATCCGGTCGACGCGGGCGTCGCGGCACTCACCGAAGCCGGTGTCCAGGCGCGCCACTACCCCGGCGAGGGACTCCGGCTCACCGTCGGCGACAGGAACGCCAACGACACGGTGCTGACCGCGCTGGCGGGAGTGCGGGCGCACCGGAGCGCGTCGCGGACGTGAAGCGCGACCCCGACGGCCCGTCAGGCCTGCCGTAGGACGGTACCGCCGGACGGCGTCGGCTCCGGCACCACTGGGGTGGGCCCGGTCGCTCCCAGGGCCCACCCCGAAAAAACGTCCCCGGCGGCGGTCACGCCAGCTCGAGCACGAGCTTGCCGACGTTCTCACCGCGGAAGAGCATCTGCAGGGTCTCGGGGAAGTCGTCCACGGTGCCCCGCACCACATGTTCCTTGACCTTGATGCGGCCGGCCCCGATCCAGGCGGAGATCTCCTGCGCCGCCTCCGCGTAGCGCTTGACGTAGTCGAAGACGACGAAGCCCTCCATCCGGGCGCGGCGCACCAGCAACGAGAGGTAGTTCGAGGGACCCTTGACCGGCGTGGCGTTGTTGTACTGGCTGATCGCACCGCAGACCACGACGCGTGCGTGCATCGCCAGCCGGGTCAGGGCGGTGTCGAGGATGTCCCCTCCGACGTTGTCGAAGTAGACGTCGATGCCGTCGGGGGCGTGCTCGCGCAGCGCCTTCCTGACGTCGTCGGCCCGGTAGTCGATCGCCGCGTCGAAGCCGAGTTCGCCGGTGAGCAGGGCGCACTTCTCCGGCCCTCCGGCGATGCCCACGACCCGGCAGCCCTTGGCCTTCGCGATCTGTCCCGCGATGGTGCCGACCGCGCCCGCCGCTCCCGACACCACGACGGTCTCGCCGTCCTTGAGCGCGCCGACGTCCAGCAGACCGAAGTAGGCGGTCATGCCGGGCATGCCCAGGGCTCCCAGGTACGTGGACGGCGGGGCGAGCGAGGTGTCGACCTTCATGGCGCCCCGGCCGTCGGAGACCACGTATTCCTGGACACCGAAGGTGCCGACCACGTGATCACCGGGCTGGAAGCCGGGGTGGCTGGAAGCGGTGACCTCGATGACCGATCCGGCGCGCATCACCTCACCGATGCCCACCGGCGGCAGGTAGGAAGGGCGGTCGTCCAGCCAGCCCCGCATGGCCGGGTCCAGGGAGATGACGCGCGTCCGGCCGGCGAAGAGGCCGGGGCCCGGCTCTTCGACAGGCCCGGAGCAGTGTTCCCAGTCCTCGGGCTTCACCTCGCCCACGGGGCGGGCTGCCAGACGGATCTGTCGGTTGGTCACGGACATCGCGCCTCCTGTCGTTCAGGGCTTCGCCGTAGGGTACCGACCAGTAGGTATGTCATGCTGCGTGATGTTCGGCACATGCCACACACCCGGTGCCGTCCAGCCCGCCGCAAGGCCGGAGCGGTCAGTTCGTCGAGGCCGTCCGCTCGAGCCGGCCCTTGCCGCCCCGGTCCCGCAGCAGTCGCGCGGTCTGTGCGGACACCGGCGCCGCCAGCAACGCGGTCACCAGGTCGACCAGACGGCTGGTGAACAACCGGTCGTCCCTGCGGGGGCGTCCGGCGGCCCGGGCGGCGAGTTCGGCGTGACAGAACCGCATGGCGGTGAAACGGGTATGGAACACCGCGGTCGACTCGGGAGCCAGCAGCGGTTCCACCAGGCGCCGCCAGGGATAGATGCTCGACCCCTCCGTCACGACGGCCTCGACCAGGGGTTCGGGGCGGTTGAGCAGTTCGGCCACGATCTGCAGGAACTCACGGCCGCCGTCGGGATCGGCGAGTTTCGCGGCCGCAGGCAGCACCAGTGCGACGCCGAGGGAACGGAGATCCGCGGCGCCACTGTCCTCGTACTGCTGCAGCAGCACCTCCCGGCGGGCGTCCACCGCCGGGAGGTGCTTGTCGAGTACGGCGCGCAGCAGACCCGCACGGTCACCGAAGTGGTACTGCAGGGCCATCGCGTTGCGCTGGCCGGCGGCCCGCTTGATCTCGTTGAGCGACGCACCGTCGACGCCCTTCGCCGCGAACAACCTCTCGGCGGCCCGGATGAGGGCGGTGCGCGTCTCCCCCGCCTTGCGACTCCGAGGCGACGTGGCCTGCGTCTCATGTGCTGTCACGGATACCCATGCTAGCGTCGCCCCGCCGAAGTAATACACGTGCATCAATGAGTGATGAAGGCGCCTTGGCGCGCTGCGGGAGTCAATCCAGTGAAGGCACTGACCTACCACGGCCCCCACGACATCCGCTTCGAGGATGTCCCCGACCCGGCCGTCACCAGCCCAACCGACGCGGTCATCCAGGTCACCACGGCCGGCATCTGCGGCAGCGACCTGCACATCTACGGCGGCAACGGGTTCACACCAAAGACCGGTTACACCCCGGGACACGAGTGCGTCGGCGTGGTCGTCGAGACCGGCGAGCGGGTCACCCGCTTCAAGCAGGGCGACCGCGTCCTGGTTCCCGCCTCGGTCGGCTGCACACTGTGCGGAACCTGCGCGAAGGGACTCACCGCCAGGTGCGAGCGAGCGCATGCGCCGACGGACCTCTGTTACGGAGTGAGCCCGGGCCTCCCGGGAAGTCAGGCCCAGTTCCTGGCCGTGCCCCATGCCGATGTCAATCTGGTGCGCGTGCCCGAAGGCATCTCGGACGAGGCGGCCGTCGTCCTGACGGACAATGCCCCCACGGCCTGGTACGGCTGCCGCCGAGCCCGCATCCAGCCCGGCGAGACGGTTCTCGTCATCGGCCTTGGCCCGGTCGGCCTCATGGCCGCGCAGTCCGCCTTCATGATGGGTGCGGCCCGCGTGCTGGGCGTGGACCTGGTCGCGGAACGCCGGGCCTTCGCCGAGACGCTGGGCGTCGAGCCCGTGGAGGGCGAGGACGCGCGGACGGCCGTACGGGAGATGACCGCGGGGCGCGGCCCGGACGCCGTGGTGGAGGCCGTCGGCTCGGACGCCACCATCGGGCTGGCCCTGAAAGCCGTCCGGCAGGCCGGAAGGGTCAGCGTCATCGGCGTCAGCCAGAGCAAGGCCTTCCCCTTTCACATGGGACTGGCCCAGATCAAGGAACTGGAGTTCGCCATCGGGCTCTGCTCGATCCATTACGAGCTGCCCGCCCTGATCCCCCTGGCCCAGGCCGGCCGGATCACGCCGGAGGCCGTGGTCTCCCACCACTTCGCCCTCTCCGACGGCCCCGCGGCGTACGAACTGTTCGACAGCCGCGCCGCCGGTGTCCGCAAGATCCTCCTCGACCCCGCCCGTTGATCCGCCGTCGGCCGGACGCCGCCCGGCGCAACCGCATCGCCCCTGAAACGTGATCCGCGGCGGGACTGACAGTCATCCCAACCAGTCGGTATGGTGCGCGCGTTCCTCCTCCCTCGTTGACCTCCACGGATCCGCGCAGTGACGGAAGGCAGGCCAGGCCATGACATACGCCGACGAGAACCAGTACCCGCCATCAGGACCCGACTGGTACGGACAAGCCACGTGGCACGAGCCGTATGCGCACCACACCCATGCCCACCGTGAGGACCTGACCGCCCTCCGTTCCGCCTACCGGCTGCTCCGCCGGATCTCCACACTGACCGCGCTGGGCTCCTTCGTGGTGTACGTCGTGCTGTCCTGCGGTGCGCCGGGCCTGATGGGGTCCAGGATCGCCGGGGAGCTGAGCCTGGGAATGGCCCTGGGAGTCCTCCAGCTCGTGGTCACCTTCGCGGCGGTCTTCTGGTACGGACGCAGCGCCCGGCGCTCGGTGGATCCGCTGGCCCGCGCCGTCAGGGAGCGGGCGGTCGCCACCGCCCGGAACGCGGGAGCGGCAAGATGAACGACTTCAGTGCCGGAACGCAGGCCATCGTCCTCACGCTGTTCACGGCTCTGGTCACCATCACGCTGCTGATGTGCGTGATGGCGGGACCGGACCGCGACGACCTGACGAACTTCTACACCGGCTACCGCTCGCTCACCCCGCTCAAGAACGGTCTGGCCATAGCAGGTGACTACATCTCCGCGGCCACGGTGCTGAGCACCACCGGCATCGTCGCGCTCGCCGGGTACGACGGCTACGTCCTCGCGGTCAGCACGGCCCTGTCCCTGGTGCTGCTGATGTTCCTGCTGGCCGAACCCCTGCGTAACGCGGGCAGATTCACCATGGGCGACGTCCTGGCCCGCACCATGCCGGGGCGTGCGGTGCGTGTCGCCAGCTCCGTGGTGACGCTTGCGGCGACCCTGCCCTTCCTCGTCGTCCAGCTCTCCGGGGCCGGGTCGCTGCTCACCTTCATCCTGAAGCTGCCGCACGTAACCGGTGCCAGGACGGCGTGCATCGTCATGGTCGGCAGCCTGATGATCATTTACGCGGCGCTCGGCGGCATGAGGGGCACCGCGCTCATTCAGATGATCAAGATCGTGCTCCTGCTCGGTACCAGCGCCGTGGTCGCCGCGCTGGTCCTGAACCGCTTCGGCTGGAGCCCGGGCGACCTGCTCAGGGCCGCCCAGCGCGGCAGCGGCGCGGGACCCGCCTTCCTCCAGCAGGGCCTTCAGCTGGGCACCTCGGCCAGTCAACGGCTGGACTTCATCGGTCTGCAGGTCACCGTGGTCCTCGGCGTGGCCTGCCTGCCCCACATCACGATGCGCCTGTACTCCGCGCAGGATGTGCCGGCCGTCCGTCGCTCCATGTCGTGGGCGGTGAGCACGGTCACCACCTTCTGCCTGCTCGTGATCGTCGTGGGAACGGGCGCGGCGGCGCTGGTGGGATCGCGGTACATCACCGCGGCCGACCCGCAGGGCAGGACGTCGGTGCTCATGCTGTCGCAGGTGCTCGGCGGGGCACCCGACTCGGTGGCCACGACGATGCTCTACTCGGCCGTGGCGGGCGTGGTCTTCATCACCTTGTTGTCGTCGGTCGCCGGGATGACCCTGGCCGCGGCCTCGTCGCTCGCCCACGACCTGTTCGCGCACGTGGGGCGGCGGGGGCAGGCGGAGCCGCGCACGGAGATGACGGTGGCGGTGTGGGCGAGCGTGGCCGTGGGGGCGGTCGCCGTCGGGCTCTCCGTCGTGGTCCAGAACTGGAACGTCCAGGTCCTGACCACACTGGCCATCTGCATAGGGGCTTCGGCGGTGGCACCCGCCCTCACCTACTCCCTGTTCTGGCGCGGATTCACGCGCACCGGCCTGCTCGCCACCCTCTACGGCGGGGCGGCCTGCGCGATGCTGCTGATGGTCTTCTCCAGGGCCGTTTCGGGCACGCCGTCCGCCGTCTTCCCGCACGCCGCCTTCGACCTGTTCCCCATGCAGTCCACCGGACTTGTGTCCGTCCCGTTCGGTTATCTGGCGGGCTGGCTGGGCAGCCGTCTTGATCACCGGCGCCGTGCCGCCGACAGCCGGGAGAACCGGCGGCTGTACGAGGAGAGCGAGGCACGGCTGCTCGCCGCAGCGGAATGACACCGGGGCGGGGCTCCCGCGGCGGCCCGGGACGGTCAGGCGAGTGTGCGGCTGGGCCCTGAGGCTCATTTCCACGAACTGCCCGTCGCGGTGCCGCACGTTCGGCGCCCCGAACCAGCCGCCCGTCCCGGACGGCCGATCACTGCTGCCACCGGACGGCCGAGCAGTTCCCGGGCCCGCCGGTTCCGTCCGACCACGACTCCGAGGTCGTCGAACACCGCCAGGGCGGCGAGACGCGGGGTGAATGGATCCTCGCGGCTTTCACCGGACTGCTTCATGCGCCTCTCCACCGCTGGACACCACCTTGCACTCGCTCGTTCGCCCCCCGTGCGCGCCGGTCCTCTGGTGCCGTGCAAGCGGCCTCATCGAGGTGTCCCCAGCTCGCGGGCCGCCAGGGCCCAGCTGAGCTCCACGGCGGTGTCCGGAGCGTCCAGGCTGGTGCCGGTCAGCTCCTCGAAACGGCGCAGCCGGTAGCGGACGGTGTTGACATGGACGTGCGCGCGGCGGGCGACTTCGCGAACATGCCGTCCCCTCTTCAGGTATTCCCGCACCGACTCCTCGATGAGCGCACCGAACTCCCCCTCCGCCTCCAGCGGGCGCAGATAGCGGTCGAGCAGCAACTCGGCGAGTTCCGGTTCGGCGACGACGGCCACCCGCCAGGACAGGTCACCCAGGTCGTACACGCCGCGCAGACCGTAGGCTCGGGCGGCCTCCAGCATCCTGCCGGCGGTGCGGAAGGAGCGGTGCACCGCGGCCAGGCCCACCGGCGGGCCGAGCCCGGCCGTCAACCGCAGGTCACCGGTCTCCGGCTTCGCCTCCACGACTCCGGCGACCGCGTCGTCCAACACCGTGAGCAGCGCGCCCCGGCCGCTCCTGCGGGCGCGGGACTCCAGGGGACGCTCGAACGCGTCCGGACCGACGTCGCCGTCCGGGAGGGCTCTGATGGCCCGGTACGGCCGCGACGGGTCCAGTCCGTAGATCGCCGCGCCGCTGTGGATCTCCGCGGCGCTCAGCGTTCCGTAGAGCAGTCCGCGCAGGAAGCCGGTGCGGCGGCGGGCGTCGAGCAGGGCGGAGGCGACCTCCGCCTGCCGGTGGACCGCGGCTATCTGCAGGCTCGCGACGTCCGCGAGTTCCCACAGGCACGTGGTGCGGTCGACGATGAGGCCGGGGTCCAGTCCGCGTTCGGTCGCCTCGGCGATGAACAGGTCCCGTATCGCGCTCAGCGCCCTGCGGAAGGCGCGGAGCCCGTCGCCGAGCGGCACGCCACGGGCGACCCGGTCCCGGGCCACATCGGCTTCGCCGAAGTCCTCCGGCGCGGGCACCGTCCCCTCCCGCACCACCGTGAGAGCCCGCTCGAAGTGCCGGTGCCAGATCTGGTCGAGGAGTTCCCGCGGCACCGCGCGGTAGGACGGGATGTGGCTCGTCAGATCCGCGTGCAACCGCCCGCCCACCTCACCCTGCTGCGCGGCCATCGCGGCGATCACCCGCTCGAGGGGCGCCGCCGGTCCCGGTTGTCCTGACATGGACCTCACCTCCCCCTCGGCACCGGCCGTTGTGCACCTGAACAATATGCCGCCCCCCGGCCTTGGCCAGGGAGCCGTCGACATGCCCCCACCCCCCGGAGGACAGTGGCACGGCGGCGGACGAGCGCGTCGGCGTGTACGCGGCAAGGCGCGGCCGGCCCCCGCCCGGACCCGCCCTCGTGCTGTCGACCAGCCTGACGAACCGTACGGAGACCCGCCATGACCGACGAGCACCATCACCGGCCCGGCCGCACCGCCGCCGACACCGGGCCGCGCCTCACGCCACTGCCCGAGGAGGGCTGGGACCCCCTCACCCGGGAGCTGCTCGCCCCGGTCCCCCGGGACGCCGACGGCCGCCTCGCCAACGTTTTCACCACCCTGGTGCGGCACCCCGGCCTCTTCCGGCACTTCCTGTCGTTCGGCACCCATCTCCTGCGCGACGGCCGCCTTGCGGACCGGACCCGGGAACTGCTGATCCTGCGTACCGCGTACAACACCCGGGCGAGTTACGAATGGGGGCGACACGTACCGCTGGCCAGGGCCGCCGGGGTCACCGACGAGGAGATCCGCCGGGTCGGCGCCGGCCCGGACGTCCAGGGGTGGTCGCCGGCCGACGCCCTTGTGTTGCGTGCCGCCGACGAACTGCACCGGGACGCACGCCTGTCCGCGGCCACCTGGTCCGCACTCGCCGCCGCCCACGACGAGACACAGCTCATCGAGATCACCATGCTCGTCGGTCAATACCACATGGTCGCGTTCTTCCTGAACTCCGCCGGTACGCGGCTCGAGCCCGGCTACGAGAAGGAGGCCCTGCCCGGGGCCGGCACGGACGCGGCGGAAGGGACACACACCGATGCCTGAGCCCCGGCACCCCGCGAGCCGCCCGGTCGGCCTGCTGACCGGCCGCAACGTACTGGTGGTCGGCGCGGGCACCCGCCCGAGCGACGATCCGAAGGCCCCGGTGGGCAACGGTCGGGCGGTGGCCGTGCTCGCCGCCCGCGAGGGAGCCCGCGTGGCCTGCGCCGACGTCTCCCCCTCCGCCGCGGCGGCCACCGCCGCCCTGGTCGGTGCGGAGGGCGCCCGCGGCCTGTCCCTGGTCGGCGACGCCACCGATCCCGGCCAGTCCTCGGCCATGGTCGCCGAAGCCGTCCGAGGACTGGGCGCACTGGACGCGCTCGTGGTCAACGTCGGCATCGGGCTCGGTGCGGGCCTGGCGGACACCTCACCGCAGCAGTGGGAGCGGGTGCTCTCGCTCAATCTGGGCGCTCCCTTCCTTGCCGCCAAGTACGCACTGCCCGCCATCGCCGACGGGGGATCGATCGTCTTCGTCGGTTCCGTGGCGGGGTTGCGCGCGGCCACCGACTCGCCCGCCTACGACAGTTCCAAGGCGGGCCTGTTCGGACTCACCCGGCACGTCGCCAAAGAGGGTGCCCCGCGCGGGATCCGGGCCAACCTGGTCGTCCCGGGCCTGATCGACACCCCGATGGGCCGCGAGGCCTCGGCCCGGCGGGCGTCGCGTGCCACCTCGTTCACGCGTATACCGCTCGGACGCCAGGGCACCGCCTGGGAGGTGGCCGAGGCCGTCGCCTTCCTGCTCTCCAACCGCGCCTCCTACATCACCGGGCAGAGCCTGGTGGTCGACGGAGGCCTGAACGCGGTTTGACACGGGGCGCGTGTCGGCCGCACCGGTCGGAGGCGCTCCCCGGCGTCAGGGTGTCCCCGCCGTCGGGGCACCGACCGGGGGCGGTCCCCGCCCAACCCTCTTCAGCGGTGGCCGGCCGAAGAGCGCATGCTCGCCCGCGACGCCAGGCGAGCCGCGCCTGGCCCGAGGAGGAGTGGGCCGGCACCCGGGAGCGCCTGCGCGAGCGCGGCCTTCTCGACGGCGACTCCCTCAGCTCGGAAGGCGCACACCTGCGCCGGCGCATCGAGAAGCGCACCGACCGTCTGGCCCTTCCGGCCTACGCCGCCCTGGGTGACGCCGACTGCGAGCGTCTCGCGGAACTGGCGAGCCCCTTCGGCCGTGCCGTGGTCGAAGCGGGACTTCTCAAGCTCGGCTGACCGGGTTCTCCCGGGAACCGGCCCTGCGCCGGTCGGCCGTCTGCCAGCCGTGGCGAGCCCCTTCGGCCGTGCCGTGGTCGAAGCGGGACTTCTCAAGCTCGGCTGACCGGGTTCTCCCGGGAACCGGCCCTGCGCCGGTCGGCCGTCTGCCAGCCGTTGTGGTGCAGGACCTGTTCCAGCGGCAGCCGCGGGCCCGGCCGGAACGTGCCGCGCACGGGGTACGCCGTCGGCAGCAGCGCGCCCTGGCGGACGCTGGGCGGCAGGCCCAGCAGGTCGGCGATCTCCTGCTCACGGTCGAGATGGACCGCTGTCCAGGCGGTGACCAGACCGCGGCTGCGAGCCGCCAGCGCGTAACTCCAGGCGGCGGGCAGCAACGACGCCCACAGACCGGCCTGGTTGCCCTCAGGCAGCCGCCCGTCGGCCACTTCGAGGCAGGGGAGGACCAGGACGGGCACCAGGTGCAGCCGGTCGGCCAGCGCCCGGGCGGCGGTGAGCACAGAGCGCGTGGCCTCGGGCAGCTGTGCCGGACGCTCGAGCACGGCGGCGTTGCGGTCGTAGAAGGCGGCCCGGTACACCTCGGCGACGTCGGCGCGGATCCGCGGGTCGGTGAGCAGGATCCAGCGCCAGTTCTGCCGGTTGTTGCCGTTGGGTGCCTGCAGGGCGATGCGCAGGCAGTCCTTGACCAGTTCCGTGTCCACCACGCGATCCAGGTCCAGGCCCCGCCGCACGCTCCGCGTGGTGGTCAGCAACTCCGTGCACGTCAGCGCGGGTTCATGCGTCATGGCCGCAGCACCGCCCGGACGACCAGCCCGAGGTACGTGGCCACGACGAACCCCATGGCGGTCGGCATCGGCCAACCGCCGCGGCGTACGGCCAGGAACCGCCAGGCGCCCCATGCGGGCAGAGCCGCCGCCAGGCAGGGCAGCAGCCCCAGCGGACCGGCCGGCGCGAACAGCAGCACCTGGCAGCCGACCGCACCGGCCGCGAAGCCCGCGGTCACCACCGCGCTGCGACGGGGGCCGAGGTCCGCCGAGTACAGGCGGGCACCGGGCGGCGGCTGCCAAGCCGTCTTGCGGGCGAACTCGAAGTGCAGGAAGACACAGGCGGACAGGGCGAGCAGCCCCGCTCCACGCCAGTCTGCGGTGACGGTCCCGGCGGCGACGAGCGACCCGTACACATAGCCGCCGAGCAGCACCTGCACCGGGTAGGTGACCGCCAGTTCGAGCAGCTGCCGGTCGCGTACCGCGGGTGACAGCCGTTCCAGCGCGGCGAGGAGCAGCCCGTACCCGAGCGCCGCGAGCAGCAGCAGGGCGGCCGTGGCCGAGAGAGCGGCATTCAGGGCCGTCGCCACGACGGTGATCGCCGCCATGGCGCCGCGCAGTTCGGCCGCGGTGATCGCGCCGGTCACGAGCGGCCGGTCCGGGTGGTGCACACGGTCGTGGGCGAGGTCCTTCTGCTCGTCCAGCATCCGGAGGAACAGCAGCGCCAGGACGACACTCGCGGCCCGCAGCCACGTGGCGCCGGACGGCCGCCAGGCCGCGCCGGTGGCGGCGACCGCCGAACTCTCCAGGGCCAGCGCCCACAGCAGTCCGTAGGTGACGTAGATGTGCGGCCGGAACATGCGCAGCACGAAGCGGCCCAGTCGGGCGGGTACCTGAGGAACGGCGACGGTGGTCACTCCGGGGGCTCTCCTGTTCGGGTGAGTGCGGCCGGGGTCATGCGGCTCCGCGGGCCGCCGACGTCTCGAGGGCACCCGCCAAGGCGTCCGGGTTCGGGGCGGCGAACCTGATCCGGGCCTCGGCGGCGAGGGCGCCCGGCTGGTGCAGGGTGCACTCGATGTCGGCGCCGGGCGAGGTGGGAGCGGTCCGGCAGCGAAGCGGAAGGTCCATCTCGGCGAAGCAGCGGAACCGTGCCGCCAGTGCGACGGGCAGCGCCGTCGGCGTGCGGACGGTGCCGGCGGCGGCGGCCGCGGTGAGCGCGAGTTGGCGGAAGGCCTCCAGCTCCAGCATGCCGGGGACGTGGTCGACCCAGTGGTCGTACAGGGTCGGATGCGCGGTGTCGACGATCAGCCGTGCCGTGCGCGTGCCGTCGCCGGCGGTGCGCGGTGGGGAGATGACCGTGTTGGCCGGGTCGCGCCGGCCGACGAGGGCGGGATCGACGCGTGGTCCGGGCAGGGCGACGGGCACAGTGGGCAGTCCCAGCGCACCGCGCTGTCCGGCCCGCAGACGCGTCCATTCCCGGGGCGGCAGCCAGGAGTAGGCGATGCGGGCCAGCAGCGCCTCCTGGCCGCCGATGGTCAGCGTGAAGCGCAGCCGCAGGCCCGTCACCGTGGCCCCGGTGCGGAACCGGTGCTCGACCCGGGTGGCGATCAGGGCCTCGGTGGAGCGGCCGTCACAGGTCAGGGCCGTGTGGTCGGGTACCTCGAACTCGACCGTGCGGAGCAGGAACTTGAGACCCGGCGCTACGCCCAGATAGCGATGGGCCACGACGAAGATGCCCTGCCTGCAGGCTTCCAGGAGCAGCAGCGGATCGTGGTGGGTACGGGGGCCGAGGGTGTCGTGGTAGAAGGCGTGGCGGCGGGGCAGCTGCGCGGCAAGCAGCAGCTCGTCCTCGCCGAGGCGCTCCGCGTCGGTCAGGAAGACCTCGGCGACCGCGGCGCGGTGCACCAGCTCCTTGGGGAGTATCCGGCTGAACTGCATGGGCCGCTCCTCAGGTCGGGTTGGCGCGGATGGTGTCCAGGTGGCGGCGCCAGGTGCCGGCGTCGGCCCCGTCGAGCACGGGGGCGCGGCCGGGCACGCGCATGGGGAGCACCTTCGAGCCGACGATGACGGTGTCCCACGGATCGAGGTCGATCCCCTCCTCCCACGCGGTCTCCAGCAGCGTGCGTGGGGTGGCCGCGGGGTCGGTGCCGGTGTGCCGGTGGACGGCGTCGCGCAGCCGTTCGCGGGCGGCTTCGAAGTCCAGGTCCCGTGGCTTGGTGGCCGCGTACAGCCGGCCGGTCAGCTCCAGGGCGTCCGCGGTGCGGTCCTCGTCGGCGAGGGCGGAGCGGAAGAGACGGCCGCGCGCGGTGGCGTCGAAGTGGACGGCCAGCTCCCGCAGGACGTCGGCGGGCTCGTCGGCGGTGTGCACGAGGTTCAGCAGATAGCTGTGGCGGCCGAGGAGATGGCGCAGCTGGCCGGGCCGCCGGGCGTCGGGGTCCGTGGGCCCCTTGAGCCCGGTGAGCTCGACCGATGCGGGGATGCCCGGATCGCGGGCGGGCCGGACGAGCAGCACGAGGGCGTCGGCGTCCTCCAGGAACAGGGCGGCGAGCCTCCTGCGGTAGGGGGTGGCGAGGTTCCACTGGAAGTACCACAGAGAGCGGATCATGGTACGGGTCAGCCGGGTGACCGCCGCTCCGACGATCCTGAACCCCCGCCCGGTCAGCCAGTCCACCGCCGCCTCGAGCCTGCGGGCCACCACGGCGTCCGGCTTGAGCAGCAGCGTTGCGTGCCGGTGTGCGAAGCCGGTGACGTCGTCGGTGAGGACGGCAAGCTGTTCGTGGGCCTCCTGGTAGTAGGTGTCCGCACCGTACAGCCGCCGTTTGGCGGGGTGGCACGTCAGCCGCGGGGAGACGGGTATGCCGTGCGGGGGGCCGGCGGGGTGGTCGGGGGTCATCGGTGCGTGCTCCCGTCGGGTCGGGCGGTGGCCGGCACCTGGCGCGGTGCCGGGCCCAGATAGCCGGTCGTGAGGCAGTGGTCGAGGAGACGGCGCAGGTACGGCCGCGCACGCGTGGTCGCGGGACGGCCGCTGAAGACCGCCGCCCGGGCGTCGTCGAAGTGGACGCGCCGCCGGAAGTAGGTGTCGTACAGGGAGACGACGCGGTCGTAGTAGGGGCGCTCGCGGTCGGGCAGGGCCCGGGCGCGGAACGCGGACGGCGGGACGAACCGCGGAACGTGGAAGCAGGGGTACTCGGCCAGGACGTCGGAGAAGTCCCGCAGGGTCAGCTCGTGGCCGACGGCGTGCAGGGTGCGGCCCCGGGCCTCCTCGAAGCGCAGGACAGCCTCGGTGACCAGGTCCGCGACGCGGTCGACCGGGACCAGGTCGAGGACGCAGTCGTAGTGGCCGGGCACGGTCCGCACCAGGCCCCTGGTGAGGACCCGCAGCACGGGGTAGATGGTCTTGAACTCGCGGACGCGGCCGGTGCGGGTGGCGCCGGTCACGATGCTCGGGCGCACCACGGTCGTCGGCAGGCCGTCCGCCGCGGCCTCGCGGACCATGGTCTCGGCGGTGAGTTTGCTCCTCTCGTAGCCGTTGCCGGGACGTTGGCCGACGTCGAGTTCGTCCTCCCGCGCGGTGCCGTCGCGTTCTCCGCACACATAGGCGGTGCTGACGTGCGCGAGCGGGGTACGCGCGTGCAGAGCGAGGTCCAGGACGTGCCGGGTGCCGGTCACGTTGACGCGGTCGTAGCGTTCGTCCGGCAGTCCGAAGTCGGTGACGGCGGCGCAGTGCACGATCCGGTCGGCCGTTGCGGCGAGCCGCCGGTCCTCCTGGTTCAGCCCGAGGCCCGGACGGGTGATGTCGCCGGTGACCGGGATCAGCGCGCCTGGGCCGGGGACGAGTGCTCTGCCGTTGTTGCGGACGATGCCGGGCGTGCGGTGCAGCAGCGTCAGTACGGTGTGGCCCGCGGCGGTGAGCCGGGCGGTCACCTCCGCGCCCACGAGACCGCCGGCGCCTGTCACGAGCACCGTCATCGGGTCGGGCATCGGTCCTCCGGGTGGTGGGTCGGGGGGAGTGCCTGCATGTGGTGCCGTCACCGGGCCGGGTGGGGCTGGGTGCCGTGGCCGGCCAGCAGGTCGCGGGCTTCTTCGATGGGAAGTTGCGCGTCGAGGTGGGCGCCGAGGCGCAGCCAGTCGTAGCCGAGTTGGAGGGTGGCCCGCCAGGTCTCCGCGGAGTCGAAGGAGAGCGGGAAGGCTCGGGCGCCCACCGCGCCGCGGACCTGGGCGATGAAGCCGCGCACCCCCGCGAGCAGGGCGGCGCCGTTCTCCGGGTCGGCGGTGCGCCGCAGCAGTTCGCCGGCGTGCGCGGCGATCGGCCGGGTGCCGGACGGCAGCAGGTCGAGGCGGCGTACGAGGTCGGAGTCGGCGGGCAGCGGGTGCACCCCGTGGGCGCTGAGCAGTCCGCGCAGTGCGGCGTGCACGGCGCGTCGCGCGGTGAGTTCGGCGACCCGCCACTGGCCTCGTCGCAGGGCGCCGGTCAGATCCTCGACGGCGTTCTCGACGACCACGTTGGACCACACCAGGTCCATGGCGGCGGCGGCGAACCGATCGGCGGGCAACGGCATCAGATCGACGGCGCGGGGGCCGGTGACAGCGGCGCCGCGCACCGAGAGCAGCGGCTGTGCGGCGGAGGGCGGCGGGGTGACGGGACCGGGCGGGGCGGCGAGCGGCAGCGCCGGGGTGACGGTGCCGCCGCCCTTCCAGGCGAGGCGGATCAGCCCGTAGCGCAGGAAGACGGCCAGCAGCGGGCCGGGGTCGGCGACGCCGGTGTCCGCGGCCGCGTCCAGCACCCGGAGCAGCGGCCGGCGCAGGACGAGGGAGCGCCACACGGCACCGGCGTGGTCACCGAGGGCGAACAGCTCCCGCCGGGCGCGGACGACGTGCACCCGTTCACCGGTCTGCCAGGTGGTCACCCCGGCAACGCCTTCGACGGTGAGCCGCTCGGGCCGCCAGGGGACGCCGGTGAGCCCGAGCTCCGCGGTGAAGGCGAGACAGGCGGTCAGGTGGTCGCGGGCGGCGTCGGCGTCGGCGTTCCCGGAGGCGGGGGCGGCGGCCTCCAGCTCCCAGTAGCGGTCGCGTACGTCCGGCCGGCCCGCCCGGTCCAGCTGCAGGGACAGCCACTTGGGTTCGAGGTAGGTCTCGCCCCGGCCGGCCGCCCAGGACTTGACGGTCTGGACGAGTCCGGCCCGGGTCCAGTCGACCGCCTCGTCGCTCTCGCCGAGGCACAGCAGCGCCATCGCGTGCCGCAGGGACTGGCGGGCCCGGTGCGCCCACCAGTCGGCGGTGATCCGGCGCAACCGCTCGACGGGCAGCAACGCCTTCACCTCCGCCACCAGGGTGTGGCCCCGCAGCGGGTGGCTGTGCAGCAGCCGCTGGCAGCGGTTGAGGAGGTCCTCGGAGAGCCTGCCGGGCCGTTCGGCACCCTCTTCCACCGCACGGAGCTGACCGGTGAGCTGGCGCACCGACCGGGTGCGTATCTCCACCCGCCGGCCGTCCAGGAACAGCAGCGACGGCATGGTCGGCAGATCGTCCTCGGCGCGGCCGATGAGCAGGAAGTCGATGTCGGAGGACGGGTTGCCGAACCCTTCCGCGATGGACCCCTCGAGGGTCACGGCCCACTCGGTGCCGTTGGGCAGTTCGGCGAGGGACTTGTCGAGCAGGTCCTGCAGTTGCTCCTCGGTGAGGATCACGGATGCCTCTCCGTTCCGGGGCTGTCCTCAGTGGCGGTCGTACCGTCGTCGGGAGGGTCCGCGAGTACGGTGACCGTCCCGGCGGCCCCGTCGACGCGCAGCGGGGTGCCGGTGCGGATCTCGGTGGTGAGGTTCTCGACCCGTACCACCGTGGGAATGCCCAGTTCCCGTGCCACGACGGCGACATGAGTGAGCGGGCTGCCGCGTTCGATGACGAGGGCGGCGGCCGAGGACAGCGCGGCGACCCAGCCCGGGTCGGTGCGGTAGGTGACGAGGACGCCGCCGCCGATGTCGCGGGGGGTGTCGGTGACCACGGCGGGCCCTTCGGCGACGCCGGGGCAGCAGGGGGTGCCACGCAGTTCCCGGGTGCCGCTGCGGACGGCCGGGCCACCGGTCCAGCCCGCCCGGTCCAGGTTGCCCGACCAGTACGGGGCGCCACGGGTGGTGAAACGGGACGGGGCGTGCAGGCCGGTGTCGACGGCCAGTCGCCTGCGGCGCAGCGCGACCAGCTCCCGCAGCTCGGTGTGGACGATCATTCCCTCGTACGCGCCGCCGATCTCCTCCAGGCGCAGCATGAACACGTCGTCCCAGACCTTGATGGCACCGGCGCGCGCCAGGTCGCGGCCCAGGGCACGCAGCATGCGCTTTGCCGCGCCGAAGGCCCGGGTGCGGCAGAACCTGAGCCGTTCCCGGTCGGCGAGCGCCGTCCGGGCCTTGTGCCGCACCCGCTCGTACAGCAGGCGGCGCGGACCGCGCAGGTGCTCGTCGAGATAGGCGTCGACCTCGCCGCCACGCTCCGGCGCGCCGCCTGCCCCGGTGTCCGACAACGCGTCACGCAGCAACGTGAACAGCCCTGCCGGGTTCTCGTACAGGTCGGGGACCTCCAGCTTGAGTTCGTCGGGGCTGCGGTAGCCGTAGTCGGCGATGTACGCGTCGACGGCGTCCAGGAACCGGGTGTGACCGGCCTCGCGCAGCGCCCGGTAGGAATCGGATTCGGGTGTGTGTTCCAGCAGGCACCGGATGTCTTCGTCGGCGCGTGCGCGGTCGGCCAGCTCGCGCAGTGCCCGCACCGGTTCGGCGGACTCCACGGCGCCGCCGGGGGCTGCCGCGGCCCATGTGAACCACTCGGGTGCCTCCGGCAGCCAGCTGCGGGTGAGCAGCGCCAGCAGGCCCACGGAGAGCAGGATCGTGGCGTCCAGGGCCTGCATCGGGCCCCACTTCTCGATGAGTTCCCGCTGCAGCCGGCGGAAACGGCGATAGGTCTCCTCACCGGGCAGGGCGTCGTAGTCGACATTGTTGAAGATCGTGTACGCCTGGTAGAAATCCCGATGGAAGGTTTCCACGGATTTCCGGATGGTCAGGAATCTCGTGGCGAAGATCGTTGTGCGGGCCAGGCGCGAGAACCGGCCTGACAGTCCCGATCGCGGTGTGAACGGCTGGAGCGCGTCGGCGATCTCGTCCGGAATGCTCTCCGCGACGCCGAGCGATTTCTCCAACATCCGCCGATTGATTGGATACAGCGGGGCCAGGCGCACCATTCGGTACCAGTGGAACAGGTTGTAGTAGACCCGTCCGTGAACATAGCCGAGCAGGTGCGGGGTCCATTCCCGCACCTCGCGCAGTTGCTCGCCGCGGACGCCCAGGGCGCGGGCGTAGCCGTCGTACACCTTGGCGTAGGTGTCGGCGGCGAAGCTGAAGGTGAGCGGGGAGACGACGCCGCTGAAGCTCTCGATGATGTTGGAGTTGTCCCAGATCCGCAGCTCGCCCTCGGGCGCGGGTGCGGGCGCGGGTGTGGTGACCGGGCGGCTCTGCAGAATCCACAAGGTCCCCTCGGCCATGGCCCACTCGATGTCCTGAGGGGCGCCGTAGCAGGCGGTGATGCGGACTCCGGCCTCGTGCAGCCGGGCCAGACCGGCGGCGGTCAGCACCGGCGCCGACCGGTGCTCGTGGGCGACGGGCCGCACCCGGCAGCCGGGGCCGGGTCCGGCCTCGTAGCGTTCCCGCTTGTCGCCGATCACCGTGGTGAGCGGCTCCCCGGTGGCGGCGTCCAGGACGACGGTGTCCGCGTCGACCGCGCCCGAGACCAGCCCCTCCCCCAGCCCGTACACCGCGCTGACCAGATGGCGGTCGGTCCGCCCGGTCGTCGGGTCGGCGCTGAACAACACGCCGCTGCTCTCGGCCGCCACCATGCGCTGAACGATCACGGCCACACCACCGGCATCCGGCGGCAGCCGGCGCTGGGCGCGGTAGCGCAGTGACCGTTCGGAGAAGCCGGAGGCCCAGCAGCGGCGGACGTGGGCGGTGACTTCCTTGAGGCCCCGGATGTTGAGGAAAGTGTCGAACTGGCCGGCGAAGGAGTGCTTGGCGCCGTCCTCCTGCGCGCCGGAGGAACGGACGGCCACCGCGCCGGCGCCGGCGTGCCGATAGGCCAGGGCGATGGCCTCGGCGACGCGCTCGGGGAGCGGCGCGGCCTCGATCAGGCGCGCGATCTCCTCGGCGACCTGCCCGGCCTTCGGCTGCCGGCCGCCGGTGAGCAGCCGTACCAGCTGCTCGTCCAGTCCACTGGCGCGGCAGAATTCCGCGAAGACGTCCAAGCCGATGACGGACCAGCTCGGCACGCGAAAACCGGACACGGTCAGGGCGTGGAGGTTCTTCCCCTTTCCGCCGGCCCATGCGGCGATCAGGGAATTGTCACTGGACGGTGTCAGAACGTGCGGGGGTCGCTGTCCGGACGTCGAGGTGCGCGACAAGTGGTCTCCCTTTCAAGGGTGTTACTCATCGGTATGAGGGGCCTCGCACGACTGTTTCACAGCACGACCGCTCAAAACATCACGTGCGCCGACTGTGAGCGCTTTTCGGTCGTCGTAGAGTCTTCAATATCTCGGCGCTCCCCGCTGTGCGGTGGCCGCGCCGGCAAGGCCCGGCCACCGGTGATGCGTGGACGCGCCTAGGGAGCCCTCTCGTACGCCCCGGACAGTGCCTCGACCCGCTGCGCGACCCGCTCCGTGCGCACTTCGTCGACGACCGGCCGCCGGACCGAACCCAGCGCCCAAACACAGCGTCGACGCGCCGGCAGAACCGGCCCGCCCGTTTGGCCGACGCCACCCACGAGCGCAACCGACCACCCTCGTCCACGTTCGGCCCGAGGACCGGGACCGAGCCGACCGAGGCCATTCGTCCGTGGTGCGCCGTCCGGCACCGCACACCGGAATCACACCTGTTCAACGACTATTCCTTACGCCACGTCAGGTGCAACCGCAATTCCCCTCCTCCTCGCAACCGGCTATACACCCGTTTGCCACACAAGGGGATCAGAGTGTCATGTCCATGCACGCGCTTATTTGGAGGGTTCCTTGCTGACTCTGCGACGTCCCCAGCTGCCCTGGGCCAAGCGGTTCGCGGTGCTGATCGCCGCCCTCGCGTCCGTGCTCAGTGTGTCCGCCGTCAACAGCCCCGCCGCGACTGCGGCGGTCTACGGCTCCTGCAGCATCGATGGATGCTCCGAAGCGGCCTCGGCGAACTCGACCTGGTCCGACCTCGGCTACCCGACCGCTCGGGGCTGGTACGACTGGCCGGACGGCGAGTGCAGCTACGCGGGTGGTGAGTTCTACAACAACGACGGGCAGTTGCCGTCCGGTGACACCTTCTACGAGTACGACGTCTACCCGCGCACCTGCGGCGCCCATCGGGACGCCTACCGGATCGTCGTCGACTCCAACACAGGCGTGGTCTGGTACTCGCCCGACCACTACACCGACTTCTACCAGCTCTGACACTCCGGCAGGACTTGAATCACCGGTCTGCACAGGCGTCCGGGCGACTGTCGTGGGCTGAGATGCCATCAGGGGCGGTCCTCCGGGGCCGCCCCTCGCTCATGAGAGGCTGGCCCCTACGCCGTAGCGTGCAACGCCTCAGCCCGCTCCCGATCTCGGACACCTCGGTCTCACCGGCCGGTGACATCCACCGAATTCAGCGGGTGCCCCAACCGCCTCGCGAATCTCCTCAACGTTCCCCGGGTCGCGCATGACCGGCCACCGCAAGCCCACCGTGGTGGGTGTCGGCCCCGGCGTTCGTCAGGCTACGGCCGTCACCGTTGCGGTCGCCGTTCACGGCGAGGGACGTGCCGGTTTCCGGGTGAAGGCCAGCGTCATCACAGTGACGGATGCGCAGGTGTTGAGCGACTCACTGACCTGCGGCGCCCCTTCACGGTCCCGGCTGCGCCATCGCGCTCGCCGGGGCAACACCTCGGCGTGGACACGGCCGCGGGCTGCTCAGTACGACTGCGCCCAGGACTCGGGAAACTCGTCAGGACCGACGAGATAGGCGGCGCGATCTCGAATTTCGTGCATTGGGGCGCGCCCAGGCAGGCCCAGCGTACGGTCGGACAGCGGAAAGCGAGTGCTTTCCTGCACCATCGGCCACCGCTGTGTCATGGCAATCCCGGCTACGAGGCCGTCCGCCGACAGACGCCTCTTCCATCTGGCGACCGGCACGGTCAGCGGCCGGTCCGCTGAGCACGGGCGGTCCGCCGCGGAGTGGAACAAGACGCCGTCGTCAACGACGATGAGACACCTTCACGTGCATCGGCCCGAGTCGCCCGTCGTGATCCGGGCCGCAGTCGTACAGCGCCTCCGTGCGGTCGCCGGAGCCGTAGGCCGCCGGGGGCACGACCGCGCAGTGGCCGACGGTCCAACGCGTGATCACGGCAGTCGGCGTGGCCGCGCGGCGCAGGCTCCTGATCGCCTCGGCGCGCCTGAGGACGACGTAGCGCAGCCGGCCGGTGTCGATCAGTTGGCGGAAACCACCGGACGTCGGATACGGGGCCCGGCCGGTGAAGCCGCCCACGGGCAGCACGTGCGCGTTGGCGGAGATGATGTAGGGCGCGGCCTCCCACCAGCCGGGTACCGCGGCCAGGTACTCGGCGCCGCCTTGGTGCGCGGTCAGGTAGGCCAGCAGGCGTTCCCGGGTCGGACCGAGCTTCGCGAGCAGGTTGCCCACCCGGTGGTTGGTGGGGCCCACGCGGGCCAGCGAGCCGGGCTGGTTGTAGCGCAGGGACAGCGCCGACGCCGACCAGGCGGCCGGTATGAGCAGGACCGCGGCGAGGCCGGCGGCCAGGCCGGCCGTGACGAGGCGCGGCCGTCGGCGGATGCAGGACAGCACCAGGGCGACCAGGCCGAGGGCGGCGGCGGCGGGGACGCACCAGGGGAAGAAGTGCGGGTACCACAGCGTCAGGGTCACACACCAGGCGAGGTTCACTGCAATCACGCCGGGCAGCGCCCAGGCCCGTCGGCCGCCCTTGAGGTACACCTGCCAGGCCCGCACGGCCCCGGCGCCGCCCATCGCGGCCAGCGCCACGGCGACGACACCCATGTAGTAGGTGTGTCCGGTCACACTGCCGAAGCTGAACACCAGGAAGAACGTGGCAAGCCATGCCCCCCACAGCACATGGCCCGCCAGCACCCGGTCCGTGCGGGCCGCACGCCGCCGCCACAGCGCCCATGCGCCGCCCACGACCCCGAGCGCGGCCAGCGGATACAGCCATCCGGTCTGTGTGGCGATCCCGGGGCTGAACATCTTCCAGACGCTGTCGCCCATGCCGGGCCCGGCGCCGGCCGTCCGAAGGCTCTCGTTGGGGGCAACGCTGCCGGCGGCGGCCGCGTCCAGGCCGTGGAAGCGGGTCAGGAAGTTGTAGCCGACGACCAGACCGTACGCCGAGTTGTCCGTGGTGCCGTCGAGGTAGGGGCGGTCGGACGCCGGGGTCAGCGTGGCCACCACCATCCATGACACCGACACGGCGAACGCCACCGCGCCGGCCAGCGCGACGTCCAGGAGCCGACGACGTAGGGCTGTGGGCGCGGCGACGAGGTAGGTGACGGCGAGCGCGGGCAGCACCGCCCAGGCCTCCAGCATCTTGCACTGGAAGGCCATGCCCACCCACACGCCCGCGAGCAACAGCCAGCGCCCCCGGCCGCGTTCGGTCGCGCGCTGGGTGGCCCCGGCGGCCAGAAGCAGCAACAGGGTGAACGACGAGTCCTCCGTGACGGACCGCCCAAGGCCGACGAACACGGGAGTGAGGGTCAAAAAGCCCGCCGCCAGCAGACCGGCCGGCACGCCCGCCCAGCGGCGTACCAGACCATGGAGCAGGACCACGCAGGCCATGCCTTCGATCGCCTGCGGCAGCACCAGCGCCCATGGATGGAAGCCGAGGACCAGTGCCGACAGGGCCTGCGGCCACAGGTAGCCGGGCAGCTTGTCGATCGTGATCGTGTTGCCGGGGTCGAAGGATCCGTAGAAGAAGGCGACCGGACTGTCGGTCATGCTGCGCACGCCGGCCGCGTAGAACCCGTGGAACGAGCTGTCGTCTACGCCCCACAGGGTGAGCACGGCGGCTACCGCGACGATGCCCAGCAGCACCGGGAGCTCGTACGCCGGCCGCGGCGGACCCGTGCGGGGTGCGGGCGACGCCGACCCGCCGCCGCGAGGACGGGGCAGCACGGCGGATATGGACCGCGCCGACGCGGACTCGGTGGCGCGCTCTCGAGTCGGCTCGCTGTGGGGGGTGAGCATGAACGGCCTTTCAGGGCTCCGAAAACTCCATCCGGACGCGGGGGGCAATCCGGATCTCGGGGAGTATCCGTAGGTCGACATGCACGGAATACGAACGGAGACTTAACGGCATATAGCTCTCACCCCTCTCTCACCCGAATGGGATGTAGTGGGAAGTTCTGGTAAGAGACGGATCCGCGTGCCGGCCCGCGGGTCGCTCCGCGTCAGCCGTCCATCGGATTGAGGCGCGCTTGCGCCCGGCCAGAGCGACGCGACACGTCCAGTAGGAACGGGTTGAGTAACGGTCCGGTCCCCTCGGCGTACGGCTGGTCGGTCTCGGGAGCGAGATAGCGGCGGGCCGCGCCTCGATCAGAGCGGCAACGAGCGCCGAACCGCCGATGGAGCGGAAGCAGGTGGCGTCGCTGCAGAAGGCGCCGCTGTGGCGCGGCCCATCGCGCTGAGTGGCTTACGGGACAGGGGCAACCGGTCGAGGCCGAGCACGGTCCCCTCGTCGGCGTCGGCCTCGCGGGAGGCCGACGCCAGGGTCTCGCCGAGGGCGCCACATGCTGCGCACCTGGTCAGCTCCCTCGCTGCCCCAGGGCGAAGGCCCGGACGCCGGCATCGCGGCCGAGCTTGTCGAGCTGCACGGCGAACAGGACGTTGGCGGTCTTGGCCTGACCGTAGGCCTCCCACTTGTCGTAGCCCTGTCGCCAGTGGATGTCGTCCCAGCGGATGTCGGAGAAGTGGTGCCCGCGAGAGGGGCATCACCGCACGACTTTCCTCCCCTGCACCCGGCAGAGCAGTCACGACGGCTCCCCGGCACGATGCCCCCTTCGCGGTCCGCCCCGAGCCGATCCGGCTGACCTCTCTTCAGCGTGCGCCGACCAGGGATTCAGCCTCCCGCTCGTTCAAGGTTCGGCAATGACTGGCGCGGCCGTTGAACCGACCGTGAGCACGGCACGTATCGCGATGGGATCCATCGTGCGGGGCGATCCGGTTGCTCGTTCTCCGCCACGCCCAGAAGGGTCCGCACTGTCATGACCGTCGTGCGCCCGCGCGACCGTGGGTCACTCCCCACGGAAGGACGCACAGTGAGGAGCACCGCAGTGGCCCGCAAGGACCTGACACAGTCGTCGCGTACTGCGCGGCGGGAGCACGCCCGGCACCGGAAGCTGTCGAAGGTGTCACTCGCCCTGATCGGCGGCCCCGTGATTCTCGCCGTCGTCGCGGGGTCGGTGTTCGCGGCGGAAGTCCGTGCCCAGCACCGCCCGCAAAAAAACCAGGCAACCGCCGCGCAGCCCGACGCGGCGGCCCGCAGACCCGATCCCAACTGCACGCTGCTGGTGCCGGACAATCCGCTCAGCGCCCGCGGCCTGGCCACGCCGTACAGACTCGTCGCGACCGACCCGGCGCAGGGACCCTGCCACGAGGCCAACCCCGACCAGTCGGCGTTCGTGGAAGCCGCGATCGTCACCCCGAACGGCAAGCTGACCCTCTACAACCCGTTGGTGATCGACAAGGGAACGAAGCCGGCCGCGCCCACCGCCCGGCCCTCCGTGCCGCGCGGCTCGACCGTGGGTATCTGGTTCGGTTTCAACAGCGCCGAGCTGACCTTGCGGGCAAGCGGCCGTCGGGACGGTCCGGCACGGGGCCAGTGTGTCAACGGCCTGCCTGGATCGGTCTTCGGCCAGTTCGCGTACTGCAATGCTCCGGCCTTCTTCCGGGCCGCCAACGCCCAGATCGCCAAGGGGCACCTCAGGATTCCGGCGCTCGGGAGAGCCAAGGACGGCCTGCCCTGCCCGACCACGCGGGACTTCTCCGTCGTGGACCAGGACGGAAGCGACAACGTGGTGACCCACTACCTCGCCGACGCGCACGGCCGTATCGCCCAGAACAACGCCGCGAGCAGGGCCGCACTCAAGGATGGCGCCCGGCTGACCAACCGCGGCGACCGGCACCACCGGCACAACGGCGGGGCCAGGTGGGCGACCACCCGCGCCCCGAAGGATCTGGCCAACGGCAGCGACAACCTGTTGCTGACCCAGTTCATGGACCCTGCTCTTGGCTGCAAGCCCTTCACCGCGCCCGACCAGTCCGGCGATGGCCGGGCCACGTCCGCCCTCGCGCTGGACGAACTGTCCGCCGCGGCACACCAGAAAGCGCCGATCGCGCTGGTCCCGCGGAACGACCCGATGACGCTCGTCGACGGCCGTAGCAGCGTCGCGAAGACCAACGCGTACCGCACCGGAGTCGACATGCCCGCGGTCGGTGCCGGCGCCGACGGTGACGGAGCGGGCTTCTGCACCACCCTCTTCCGCGATCCGGCCGGCATCCAGCGCGTCTTCAAGGACAAGCCACTCTTCGAGAAGGCGCCCTCGCCGGACCCGGCCATGGCGCCGAACCTCTTCGGTTTCCTCGCGGCACGGGCCAACCAGACGTTCACGAACCTGGGCTGCGATCATCTGCTCGGCGCCGCCGACCCCATCGTCCTCACCACGAACGCGGACGGAGTGGTCACCGACGCCGTGTTGACAGCGCTCGGCCGGACGCCTCCCTCGGCCGCTCCCTCGACCGGCACCTCCCCGTCCACGTCGCCGAGCACACCGTCTGCGTCACCGAGCACCCCGTCGGCCGGCAGGGGCGCAGGTCCGACCGCCACCAACCAGGCCACCGCGCCGACCAGCGGCTCCGCCTCCCCGTCCCCGGCAACACAGCAGCCCCAAGGCCACCGCTACGGCTCCTCGACAGCCACGCCGACCCTCGCGTCCCCCCGCCGCACAGCTCTTGACGGTGCTTCCCTTGGACGAGCGTCAGCGCCGGTTGGCAATGGGGGCTGAGGCCCGGTCGCTGGGGCACGGCGGGATCCGGAGGGTGGCCCGCGCCGCCGGGGTGCGCGAGGGCACCGTCTCTCGCGGAGTGGCTGAACTGGATTCCGGGGTGGCCCGTTGGGCCGGGTCCGCCGGGAAGGCAGAGGCCGCAAGCGCGGTAGACCTCGATCCTGGGCTGCGGCCCGCCCTGCCGGCCCTTGTCGAGCCGGACATGCGGGGCGATCCGATGTCGCCCCTGCGCTGGACCACGAAGTCGTCATGGGGACATCCTGCAGCCCACCCGATGCTGCGGCCCGGCTCGTGGCTGAACTCAGCTCACGCACAACGCTTGACTATTGCGGCCTCAGCCCAGAACGGCCAGGGCCCCGTCGTAGTCGGGCTCGTTAGTGATCTCCGGCACGAGCTGGGAGTAGATGACCGTGTCGTTGTCGTCCAAAACGACGACGGCCCTGGCGGCCAGACCAGTCAGCGGACCCTCAGTGATCTCCACTCCATAGTCCCGCAGGAACTCTCGGCCGCGCAACGTTGACAGGGTGATCACGTTGGTCAGGCCATCGGCCCCGCAGAACCGCGACTGTGCAAACGGAAGGTCTGCGGAGATGCACAGCACCACGGTGTTGTCGAGTCTGCCCGCCACCTCATTGAACTTCCGTACGGACGCCGCGCAGACGCCGGTGTCCAAGCTGGGGAAGATGTTCAGCAATTTGCGCTTCCCGGCGTAATGGTCCAGCGAGACATCCGACAGATCCTTGGCGACCAGCTTGAACGGCTCCGCCTTCTGCCCCTTCGACGGCAGGTCACCGGCGACAGCGATCGGGTTGCCCTGAAAGTTGACCTTCGTAGACATGGGTTTGTCTCCTGGGAGTGAGGCCTAGCAAGGACTCCGTGATCCTACCGTTATGCTCGGCCACGGCTGCACCCTGACATCCAGGTCGGTGACGCCTCAATGACGTACGTGACCAATTGGGGCACCCACCGGTTGATGCTCCGCCTGCCCAAGCAGACCTTGGCCCTGCCGGCGGCGCGGTCGTACTGTCACGACCACCACATCGAGGCCTGGACCACCCGCACCCACCTCCTGCTCGACCTGACCAGCGAGGACGAGGACGGCGACTGGATCGAGGGCGCCGACGACTCGCTGTCCGCCCTCATCGGCGTACGCGACGAACTCACCACCGGCGACCTGCGCCCCCTCTATCTGGCCTGGCTCTCAGCGCTCGCCGCCTGGGAACTCGAAGACGACGACGAAGAGGAGTACCGGACCTGCCCCGAACCGCCCGTCCCGGCCGGGCTCGGCGAACTGACCGCCCCGCAGCGGGCGCTCGCGGATTTCCTGCGCGTGGACGACGACCTGCCGGCAGTAGCGGCCCAGGCAGTCCCGCCGCATCCAAGAAGCTGACCAGGCCTGCGAAGAAGGAACTCGCCCCGCTGATCGCCGCAATGCCCCAGAAGGAGAAGGACGCTCTGCTGCTGCGGCTCGCCCTCGGCCCGGAACCTGGGCTGCACACCGAACTCCTGCATCGCCTGCGCGGCGCCGACGCCCCCACCACGGTCCCCGGGCGCCGGTCCGCCGCCCACCTCTTGGACGCCGCCCACACCTTGCGCACCGAACGCCGACAGCGCGCCGAACACGAACGGGCCACCGCCCGCGCCCGGCATCTGACCGCTCTCGCAGGCGAGGCCGAATCCGTCTGGCAGCAGATCGAGGCGCACATCGCCACCAAGAGGACCAGCTGCTACGACCAGGCCGTCAGTCTCCTCGCGGAACTGCGCGACGCCTACGCCCACGCCCGACAGCACACCGACTTCCACCAGCGCCTGGCCCGCCTGCGCGAGGACTACCGGCGCCGCCCCGGCCTCATCCACCGCCTCGACCGCCACGGCCTCCGACAGGCCGCCTCGTCCCGGCACCGATCTAGCCGCGTTGCGCCCTCCCCACCTCAATCACCGGTCAGCTGGATCCCGTCGGCCTTCGCCCGGTCCACCAGCTGACTGACCTCGTTCTCCGAGCGATGACGGTGTGCATACGGGGAAGCGGGCGGGCGGCGGCGCGCAGGGCGGCCCGAGCAATCCGGAGGCCGCCACCGCGCCGCCCCAGCCGTCAGCCGTCAGCCGGCGGTGTCTGAAACAGCCGCACTCCGAGCCTCGGAGCACGCCTCAACTCGCCCGCACCACACATGCGACTTGGCGAGCGCGGTGCTATTCCTCGACGGGCGGCAGGCCCTGGAGTTTCCTTATCTCGTCCAGCACCGACATCACCGCGTTCAGGCTCTCGGGCGGGAGTCCCGCGGCGCGCAGGGCGATGGAGCGCACTCCGGCCTGGTGCAACTCGTCGAGCAGGGCGAGCTGGGCGAGGGCCTGGTCCGCGTAGGTCTGGTCGAAGAAATACGCGTACTGCACCCCGAAGAACTGGGCCAGTGCCATCAGCAGCTCATGGGAGGGGCGTTCGCGCTTGCCGTTGCGCAGCGCGGACAGGTAGGCGCCACTGACGCGGAGTTTGGGGTTCGCTTCCTTGAGCCGGGCAGCCACCTCGTCGTTGGTCCACGGACGACCCTCGGGACGGCTCGACCGGAAGAGGCTGTCCAGACGCTCAGCGAGCACCGATTCGTTCTTCTCCGCAGCCATTCCCGCCCTCCGTGGTGCGCGAAGTATTACAAGGGAGATCAAAGAGTATCCAGCACCCACCCTTGTGGTGCACATCACAATATAGCGGGCACCCTTGCAGACGGAACTACCGGATCGTCTACTGGTTGATGTAGCTCAACTAGCAGTTGAATCAGAACGAGGAGGGCACGTGCTCGTTCAGACGCCTACGGAGACGTTACTCGGCCAACTCACCGGCAGGGAGCGGCAAGTCCTCGAACTCGTCGCCGAGGGCAAGTCCAACCTGGCCATCGGACGGCAGCTCCGTCTGCGTCCCAAGACGGTGGAGGCACATCTGCGCAGTCTGTTCTACAAGCTCGGACTGGAGCAGAGTCCCTACGAACACCGCAGGGTCATGGCCGCGGTCACCTACCTCGGCCGCCGTCCCGCCACATGACGCGGTGCCGGAACGTGCGGTGCGTACTCGCCATGGTCTGCGCGCTCGTCGCCGCCTCATCGGCCATGAGCGGTGACGTGCCCGGCGGCGACCGCGCCGCCTCCGAGGGGTTCCCCGCGGTGGAAGAACGCCTCGGGAGCTTGGTCGAACAGGCCCGAGAGACGGGCGGGTTCACCGTCGACCCACGCCGGGGATCCGCTCCCAGCTCGGGGTACGCGGTGGCGACCGGGCGTTCCAGCGCGCAGGTGGAGCCTGCTGCCTCCTTCTTCGCAGGTGACGGCCCCCGGGCGCTGCAGGCGTATCTACGGGACCACACCGACATCCTCCTCCGGGACCCGGAGCTGATGCTCGGTGCCTGGTACGACCGCGACGGGAGGCGCGTCGTGCTGAGCCTGGTGCGTGTCGTACCCGATCGGACGGAGGCGGTGCGCTGCGGGCTGTCCCACCGGCAGCGTTCCGTGTACGACCTGTCGGCCCGACGGGAGGTTCCCACCGGCTGGTCCACTCCCTGAGCAGGCCTCACGAGGCAACCCTCCGCTCGGCGAGGAACGCCTTCGCCAGACCGGTCAGCAACTCGACCTCCCCGTCGAAGTCGCGGTCCCGAGGCGATGAGGCGAACCCGGCCCGCTCGTCGGCTCGACGCAGGGCGGCGAGCAGCGCGGACCCTCGCTCCCGGCCGGGCGGCCCTCCCGGGCCGTCACCCGCCGAAGCCAGGTGAAGGGCCCGGCGGGCGTCGTGTATCTCGATCACCCTGCGGTGCAGCCAGAAGTCCATGCGCCGCACGCGCAACCGGTCGGCGAGCCTGGACGGCTGCGGACCGAGCGCGACGCCCGGAACCTCCTCCTGCAGGGCCCGCCACAGGGGGTACAGATGTGCGTGGATCCGGTAGGCGCGGACCCACCGGGCAGCGGCGGACAGCCGCTCCCCCATAGTGGGAAGCACCCAGCCGATCAGCGAGAGCGCCGACCCGATGTCCCCGCACAGCCACACGACGGGCTCCATCCCGCGCAGGTCGTAGCCGAGCGGGCCGGCGACGAGATCGGCCACGCGCATGATCGCGTAGCCCAGGATCAGCATCCCGCCGACGGCGGTGGTCATCATGCCCCGGCGTAGCCAGGTGCCCCGGGAGACCGCCGCATAGCGCCAGCAGTGCCGCACGACATCGGCCTGGCCGCCCAGGCAGGCCAGCGTGTAGATGACCAAGTACGGGGCCTGGAAGAGCCGATGGGTGTACTCCAGGTAGAAGTCGTGGAACCGCTCCTGCCTGGGGGCGAACACCAAGAAGCTCACGACATAGGTGACGATCACGATGAGGCCGAGAGCGAGCCGGCGCCGGAAGCGGCGGCGCGCCACGCTCCTCGGGTACGTCCAGTGCATCAGCAGATACTGCTGGGCGACGGTCAGACCCAGCACGCTCACGCCCGAACCCATACCCGCACCATTACGGAGGCCGGTCCATCGGTCGATCGATACGTAGACCGGCGGCAGCAGCACGAGATAACTCAACGCGGACAGGCCGACGTACACGCAGAGCGCGACGGCAACGGTGTCACGTGCCCTGGACACAAGCACCCACGCCCTGCAGAGGAATACGGTGCCGCCGACCATCAGGCACGTCAGGTGCAGCGCATCGGTCACACGGCGCTCCCGCCGCCGATCGAGAAGGACCGTTCGAGCCGGTGCAGGATGCCCTGGGAGTCGGAGTCGGGTACGGACGTCCCGCTCGGCGGGCGGGAGTTCATACGGCACAGGATCACCGACGCCATGACCTCGGCCTCCAGTTCGTCGCCGTCGGGATACTTCGTCCTGCCCATCATCTGCTGGACGAGGCGGGGGTCGAGGCCCGGGAAGAGCCGCTCCGCGGTTTCCCTGTCCAGCGGTGCCTCCTGCGTGTGCTCGCACAGCATGTGGGCCAGCTCGTGCGCGATGATGTGCTCCTGATGGGTGCGGCTGGTCCTCGACTCGTAGATCACGACGTCCAAGGCCGGCAGGGCCAGCCAGATCCCGGACGGCCGGCCGGCGCCCAGTTCGGTGGGGATCAGGTGGATCAGCCGGTTGCGCCGGTCACTGAGGTGCTCGACGAGTCTGGTGATGGTGAAGGGTGTCGGTACCTCCCAGTCGGTGAACCGCGTCTCGCACGCGCGGAGCAACTGCCTGATCGCTCGCGCGTCTGCGAACTGCCCTGACCTGGCCACGGATTTCATCGAGCGTGCGCTCCCTCGTGAGGCACGCGCGACAGATCGCCGAACCGCCCTCACGGTGCATGACATGACCTTCGGGAACCGGCTCGTCCGGGTTGGCCGAGCGGATCCGTCGCTGCCACACCGCACCGCCGACGCACCTCACACGTCCCCGGGTATCTGTTGCGACTGCGCACGTAGGGTCGTTGCAGGAGTGCAATGGTCCCAAAGGGCGCCCCCCGTCACAAGGTCACCTGGTCACACTGACGGGATACATGCGTTCGAGTCCGGTTCGGGCTCGGGGCCGGCTCTGCGGACGCGCGCCGCCAGCTCGATCTCCACGTGGCGCCCGTAGCTGATTCCCATCCGGGCGAGCAGCGCGCGCAGCGGTACCGCGTACCCCTGCGCGCCGGGCGACTCCAGCGCGAACCCGGCGGTCGCACAGCCGAGTTGGACTGCGCGCTCGACACTCAGAGCGTTCACGGCACCGGCGACGAATCCGGCACGGAACGCGTCCCGGGCTCCGTCGCGGTCCACCACCCGTCTCACCTCGCACGCCGGGACCCTGATCTCTGCAAAGCGGCGCGACTCGACGCTCGCGCCCTGGGCGCCGAGGGTGGTCACCCAGGCGCCGACGTGCCGCAGCACCTCCTCCCTCCGCCATCCGGTGGCCTCCAGGAGCAGCTCCCGTTCCTTCGCGCTGGTGAACAGCCAGTGCGCGCCCCGGACCAGGGCGCGCGCGTCCTCTGTCCCGGTGCGCGTCACGCCGGGTCCGGGGTCTGCCGTGAACGGCACCGCCAGCCTCCTGCATTCCCGGGCGTGGCCGAGCATGGCCCACGGGACGTCCGGCGCTATGACGACCAGGGCCGCGCCGCTGTGCTCCCGCAGCGGGCGTGCGATGCAGGCGGCGCCCGCCCCGGTGTCGGCCCGCGTCACCGCGACACCCAACTGGCCCAGCCCGAAGGCCAGGTTGGCGCCGCTGGTGGCAGCGTTTCGGCCATCAGCGCGCGGCCGCTCGCCGACGAGGTTCGTTCCTGTGACGACGACGCGCACGGCAGACCTCATTCCGACGGGCTCACAGCCCGCTGCCGCGCAGGTGACGCGGCCAGATCCCCTGTTTGCCGGGAGCCAGTACGCCCGCTGGATCGAGCGCATCCTTGACCTTCTCGCTCAGGCGCATCAGGGAACCGTCGTGGTAGCTGAACGTGGCGGCGATGTCGTCCATGAGCGCCGGGTGCACACGGTACTCACCGTAACCGAGGTCCGCCGCCTCCTTGATGAGGGTCCGGCACAGCTCCAGGGTCGTGGCCCGGTCCTCGGACGAGGCGGTGTCGAACATGAGCATGCAGATGTGGTGCATCTCGCGCCGCCCTACGATGAAGTTGCCCATGTAGTCCTTGCCCGCCTCAAGACACCGGTCGCGGGCCAGCTCGTACTGGCGCATCGCGTCCTCACCGGTGGCCGGCGAGACGGGGGCGAAGTCGATGTGGCCGCCGTTGTCGTGCCATTGGAGGATGTCGTACGTCTCCAGATTGGGCAGTCCCGCCATGATCTTGGCCCGGGTGGCGAGTACGGGGCTCGGGTGCTCCCCCGCGAAGTGGAACCCCGCGCCGGGGATGCCCGAGAAGGCGTCCCTGATGACGGACCAGGTGGCGGCACGCATGGCATCGGGACCGTACAGCGCGCCGTAGAAGTTCCAGCGGCCGATGCCGAGATCGTCGCTGATCTTCCCGGCCGCGCTGTCGGGAATCGGGCCCGGGCCCGGGTGGAACGCAGAGCGGGGCGCCACCGCCGCGGCGTCGAGGAGCAGGCTGCGCAGCGTCGGCACGTGGGAGATCGTCCCGTCGAGGCGGAGCGGGCGCAGCGCGTCGACGAAGGGCCCGAGGTCCTCCTCCCGCGGCAGCGTGATCATGTACGCCTGATACCCCGCGGGTCTGGGCATCAGCCAGATGCCCATCTTCGTCACGATGCCGAAGTTCGACTGGGTGAACATGGGGTCGAACTGCGGCCCGTAACCGTACTTGAACAGTTGCCATGTGTTGCTTCCGGGGAGCGCACCCATGCCGGTCCTGACCACGTCCCCGTCGGCGAGCACCACTTCCATCCCGCACTGGATGGACAAGTGGTCCCCGTACGGGGTGTAACCGACGCCTCGTTCGAGCGTGTTGCCGACGATGCTGCCCCAGGCGAGATCGGGCACGTCCAGCATCAGGCGACTGCCGTGCCGCTGAAGGTGCTGGTGCAGATCGAAATAGGTGACGCCCGGCTCCACGAGTGCGTACCCGAATTTCTCGCTGACCTCCAGGATGCGGTTCATCCGCCTCAGGTCGACGACCACGGCCCCGGGCAGCCGGGGCGCCGCGCCGCCGAATCCGAGGTTCTTCCCCGTGGAGATCGGTGACAGCGGTAAGCCCGATGAGGTGGCGATCCGGACGATTTCCTGTATCTCCTCCACGGTGTGCGGAAGAACCACAGCCGACGGGCTGAAGTGATCGGCCTCCAGGACAGGGAAAGGATCTCGATACTGGGCGAGTTCGGATTCCTCGGTGAGCACCCCGGCCGCTCCGAGGGCTTCCCTCAGGGAGTTCAGGGCGGACATCAGATCACTCTCGCTGTGATTCGGAGGAAGAGGCCTGGTCATCGGTTGGTCTCCTGTGTCATGACGAGGTGTCGGTGAGACGGGTCGGCGAGTTTGCGGACTCGGTGAAGGCGCTCACGGTGACCTGGCGCCACACACCTTTGATCATGAACGGGTCCTGTGCGACGTACCGCTCGACCGTCTCCCGGTCCTCGGCGCGCACCAGGATCAGGCTGCCGACGGGATGCCCACCGTCGTCGGAGACGAGCATTCCGTAGCAGACCGGCTCCACGATTCCGGAGCGGAGCCTGGCCGAATGCTCCGCCCTGCCCTCCCGTCGGATTTCCAGGACGTCGTCGGCGTCAAGACAATGCACGGCCCAGAGCATCGGGATCACCTTCGTGTCGAGTGAGTGGCAGGGCGAGGCTAGTCGACCAAAAATCTCATGACATCAGGGCTGACCCTCATTCCGATTTCCGGGAGATGGCCCAAAAGGCGCAGAAGAAGGCGCCGAGGAATGCCACTGCCGCGCCCGCGAGGGGGATCGCGCGGAAACCGGCCATGGACAGCAGGGCGCTGCCCGCCGCCGATCCGAGCGCCGTTCCCAGGTACATGCAGCTGCTGTTCCACGCCAGCAGCGAACCGCCGTGCTGCGGGAAGGAGGACACCAACTGGGCCTGGTAGGCGGGCAGGCACGGGTAGGCGCAGAGGGCGAAGAGGAACAGGGCGATCATGAGCAGCGGTACCGGGGCGCGCACCACCAGGTCGAGCAGCAGCATCATCACCCCTACCAGCGCGAGGCTGGCCGTGGCGACCCCCCTCGCTCCGAACCGGTCCGCCAGCCTGCCTCCACCGAAGCTGCCGGCGACCGCGCCGACACCGAAAACGATCAGCGCCAGGGCCACGGGGCCGGTCGAGAGCTTGGCGTCCGTCCGCAGCCCGGTGCCGAGATAGGTGTAGAGCGCGTAGACGGCGAAGGCCCAGAGTCCGGTGACCGCGACGGCCCTGGCCCGGGTGAGGAGGCCGATGGGAACGGGGGCCGTGGCGGCGGAGGCGCCCGGCCTCGGCATGTCGGGCCACACGGCCAGGTTGACCACGGCCAGGGCCGCGGCCGGCAGGGCGAGGATCACGAACACGGCGCGCCAGCCCCACACGGCGGCTAGAGCCGTGCCGCTCGGAGCGCCGGTGGTCAGGGAGATCAAAAAGCCCGCCACCGCGGTGGACATCCACACGCCCCGCCGGTGGGCGGGGGCCGCGGCGCCCACCAGTGCGTAGACCGAGGGGCTCACGGCGGCCGCCGTCAGTCCGGCCAGGACCCGGGCCAGCAGGAGTACCGCGAAGGAGGGGGCCAGGCCGGTCAGGACGTTGGCCACGGCGAAGCCGACCAGGCCCGCCGCGAGGACTTTGCGGCGCCCGATCCGGTCGGCGAGGGACCCGAAGGCGGGTGCGCCCAGCACGTAGACGATCGAGAAGACCGTGACCGCGTTGCCGGCGGCGCCCGGTGAGACGCGGAAGTGTCGTGAGATGGCGGGCAGCAGGGGGGAGACCACGAACAGGTCGGTTCCCACGACGAGCAGGGTGATGAAGCCGACGGCCAGCGCGCCGCCCCGCCGCGTGGGGGCCTGAGCGGGTGATAACGGCTCTGTGGACAGGGGGACATGGTCCGCACGGGAAGCTCGCATGGTTTGCATGCTAGCTTATATCTTTCCGAGAAGCAATTTCCCGGGAAGGTACTTTCCGGGAAGGGAGCTGGTAGCCTGGGTGACGTGGATCGTGAAGACGCCATCGACGTGCTGCTGCGGCAGTGGCAGCAATCGCCGTACGAGCTGCCGCTCGCTTCCATGGCCGTGGCGAAGCGGATCGCGCGGGTGGCGCGCAACCTCGAGCAGCGCCACGCCGAGGCACTCGCGGAGTTCGGCCTCGATCCCGGTGAGTTCGACGTGCTGGCGACGCTGCTGCGCAGCGGACCACCGCACGAGTTGGCCCCGGCCGTGCTGAACCGGTCGCTGCTGATCTCCTCCGGCGGCCTCACCAAACGCCTCACCCGGCTCGAAAAACGCGGATTCGTCTCCCGTCGGCTCGACCCCGGCGACCGTCGCTCGCTGCTGGCCGCGCTGACGGATCAGGGCCTGGCGGTCACCGCCAAGGCCGTGATCGTCCACGCACAGGCCGGCACGGGCCTGGTCGACCCCCTCTCGGAGGCCGACCGGGCGCAACTGGTCTCTCTGCTCAGGAAGTTGCTGCTGCATCAGGAGAGCTGAGCCCACCGATGTGCCAGAACTTCAGCTCCAGGAACTCCTCGATGCCGTGGTGGGATCCTTCCCTGCCGAGACCGGACTCCTTCACTCCCCCGAAAGGCGCCGTCTCCACGGACAGGAAGCCGGTGTTGAGGCCGACCATGCCCACCTCCAGCGCCTCCGTCACCCGCCAGGCCCTGGCCAGGTCGCGGGTGAAGACGTAGCCCGCGAGCCCCGAACGGCTGTCGTTGGCCAGGTCCACGGCCTCCCGCTCGGTACGGAACGAGGCGACCGCGGCCACCGGGCCGAAGGTCTCCTCGCGCATGACGCGCATCCCCGGGGTGACCCCGCGCAGCACGGTCGGCTCGAAGAACGTCCCGCCCTCCTTGTGCCTGCCGCCACCGACCAGTACCTCCGCGCCCTGCGCCACCGCGTCGGCCACATGGGCCGCCACCTTCGCCAGGCCGTCCTGGTCGATCAACGGCCCCACGTCGACGCCCTGTCGATCGCCTCTGCCGACCGTCAGCCTGCCGACCCTGTCGGCGAACCGCTCGGTGAACTCCGGGTACAGGTCGTCGTGGACCAGGAACCGGTTGGTGCACACACAGGTCTGCCCGCTGTGCCGGAACTTGGAGAGCACCGCCGCGTCCAGCGCTGCCTCCAGATCCGCATCCGGAAAGACGAGGAAAGGAGCGTTGCCGCCCAGTTCCAGGGACAGCTTCTTCACTGTGAACGCGCATTGGGCGGCGAGGAGTCTGCCCACCTCGGTGGAGCCGGTGAAGGACAGCAGCCGTACGGCAGGGCTGTCGCACAGGGCCCGGCCGATGGACGGCGCATCCCCCGTGATGACATTGAGGACGCCGGGCGGCACCCCGGCCCGCCGGCCGAGGGCCGCGATGGCCAGGGCCGACAACGGAGTCTGCTCGGCGGGCTTCATGACCACGGTGCAGCCGGCGGCTAGTGCGGGTGCGGCCTTCCGGGTGACCATGGCTGCCGGGAAGTTCCACGGCGTGATGCACCCGACGACGCCGATCGGCTGCCGCAGCACCAGGATCCTGCTCTCCTGGGCCGGAGCCGGGATCACCTCCCCTCGTACCCGCTCCGCCTCGGCGGCGTAGAACGTGAGGAACGAGGCGGCGTACGCGATCTCACCGCGCGCCTCGGGCAGCGGCTTGCCCTGCTCGCGGGTGAGCAGTCGGGCCAACTGTTCGCGGTGCTCCAGCAGCAGCGCGGCCCAGCGCCAGAGGATCGCGGCGCGGTCCTTCGCCGTGCGGGTGCGCCACGGGCCGAAAGCGGCCTCGGCCGCGCGGATGGCCGTTTCGGTCTCCGCGGTGGACATGAGGGGCACCGACGCGATCACCTCGCCGGTCGCCGGATCGGTGACCGTGAAGGTGCGGCCGTCGTCGGCGCCGCGCCACTCGCCGTCCACCAGACAGGTGTCGTGAAGCAGCCACTCCTGGTACTCGGGAGTGCTCGTATCGGACGTAGGCGTGCTCATGGGCTCCTTCCTCGGACGGGTCACGGATGGATCAGCTGCCAGCCGTGCGTGTCGGCGAGTTCGGCGATCTCGGGATGGTCGGAGACGAACACGGGATGGCCGACCTCGGCGAGCATCGGCAGGTCGGAGCGGTCGTCGCCGAACGCCCAGCACGCGGCGGGCGACGCACCCGAGTCCCGCAGGAAGGAACGGACCGCCTCCGCCTTGCCGAGCCCGATGGTCTGCGGCGGCACGATCTCGCCGGTGTAGCGGCCGCCCTCCGTGACGAGCCGGGTCGCCAGCATCCTGGTGACACCCAGTTCTTCGGCGATCGGCCGCAGGATGTCCACCATCGAGCCGGACACGAAGACCACCTCGTCCCCCGCCTCCTGGCGTTCCCGCAGTGCGCGCAACGCGCCCGGCAGGTAAAGCCCTTCGCCCTGGTGACGCACCTCCGTGTACCAGCGCCGGGCGAGATCGGCCACCCGCTCGGGGCGCCTGCCGCGGAAGGTCTGGTAGTACGTCCGGTTGATGAACTCCCTGGGGCGGCCCTGCGCGAGATGGCGACGGCGCGCCGCCTCGTACCTGTGCGCACGCCACCGTCCCAGGACGGAAGGCAGAAGGCCGGTGTGCGTGTAGTAGTACTCCTGGTAGCTGAACATGGTCTTGAGCCGTACGACCGTGTCGTCGACGTCGAAGAAGGCGTAGGCGCCCGTACCGGCCCGTGCGTTCCTCACGGCTTGGTCGCCCCGACGACGAAGCCGGTGAACGAGGCGAAGAACGTCCCCTCCTCCTCGGCCCGCAGGAGCGGCAGCCACCACTGCTCCAGCTGTTCGGACGTGAGGCCGAGCTGACCGTTCTCCTGGGCGCTCGCGAGCCGGCCGGCGACGAGCGTGCGGAAGAAGCCGAACGGCATGACGACGGTGAGCGGCGAGACCGTGACGTCCTGAAGGCCCCTGGTCCGCATCCGCCGAAGCAGTTGGCGGCCGCTCCATTTGTTGCGGTGGCCGTCGGAGAAGCAGCGCATGGCCCGGCGGGTGGCCTCGGTGTCCGGGTGATCGACGATGGTGGTGTCGAAGTCGTAGTCGAAGACGGCGATCCTGCCGCCGGGCCGGATCACCCTGACCAGTTCGTCGAGGCCCTTCTCGATGTCCTCGCAGTGCATCAGGACGAGCTTGGCGCGGGCCGCGTCGAAGGTGTCGTCGGGGAAGTCCAGACCGCTCAGGTCCGCGACCTGGAACTCGACCGGCAGCGTCGACCCCGCGCTGCGACGTCGCGCCTCCTCCAGCATGGTGGTGCTCAGGTCCGTCGCCACGACCTTCCCCCCTTCACCGACCAGGGCGGCCACCTCCCTGGCGTCGTCCCCGGTGCCGCAACCGACCTCCAGGACGGTCTTGCCGGCCAGGTCGCCCATGGCGGCCGCCAGTTCGTCCTTCATCACGCGGTACTCGGGAAGCGCGTTGGCGATGTCCATGAAGCCGATGAACCAGCCGCTGTCCGGGGCCGTGTCCACGGTGGTGAAGTTCCCTATGTTTCCGGTGGAGCTCATGATTGACTGACTCCTTTGCCTGTGGGTGGTTGTGTGGCGTCACAGGGGTGGTGCTGCTCACCCGCGGAGGCAGTCGGCCACGGCCTGCCGCGCGGCCATGGCCTCCTGCTTGTCCACGAGCTTCTCGGCCACGAGGCGGAAGCGGACCTCGATCTGGGCCGCGACGGCGCCCGACTGGCGCACGCGGACCACGGAGTGGAAGCGGTGCTGCACGGCGCCCGGCTCGTGCTCCACCACCTCGTAGGTGAGCGTGGCGGGCAGCGGGAAGACGAAGGCGTGGAACGACGCGTGGAAGTCGTCGATCACGAACCTCGCCGGGCCGAGGCCGGTGGGGAAGAATTTCTCCGTCACCGCGGTCCAGGTCTGCCGGGCCGCCTCGGTCAGTGCGATGGCCGGAATGTGCTGGCCCGTCAGATGATCCTCCAGGGTCTCGCACCGTTCGTCGAGAACGAGCGGAGCCTCGTAGCGGCCGTCGACCCGCGTCGGTTCGCCGACCATCACGTTCTTCATCCGCTGCTTGTGGGTCAGCTCCAGCGGGGCGGGCCTCTGCGCCGGCCATTGCTTGTCCAGCTCCGCCAGCAGTTCCGCGGACAGCCCCTGACCGGCCATCAGGTCGAGGCCGCCGGTGTCCCCCGCCTCCAGACGTGCCAGCACTGCCGACGCCGCGATGGTGCCCGGGTTGCGCAGGAACTCCTCGAAGCGGTCGCCAACGACGATCAAGCTCTCCCTCGGAGGCTTGGACATCTCCTTCTCCCGTCCATCAGGCGCCGCGGGCGGCCAGGGCGCGCTCGTATACGCCCACCAGGTCGTCGAGATACCTGACATCGGAGAGCACCACGTCCTCGGAGAAGGGGTCGACCCCCGTGGCCGCCTCCAGTTCGATGACCAGCCGGGCCAGCGTCAGCGAGCTGAGGCCCAGGGCGCTCAGCTCCTGGTCTCCGGACACTTCCGGAACCTCGGGGCTGTCCTCGCGCAGCAGGGCGGTGACGACTTCGTACACGATGGTGCGGACTTCGGTGGTCTTCAGCATGTGATCCCTCCGTCGACGACGATGGACTGTCCGGTGATGAACCGGGCAGCGGGAGAGGCGAGAAAGAGGACGGCGTCGGCGACCTCCTGTGCCGTGCCAAGGCGCCCCAACGGGGTGCGGCCCTCGATGCGTTTGCGTTGCTGTTCGGGCACGTGTGACGTCATGTCGCTGTCGAAGAAGCCCGGCACCACGGAGTTGACCCGGATGCCGAACGCGCCCAGTTCCCGGGCCAGGCTCCGCATGAAGCCGTCGACGCCGGCTTTCGCCGCGGCGTAGACCGACACGCCACGGAAGCCTCTGATCGCGTTGATCGACGACACGTTGACGATGACTCCGCCGCCGTTCCTGACCATGGGCTTCGCGCAGCACTGGGCGAGGACGACGGAGGCGGTCAGGTTCACCGCGATCACCTCCGCGACCTTGGTCAGCGGGGTGGTGAGGAGGAGGCCCTCGTGGAGCCGGCCTGCGTTGTTCACCAGGAGGTCCAGGCGTCCGAACCGGCGCTGCGCCTCGGCGACGAACGCCCGCAGCGAGCCCGGGTCCGTCAGGTCGGCGCGCCCCCAGAAGAATCCCCTCTCGTCGTCCCCGCCGGCGGCGTCCACACCGAGGCCGACGGCGGGTTCGCGGCTGAACGTGGCCACCCGCCACCCGTCGGCGAGCAGGCGTTCAACCAGCAGCCGGCCGAGTCCTCTGCTCCCCCCGCTGACCAGAGCGACCCGACGCTCGTCGTCGGCCCCGCTCACCGGGAAGCCCTGATCTTCTTGAAGCGTTCGGAGTACTGCCGCGCGGTCGAGACCTCCACGGAGAGCGGCACCTTGTACGGCTCCAGGCGGCTGCGGCAGTATTCCCGTACGCGAGCGGAGACCTGTTGGTGGTCCTCCTCCTCGACCAGCCGGACGGTGGCCTTCACGACCATTCCCGTCACCGGACTCGGCAGACCGCACACCGTGGCCTCGGCGATGTTGTCCATCTCCAGCAGGACATTCTCCACCTCGCCCGGGTACACCTTCTCCCCGCCGACGTTGATCAGCTCCGATTTCCGGCTGAGGATGCGCAGGTAGTCGCCGTCGAGCTGGACGACGTCCTGGGTGTTGAAAAAACCGTCCTCGTCGAATTCGGCCGGAGCGTTGAGGTAACCGAGCATGGCCATGTCGGAGCGTATCCACAGCACATCGTCGATGACCTTGTAGTCGAAGCCGGCCTTTCCCAGTTCCAGCCACAAGGAATCGTCACTGCGCGACCGAGTTGGCATGATGCCCAGTTCGGACAGTCCGTAGGTCTGCTTGAGACGGACGTCCGGCAGAGCGTCATGCAGCCGTCGCAATGTGTGCGCCGGCATGGGCTCCGTACCATAGGTGATGAGTTCCAGTGATCGCGTCGAAAACCTCTCGTACGCGCGGGAGATGAGTACAAGGTTGAGGAATGTCGGGGTCGTCGGCAGGATGTTCACCGAATCCCGCTCGATGGCGGAGAACACCGCTTCCGGGGTCCGCTCGGGAATGGTGATGAGCGTGCCGCCCTGACTCAGAGTGTGCAGGAACGTGTTGATGCCACCGATGTGATCGAGCGTGAGGAAGCACAACGTGCGCTTCGGCTTCCTCCGCCGCGGGGCACCATACCGGCCGAGCACCCTGGAGAGGTCGAGCACGGACGCCTTGCTACGCCCCGAGGTTCCGGAGCTGAAGAGGACGAGGCCACCGGTCGCCGCCCGCCTGAGGCGTCCGTACAGCGGGTGGGACGCCGTGACCTCGGTCGGCGCGATCGTCGGGCTGCCGTCGGCGCCAAGGGTGACAACCTTCTCGACCTGCGCCACGTCGAGGAACTCGGCCCGCTTCGCGGTCGGCAACGGAGCGAGAGGGACGACGATCGCCCGGCGCTCCATCAGCGCGAGTAGAGCCCCACAGGAAGCGGGGGTATAGGCCGCTTCCAGGCAGACCACCTGCCCAGGACGCACGTCGCACCGATCGAATTCTCGCGCCCAGGAGGCAACCATGCCCTCCAGGTCCACATAAGAGCAGGCAGACCCATTGAAGATCATTGCTTCGCTGCTGCCGAAACTGCCCAGCAGATCAAGGAACTGATGATTCACCTGACCTCCCGTCGGTCACTATTTCCCGTCGGTCATTTACAGTTGAATCTTCTCAACTGCCAGTTGAGCTCAATTCGGCGTGAGTGTACTACGCAACACGGCGCGCCTGTCAACGCTGTTTCCCCATGACGATTAATCAACCGAAGAAACCCCGAAATTGAGGGTTAACCCTGATTACACGGGAGCTGGACGTCGTTACCATGGCCGTTTGCCGGGTCTTCAAAGTTGCGCGGTGCGGAGGTGTCCGCGAGCTCGGCAGGAAGGATTCCGCAGTTCTCATGACAGCAAGGCGGACTCCGCATGCGTGCACCGCGGGCGGCCGGAGGTACGGCTTCGACGGAGCCAGCCCCGTGCCGCAGCACACCGGTGACCGTGAGACCGCCGCGCGCATCACGCCGGGCGCGGTGGTCTGTTCCTGTATGAAGGCGACGGCCGGGATCGAGCTTCGGGGAGTTGGCCGTCCCCAGGGCTCCTTCCGGTGCGTGCCCGAAGCCGGCCGGTGCCGAGAAGCCGGACGCCGGCCCAGTGCGGTGCCCCCGGCGCAGACGGTTTGGCACCCCTGTCGACTGGGACCGACGCCTGGGCGCCGCCGTCATGGACATACCGGCCATGAACGGCGTGGAGATCGGCGACGGGGTCCAGTTCGCGCGGGAGTCTCGCGCGAAGTCCCGTCACCACACCGTGGTCCGTCCCAGAGGATGTCAAGCGCACCTCCGGTCGTTCCGGCAACGCCGAGGCCGGCCTGACCACCGGTGAGCCGCTGCGCGTGCGCGCGGAGACCCGCCGCAACGTCCGCTCGCCCTCGAGCACCAGGAGTCATCGTGCGTGTAGCCGTATCCGGTTCCATAGCCACCGATCACCTCATGGCCTTTCCCGGGACGTTCACGGAACAGCTCATCCCGGAGAAGCTCGGCACCATCTCGCTCTCGTTCCTCGTCGATGACCTGGAAATCCGGCACGGTGGTGTGGCTGCGAACATCGCCTACGGGCTCGGCAGCCTTGGCCAGGCACCGGTCCTGGTCGGAGCGGCAGGCGGGGATTTCGGCGAGTACGGCATCCGGCTCAAGGAGTGCGGAGTCGACACGAACTTCGTGCATATCTCGTCCCAACATCAGACAGCACGCTTCGTGTGTCTGACGGACAGGGAGGAGAACCAGATCGCCTCCTTCTACTCCGGGGCCATGGCGGAGGCACGCGACATCGACCTTGAGCAGGTGGTACGACGGGCGGGTGGCATCGGTGCCGTGCTCATCTCCCCGAACGACCCGGCCGCTATGCTCAGCCATACCGAGCAAAGCCGCTCCCTGGGCATCCCGTTCGCGGCTGACCCCTCGCAGCAGCTGGCCCGGCTCCGCCGCGACGAGGTGCGTCAGCTCGTCACCGGGGCGCGATGGCTTTTCACCAATGAGTACGAAGCATCCCTGCTCCAGGAGCGTACGGGCTGGTCGCGCGCTGACGTCCTGTCCCGCGTAGGGGTGTGGCTGACCACGCTCGGCGCGGCCGGCGTCCGCATGGAGGCCGCAGGTGAAGCCCCGCGCACAGTCCGCGCCGCGACACCACGGCGGATCGTGGACCCGACCGGTGCCGGAGACGCCTTCCGGGCCGGATTCCTGGCCGGGGTGTGCTGGGGGGAGCCACCGGATCTGTCCGCCAGGCTCGGGTGCGCCCTTGCCTCTCTCGCGCTGGAGGGGCTCGGAGCCCAGGGGTACACGGCCGATCCGGCGAGCGTGCTGCAGCGCATCGAGGATTCCTACGGGCCGACATCGACAAGGGCCGTCGCACCCCACGTGGAGGGGTTGACCGCATGAATCCGACGCCGCCCCGCCTCTCACCGGAACCGGGCCAGACCTCGTACTCGTTCGAGTTCTTCCCTCCCAGTGTCCGGCCTGCTTGTTCGGCCACGGGATGGCGAGGAGGCGAGTGGTTGGTCAGCCTCTTCGTCACCCCACCGACGCTGCCGCGCCGGCGCGAGAACTGGTCCTGTGTCTCGCGCGGGAGAATCCGCTGCGGGAACACCGCAAAGTGCTGACGCGCCGTCATATCCGCGGCTCGTCCGCAGATACACGAAGTTAACTTCCCCGACTCGGGTGTGAGACCGGTCCGGCCGACGATCGCAATACCTATCAAGCGACAGGTATCTGTCGACCGATCGGAGGTGCGGCGATGAGCCGGCCCGAACTCCCCCTTGCGCAGGACCCCGGCGGCGGTGGCACGACCGGCCCCTCCCTCTTCGGCTACCAGCAGGAACTCCGCCGCGGCGTGGGCGGCTTCGCGTCATTCGCCGCGGGGTTCTCCTTCGTGTCGATCCTCACCACCGTCTTCCAGTTGTTCGGGCTGGGCTTCGGTCTCGGCGGCGCGGCGTTCTTCTGGACCTGGCCGCTGGTCTTCGCGGGCCAACTGCTGGTGGCGCTGTGTTTCGCCGAACTTGCCGCGCGCTGGCCGATATCCGGGGCGATCTACCAGTGGTCGAGCCGGCTGGCCGGCACCACGATGGGCTGGTTCGTCGGCTGGATCATGATCATCGGGCAGATCCTCACGGTCGCCGCGGCCGCGATCGCGGCACAGGCGGTGCTGCCGGGCATCTGGTCCGGGTTCCAGATCGTCGGCGGTCCGGGCGCGGATCCGTCGGTGGGCTCCCCGACCGGCGCGCAGAACGCGGTCCTGCTGGGATGCGTCCTGCTGGTGATCACCACGCTGGTGAACATCCTGGGAATCCGTCAGATGGCCGCCGCCACCAGCTTCGGCGTCACGGTCGAGATCATCGGTGTGCTCGCGCTGGTGCTGATCCTCTTCTTCCTGCCCGAGCGGCCTCCGCAGGTGGTGGCCCACCCCACCGGCTGGGCCGGCCACGGCGGCTACTTCGGGGCCTTCCTCGCGTCCTCGCTGATGGCGGCGTACGTGATGGTCGGCTTCGACTCGGCCGGCGAGCTGGCGGAGGAGACCCACAGTCCGCGCCGGACCACTCCCCGGACCATCCTGCGGGCGCTGATCACCTCGGGCGGCGGCGGCGCGTTGCTGATCCTGTCGGGGCTGATGGCGGCGCGCAGCCTGACCGACGGAAAACTGGCAGCCGGTGGTCTGTCCTGGGTGCTCACCGACCGGCTCGGCGGGGTTCTGGGCCGACTGCTGCTGTGCTGCGTGGCAGTCGCGGTGTTCGCCTGCACCCTGGCCGTGCAGACCTCCGGGGCGCGGATGATGTACTCCATGGCCCGCGAAGGCGCCCTGCCCTTCCACCGGCACCTCGGCAAGGTCTCGACCCGCACCGGTACGCCGATCACCACGTCGATCGTGGTGGGCGTCGGCGCCGCGATCGCACTCGTGGTCAACATCCGCCAGTCGGCGATCTTCACCGCCCTCTCCAGCCTCTGCATCGCCCTGCTGTACCTGGCCTATCTGGGCGTGACGGTGCCCCTGCTGGTCACCCGGATCCGGCAACGGGGCACCGGCGGGTTGCCGGCGGGCGTCGACGAGACCGGCCGGCCGCTGTTCTCGCTGGGCCGGTGGGGAGTGGCGGTCAACACGCTCGCCGTGCTCTACCAGGCCGGCATGACGGTCAATCTGATGTGGCCCCGTGCGGAGATCTACGACCTCACCGGCGGCACCTGGTGGCTGCGGTGGAGCGCCCTGCTGTTCATCGGGCTCAGCCTGGCCGCCGGAGCCGGTTACTTCCTCGCCCGCCGGCTGCACCGCCGTATCGAGCTGAGGCACGTACCGCACACGCACACCGAGCCGACCCTCGACGCGCAGGCCGTCGCCGAGCCCGCCTGAGGGCCCGGGTGACACGAGCGGACGCACCGATGACGTACCAACGAAGGGACGACGGGACATCCATGACCAGCACCGAGAGCTCGACCGCCGTGCCGCCACACGGCCGCTACCCGACCGGGCGGACGCCCACGCGCGCCCGTGATCTGCGCCTCACCGACACTGTCCACAGTGCCCGCGCCGACGCCCGCGCCCAGGGCGGGCAAGCCGGCGCGTGGATGCCGTACCTGCCGGCGTCGGACAGCCCGTACTGCCCGACGGGAGTGGACGCGACCGCCTTGGTATGGGCCGAGACGGTGGCGCCCGGCGGCTACACGCACAAGATCCTTGCCCGCGGCACCCGGCTTCGCTTCGACGACCCGAGCGGTGACGCCTGCGCCCACCTGCTGCTCTTCAACGCCCTGGAGCCGGTCGAGCGGCTGAACGTCGCCGACACCCAGAAGGTGTCGTGGCAGGCGTATCCGGGCCAGGACCATCCGCTGCTGTCCGGCGACGGCCGGATCCTCGCGGTGGTCAGCGCCGACTCCTCCGGTCGGCACGACGCCTTCTGCGGCACCACCACCGACGCCTGGAACGAGCGCAAGTACGGTGACGCCCGCCCCGAGGGGCCGTCGCCGTCCGGCCGCGGGCTCTTCCTCAAGGCGGCCGCCAAGCACGGTCTGAGCCGGCGCGACCTGCCACCCAGCCTGTCCTTCTTCCAGGGTGTGCGCGTCGAAGCGGACGGCACCCTGGTCTGGCAGGGCAGCGCGGGGGCGGGCACGCATGTCGAACTCGTCGCGGAGATGCCCCTGCTGGTGCTGGTCGCCAATGTCGCCCATCCGCTGGATCCTCGTCCCGGTTATCTGGTCGGCCCACTGCGGGTCCACGCCTGGCGCGGTGCCCCGACCGGCCCCGGCGAGCCGCGGTTCACCGCCACTCCGGAACTGCACCGTGCCTACCTCAACACCGTCGACTACTGCGAAGCCCGGGGGCTGTGACATGGGGAGCACGCGGACCGAGACCAGGCCCGTCAACTACCCGACCGCCGCCGGCGGCACGGTCGCCTCCACCGTCCCCGTGGGCGCCGTGTACGCAGAGGGCTCCCCCCTGGACCGGGGAGCGAGCCTGGTCGAGGGCGCCGTCGTCCTGGACGAGACGGTGGCCCCCAACGCGCCCTGGTCGGCGGTGGTACGCGCGGGCCACGTCCTGACGATCGTCGACGTCGGCGGCAACCAGTCGGCCGACTGTCTGCTCTACAACGCGGACGATCCCGAGGAGCGCTACAGCGTCTCCGACACCCTGGCCTGGCAGGGCAACGCCTATGTGCGCACCGGCACCGTGCTGCGCAGCAGCGAGGGCCGCCCGTTGATGACCGTCGTCGCCAACGAGGTCGACCGCCAGGACACCATCGGCGGCGCGTGCGGCAAGGAGTCCAACAGCCTGCGCTACGGCCATCATGTGATGTTCCAGCACGGCTGCCGTGAGAACTTCCTCGCCGAGGCCGGGCGGCGTGGCCTCGGGGTGCGGGACATCGTCTCCAACCTCAACTGGTTCATGAACGTGCCCGTCGAGGCGGACGGCGCGCTGGGCATCGTGGACGGCATGTCGGCGCCGGGCCGTCGAGTCGCGGTGCGCGCCGAGACGGACGTGCTGGTGATGGTGTCCAACTGCCCGCAGATGAACAACCCGTGCAACGACTTCAACCCCACTCCGCTGCGGATGATCGTCGTGGAGCCGGCGCCGGCCGACGTCGACGCACGGTCCGCGCAAGCCGCTCGCACCGCGAAGGAGGGCGCGTGACCCGCCCCACCACCGTTCTCGTCGCAAACCGCGGTGAGATAGCCCGCCGTGTGATCCGCACCGCCAGGAGGATGGGCCTGGGCACCGTCGCCGTCTTCTCCGACGCCGACCGGGCCGCCCCGCACGTCCGCGAGGCCGATCACGCGGTCCGCCTCGGTCCGGCGCCCGCCCGCGCGTCGTATCTGCGCGGGGAGGCGATCATCGAGGCCGCCCTCGCCCATGGCGCGGGCATCATCCACCCCGGCTACGGCTTCCTCTCCGAGAACGCCGTCTTCGCGCGTGCCGTGGAGGAGGCCGGTCTGCGTTTCGCGGGACCGACCGCCGACCAGATCACGGCCTTCGGTGAGAAGCACACCGCGCGCGCCCTGGCCAAGGCCGCCGGAGTGCCGCTGCTGGCCGGGACGGAGTTGCTGGCGAGCGCCGAGGAGGCCGTCACCGCGGCCTCCTCGATCGGGCTGCCCGTGATGCTCAAGGCCACCGGCGGTGGCGGCGGCATCGGCATGCAGGCCTGCGCCACCGCCGATGAGGTGCGCGGGGCCTTCGCGCGCGTCGCGGCGCTCGCGGAGTCCAACTTCGGGTCCGCCGGGGTGTTCCTGGAGCGCCTCGTGCGCCCCGCCCGCCATGTCGAGGTGCAGGTCTTCGGCGACGGCACCGGCCGGATCGCCGTCTTCGGCGACCGGGACTGCTCGTTGCAGCGCCGCAACCAGAAGGTGATCGAGGAGGCCCCGGCCCCGGCCCTGCCTCCTCATGTGCGGGCACTGCTGCACGACTGCTCGCGCCGGCTGCTCGCCTCGGTCGGCTACCGGGGCGCGGGGACCGTGGAGTTCGTCTACGACCCCCTGCGCGAGGAGGCCGCCTTCCTGGAGGTCAACACCCGTCTCCAGGTCGAGCATCCGGTGACCGAGGAGGCGTACGGCGTCGACCTCGTCGAACTGATGCTCGTCCTGGCCCGCGACGGCGGGGTCGAGGACGCGGTGTTCGAGCGGGAGTGGACGCCCACCGGGCATGCCGTGGAGGCCCGCGTCTACGCCGAGGACCCCGGCAAGGACTCGCTGCCGTCCTCGGGCCTGATCACCCGGGCGGCCTTCCCCGGCCAGGGCGTCGACAACATGCCCGGCGTGCGCGTCGACGGCTTCGCCGAAACCGGTCTGGAGGTCTCGCCGTACTACGACCCCATGCTCGCCAAGGTGATCGCGAAGGGCCCCACCCGGCAGGCCGCGTTCGACGTGCTCGGCCAGGCCCTGGCCGCGAGCCGGATAGACGGCATCGTCACCAACCTGGGCCTGCTGCGTGAGCTGGCCGTGCGGGGCGAGGTGCGCGAGGCGGTGCACAGCACCAGCACGCTCGCCACCACCGTCGACCCCGAGCCGCGCATCGACGTCCTGGTGCCGGGCACGATGACCACCGTCCAGGACCTTCCGGGCCGGCTCGGCCACTGGCACGTGGGCGTGCCGCCGAGCGGCCCCTTCGACGCCGTGTCCTTCGCCGAGGCCAACCTGGCCGTCGGCAACCCGGCCCAGTCCCCGGGCCTGGAGGTCACCGCGGGCGGGCTGACCCTGCGCTTCTCGGCCGCCACCGTGGTCGCCGTCACCGGCGCTCCCGTCCCGGTCACGGTCGACGGCAGCGCGGTAGCCCTGTGGGAGCCGGTCACGGTCCCGGCCGGCACCACCGTAGTGGTCGGCGCCTGCCGGGGGCCGGGACTGCGCAGCTACGTGGCCGTCCGGGGCGGCATCGACGTACCCGAATACCTGGGCAGCGCCTCCACGTTCACCCTCGGCGGCTTCGGCGGGCACGCCGGTCGGGCGCTGCGCGCAGGAGACGTACTGCGGCCCGGAGCCTCACCGGCCGCCGGCGGCGGCCCCACCCCGCCAGAGCGCCGTCCGGCGATCACCTCGCACTGGCGGATCGGTGTCACCGAAGGACCGCACGCGGCGCCCGAGTTCTTCACCCGCGAGGACATCGACACCCTCTACGCCACGGACTACAAGGTCCACCACAACTCGGCCCGCACCGGCGTCCGCCTGATCGGGCCCAAGCCGCGGTGGGCGCGCCAGGACGGCGGTGAGGCCGGGCTGCACCCCTCCAACATCCACGACACGCCGTACGCGGTGGGGGCCCTGGACTTCACCGGCGACACGCCGATCATCCTGGGCCCCGACGGGCCGTCCCTCGGCGGGTTCGTCTGCCCCGCGGTGGTCGCCAGCGGCGACCTGTGGAAACTCGGCCAGCTCCGCCCCGGCGACACCGTCCGCTTCGTACCGGTCAGGGAAGCCGAGGCGGCCGCCCTCGACGCCCGCCGCTCCTCCCCCACGCTGATCAGCACGGGCGGAGACGGCGACGACGGCGTACTCGGCCGCCTGGAGGCCACCGATGCCCGGCCCGCCGTCACCTACCGCCGGGACGGCGACGACAACGTCCTGGTCGAGTACGGCCCCATGGTCCTCGACCTCGGCCTGAGGATGCGGGTCCACGCCCTGCAGGAGACCCTCGCCGCGCACGCGCCCGACGGCATCCTCGACGTCACCCCGGGTATCCGCTCCCTCCAGATCCACACCGACGTCCGGCGGCTGAAGGCCGGTGCCCTCGCCGTCCTGCTGCGCGAGCTGGAGGACGAGGTCCCGCCCAGCGACGAACTGGTGGTCCCCTCCCGCACGGTGCGGCTGCCGCTCAGCTGGGACGACCCGGCGACCCGGCTCGCCATCGAGCGGTACATGGCCGGGGTGCGCGACGACGCCCCGTGGTGCCCGTGGAACATCGAGTTCATCCGCCGGGTCAACGGTCTTCGGACCGCCGACGACGTCTACCGCACCGTTTTCGACGCCTCCTACCTGGTGCTCGGCCTGGGCGACGTCTATCTCGGCGCCCCCGTCGCCACCCCGCTCGACCCGCGGCACCGCCTGGTGACCACCAAGTACAACCCGGCCCGCACCTGGACCGCGGAGAACTCCGTCGGCATCGGCGGCGCCTACCTGTGCATCTACGGCATGGAAGGCCCCGGCGGCTACCAGTTCGTCGGCCGCACCGTGCAGATATGGAACCGGTTCCGCAAGGGCGGCCTGTTCCAGGACTCGCCGTGGGCACTGCGCTTCTTCGACCGCATCGAGTGGTATCCCGTCACCGCGGAGGAACTCCTCGAACTGCGGGCCGAGACCTACGCCGGGCGCGGTGACTTCCCTACCGAGGAGGGCACCTTCTCAATCGCCGAGTACAACGCGTTCCTGGCCGCGGAGGCCGACTCGATCGCCGCGTTCCGCCAACGGCAGAGCACCGCCTTCGAGGCCGAGAAGCAACGCTGGCGAGCCGCCGGAGAGTTCGACCGTGACCACGATCCCGAACCCGTGACCGCCACTGCTGCCGTCACTCTGCCGGACCAGGCGGTCCCGGTCACGGCGCCGTACACCGCCACCGTCTGGCAGATCGCCGCCGAGCCAGGCGCCACCGTCGCGAGCGGCGATGCGATCCTCTCCCTGGAGGCGATGAAAATGGAGTCCACCGTGAACGCCCCCACCGCCGGGACGCTGCTGGAGATCTACGTCAAGCCCGGGGAACAGGTCGCCCCCGGCCAGATCCTCGCGGCGGTGCGGGCATGAACGCCATGACACCGACCGCCCGCGTCCAGGCCGCATACGACCGCATCGACGACGCCGGCCGGCCCGAGATCTGGATCCACCTCAGGCCACGCGAAGAGGTGCTCGCCGAGGCGGCCGACATCGACCCGGCGCTGCCGCTGGCCGGCCTGGTGGTGGCCGTCAAGGACAACATCGACGTGGCCGGCCTCCCCACCACCGCGGGCGCCCCGTCGTACGCCTACGAACCGCAGGCCGACGCGCCCGCCGTGGCGCGGCTGCGCGCGGCCGGCGCGGTGGTGCTCGGCAAGACCAACCTGGACCAGTTCGCCACCGGCCTGGTCGGCACCCGCAGCCCCTACGGCGCGGTGCGCAACGCCTGGGACGCGGCCCGCATCTCCGGCGGATCGTCCTCCGGATCCGCCGTCGCGGTGGCGCTGGGCATCGCCGACATCGCGCTCGGCACCGACACGGCCGGCTCCGGGCGGGTGCCCGCCGCCCTCAACGGCATCGTCGGCGTCAAGCCCACCAAGGGCCTGGTGCCCGTGACCGGGGTGGTCCCCGCCTGCTACACCCTCGACTGCGTCACCATCTTCGCCCGCGACCTGCAACTCGCCCGCGCCGCCGTCGAGTTCGCCGAAGGCCCCGATCCGGCCGATCCGCTCTCCCGCACCGGCGCCCAGCTTCCGCCGCCCCCCGCGCGCCCGCGGATCGCCGTGCCGGCCGGGGGGCATCTGAACGGCATGGCCGACGGCTGGCGCGAAGCCTTCGACGCCGCCGTCGCCCGCATGGCGAGCACCGGGACGGAGATCGTCGAAACCGACATCACCCCGCTGCTTCAGGCAGCGGACCTGCTGTACGGCGGCGCGTTCGTCGCCGAGCGGTACGCCGCCGTGGGCGCGCATCTGGAGAAGCACCGCGACCTGATCGGGGCGGACCTCGATCCGACCGTGGCCGCCATCGTGCTGGCAGGCCGGGAGAAGACCGCCGCCGACTGGGCCTCCGACGCCGCCAGGCTCGCCGCGCTCGGCGCCGCCGGACGCGCGGTGCTCGACGGCTGTACAGCTCTCCTGACGCCGACCACCACCTGGCATCCCACCCTCGACGAGGTGGCGGCCGACCCGGTCGGCGCCAACGCCCGGTTGGGACGGTTCACCAACTTCGCCAACCTGCTGGACTGCGCCTCGCTCGCCGTTCCCGCCGGGTTCGTGGACGGCCTGCCGTTCGGCGTGATGTTCACCGGACCGGCCTTCTCCGACCGCGCCCTGGCCGCGCTGGCCGAGCGGTTCGCCAACCCCGGGCTCGACCTGTTCGTGGTCGGCGCCCACCTCACCGGTCAGCCCCTCAACGCCCAGTTGGTGCAGGCCGGCGCCACCCTGACCGGCCGGGCCCGCACCGCAGGCGGCTACCGGCTGTACGCCCTGGCCACCGAGCCGCCCAAGCCCGGGCTGCTCCGGGTCACCGAGGGCGGGCGGGACGCCTGCGCCCAGGCGGGTCACGCCACGGCGTCAGGCGGCGACGTGGGCATGGGCATCGAGGGCGAGATCTGGCGGCTGCCCGCTGCCGGGTTCGGGGCGTTGACCGCCGCCGTGCCCGCGCCGATGACCATCGGCACCGTCGAGCTGGCCGACGGGCGACAGGTCTGCGGCTTCCTCGTCGAGCCGTACGCCGTCAAGGGCGCGCCCGACATCACCCGCTTCGGTGGCTGGCGGGCGTACGCGGCGTCCGCGTGACCGGAGGCGGCAGGGCGGACACCTGGTGGCACGATGGGGCCATGACGACGACGCGTCCCCGTCAAGGCAGGCCCCGGCACACGCCGCCGTCCGACCCCGGCACCTCCGCCCGGGAACAGATCCTCGACGCCGCCGGGGCGCTCTTCGTCGACCATGGGATCACCAGCACCAGCACCCGCATGATCGCCGAGCGGGTCGGCATCAGGCAGGCCTCGCTCTACTACCACTTCGCCACCAAGGAGGAGATCCTCGCCGAGTTGCTGGCGACGTCCGTGCGGCCCAGTCTGCAGATGCTGGACCGGATCCGGGCCCTGGTGCCCGAGCAAGCGGATGCGGCCGCCGCACTCTACGCCGTGGCCGCCATGGACGTACGCACCCTCTCCCGCACTCCGTACAACATCGGCACCCTCTATCTGCTGCCGGAAGTGCGGGCAGAGCGGTTCGACGCCTTCCGGGCCGAGCGGGGCCGTCTGCAGTCCAGTTACGGCACACTGGGCGCCCTGGCGGCGACCGAGGACGTCGCGCGCGCCCTGCCCGCCGAGCGGCTCGGCGAACTGCTGATCCAGCTGGTGGAGGTCGTCATCCAGATACGGCGCTCCCGTGAGCCGGACGCGGCTGACACCGAGGCCATCGCGTCGTCGTGCCTGCGCCTGTGCGGGATCGGGGAGCCGGCGGTGGCCGCCGCCCGGGAGGAGGGCCGAACGCTGCTGAGCACCCTGGACTGACCGGCGGCCCACCGCACACCCTCCAGCGCCGCCATGCACCAGCATCACCCTCCGCATTCTGGCCAAGCCGGCCGAGTTGGAGACCGACCCGCTGGGGTTCAACACCACAGCCCTCGCCTCCCAGCCCGACCGCCGCCGCCTACGGGTCGGCGACTATCGCGTGATCTATACGATCGACAACGGCGAGCTGGTCGTGCGGGTGGTACAGGCCGGACATCGCTCCACCATCGACGGCACCTGAATGCTCCTGACGTCAAGTCACAATATTTAGCACCGATCCGGCACAGAATCGACGAAGGGGCCGGGGTCCCAGGAGCCCGACCCCTTCTGACCAGTATGTTTTGCCACGTCTGCGACGTGGTGTCATTTCCTCCGCTCACACGCTGAAGCGGAACGAGTGCGCATGGCGTCGGCCGATGCCGTCGTTATTTCAGGTGACGCCGAACGGACGAGCCCAACGGTCATGTCATGCAGGGGACTGGACCGCCTTGTCGGCGGACTCGGCCAGCTCCTCCCGGCGGCGCTTGAGGGACGGCAGCGCGGGCGGGGTGAGGAAGCCCTCGGCACGGGCGCTGGCGATACCGATGCGCGGGAGGTCGCTGCTTTTGGCGAACAGCAGGAAGCGGGGCTCCCAGACCGGCCGGTACTTGGCGTTGGCGCGGTAGAGGGACTCGATCTGCCACCAACGTGAGAAGAAGGTGAGGATCGAACGCCACAGCCGCAGGAAGGGCCCGGCACCGAGGCGGGCTCCGCGCTCGAAGACCGATCGGAACATCGCGAAGTTCAGCGACACCCGCTCGACGCCGAGCTCTTGGGCTCGCAGTAGCAGCTCGACGACCATGAACTCCATCAGGCCGTTCTCGGAGTCGCGGTCCCGGCGCATCAGGTCCAGGGACAGGCCCTGCTCGCCCCACGGCACGAAGCTGAGCAGCGCCCGTGGCCGGTCGTCGCCGTCCCGGCACTCCAGCATTGCGCAGCGCCCGTCGCCCGGGTCACCGAGGCGGCCCAGCGCCATGGAGAAACCGCGCTCGGTCGCACCGTCACGCCACTGGTCGGCCAGCTCGATCAGGGTGGCCATCTCGTCGTCCGGAATGTCCTCGTGGCGGCGGATGCGCACGGTGTAACCGGCTCGGCGGACCCGGTTGTGAGCCTGCCGCACGACGCGCATCGCGCGGCCTTCGAGGGTGAAGTCGGCGACATCGACGATGGCCTCGTCGCCCAGCTCCAGGGCGTCCAGGCCGTGCCGGGCGTAGATCGTGCCGGCCTCCTCGCCGGCGCCCATCACGGCCGGCGTCCAGGCGTGCCGGCGGGCCTCGGCGAGCCAGGCATCGATGGCGCCGGGCCAGGCCTCGGGATCGCCGATCGGGTCGCCGGAGGCGAGGCTGACCGCGCCGATGGCGCGGTAGGTGATGGCGGCCTTGCCGGTCGGGGACCAGATGACGGCTTTGTCGCGGCGCAGCGCGAAGTAGCCGAGCGAGTCACGGGCGCCGTGCTTGTCCAGCAGGGCGCGCAGCCGCTGCTCGTCCTCGGCGGTCTGCAGCTCGCGGCCGCGCGGGGAGCGGAAGCAGGCGTACAGGACGAGCAGGAAGGTCGCGGCGATCAGGACGTTGATGACGATGTCCACCCAGCGGGGGGCGTGCACGGCGTCGACGCGGTCGGCGAGGGGGCCGACGCTGACGCCGCGCAGCAGCGTGTAGGCGATCTTGTCGAAGAGGGTGGCGTCGTGCAGCTTGTTCGTGGCGCTGACCAGCAGGAGGCCGATCGTGCCGCTCACCAGGATGCCGCCCGCGAAGACCCCCACGGCCAGCTTCGGGTTGGTCCGGTCGCCGACGGCGATGAACTCCTGGCGCCCGATCAGCAGCGCGGCCACGAACAGGCCGGTGAGCAGGGCGGAGACCCAGTTGAAGACGTGCTTGTTGTACGGGTCCTGGGTGAGCGCGAGGACGTACAGCGCGAACAGCGGCCCCGCGAGAAACAAGTTGAGGACCCACGCGGCCCGTTTCCTGCGTCGCATCACCAGGGCGAAGAAAATGGCGAGCACGGCTGACACGAGACCCGCGGTGGTCAGGTACGGCGTGAAGAACGCCCCCGCATGGTGCAGGTGGTGCCGTTGCCCTGCGTAGATCCGGCCGGTGTTGTGCTCGTTCACCTCCCGCCTGAACGGCACCGACAGCACCGCGACTATGTTGAGCACGGCGACCAGCCGCAGATACCACACAGTGGCCGCGGCGGCGCGGGCGCGCAGCTTCGGCCCCGGTGTGGGGAACGGCCATACACGGCGCGGGCCGCGCTGCGGGGGGACGAGGACGGACTGCTGAGTGGGCATGGTGACACGTCACCTTGAGGTCTGCCAGCGAAACCGGCGCGGTCGGGAACGGGCAGCCGGACGCGCGGTACGTCGCGGCTTCGTCGCTGACCCTATGACCTGTAGGTTAACCGAACCCGGAGACGCACGGGAATGCGTGTGCGGAGGCTTACTCCGGTCTTACTCGGGCGCGGCGGGCGTACGGCCGGCCCCCTCAGACGAATCTGTCCCAATACAGTCAGTGATCGAAGGCGGTGAGTGACCGGCTCACTGCCTGGCCGGTATGGAAGTTGTGCCATACCGCTGCTGCCAGCGCCAGGACGCGCTAGTCGAGCGGCAGTGGCGGACGTGGTGGGACCTCGCGGTAGCCTCACCCGGGCACAAGTCGCACGTCGCATTGACACTCGACGGGCCACTCGGCGAGGTCGTCCGAAGCAACTCCGCCGAGATGCTCCAGTGGAGCTCCAACCGTAAGCGGGAACTCGCAAGGGCCGGGAGGCCCGTGCCCCGTCAGCCACGCGCGCGTCTCACTGACGCACTGCGAGAGCACGAGCAGGCCACGGGCATCCCCCTTAACGGATTCCAACTGAAGGTCATCGCTCTTCCCGTGGCTGGAGAGATCTTTCTTCCGGTCAAGGCCTGCCTGATCGCTGCCGGCATCGAACTGATACGCGACCGGTCTTCATACCTCGGGAAGATCGTCGATCACCTCACGCAGTCGCCGACATAATGCGTGGTGACAGCGCTGCCCTGGACAGACAGACCGGCCAGAGGACACGCACCCGGCCATCATTCTCTGGCCAGGGCAGCGCAGCCTGCCCCATTAATCACTCGCCCAGCTGGGTGCCGCCCCGGTGCCATTGGCTGTGTCAGTTTGTGAGTGAGTCATTTGGAGGCGATTTCGGGAGTCACCTCGTAGGGCTCGGCAAGATCAATGTCAGTGAGTTTTGATGTCACTGGCTCGCTGGGAGATGGTCGTGATACGTGTTCATCGCCAGCGAAGACGGTCGTGGGCCGCGGGTGCTGCTGCCAGGGTGTGCTCATGAATACGACACCGGATGGACGGCCTATCCCTCCCGCGCATGCCGACGAGCGCGCCATGCTGGAAGCATGGCTGGACTTTCACCGTGCGACTCTCGCCCTGAAGTGTTCGGGCCTCAAAGATGATCAATTACGGCTTGCTGCGGCGTCGCCCTCGTCGATGACGCTGCTCGGTCTCGTGCAGCACCTGGCTGAGGTGGAGCGCAACTGGTTCCAGCGCGTATTCGCAGGTCAGGACGTGCCTCCTGTCTTCGGGGAGAACAACGTCGACGGCTTTGCCCTTCAGCCGGAACGTGGGCTCGACGAGGCGATGGTTGCGTGGCAAGCGGAGGTCGCTCGAGGCCGTGAGCTGATCGCTGAAGCATCGCTGGACGACTCCGGCCGCCTGTCCGAACAGGAAGCGGGTCACGTCGGGGAGCAGGGAGTCTCCCTGCGCTGGATCATGGTGCACATGATCGAGGAATACGCACGTCACAACGGTCATGCCGACCTCATCCGCGAGCAGATCGACGGAACTACCGGCGCATGAGAGGCGCTTGCGCGGTCGGAAGGACTGCGCAAGCATCCGGCCCGCCTTCTCAGCCAGCGGCAGCCGGGACTGTACGGTCACTGGTGTAACTCCGGAGCCGGAAGCGACAGTTGATGACTGACGTGGTGAGTGACACCCAGGCCCAGGAGGTGCCCGTGGACGAGGTCGTGGACGACGCCCTGATCCAGCAACTGCTGGCCCGTGCGAAGGACGGCGGGATGAAGCTTGCCGGCGAGGGCGGTCTGCTGCAGCAACTGACCAAGAAGCTGCTGGAGTCCGCCTTGGAGGGTGGGATCACCGACCACCTGGGCCACGAGAACGGCGAGCGGGCCGAGGCCGGGCGGAGGGAGAACTACCGCAACGGCCACCGAGCCAAGACTGTGACCACCGACATCGGCACCGTCGAGATCGAGGTGCCCCGGGACCGGGCCGGCACCTTCGAACCGATGATGGTCAAGAAGCGCCAGAAGCGCCTTGCCGGTGTCGATGAGATGGTGCTGTCCCTGTCCGCCAAGGGCCTGACCCACGGCGAGATCTCCGCCCACCTGGCCGAGGTCTACGGGGCGAACGTCTCCAAGCAGACCATCTCCACCATCACGGACAGCGTGGTCGCGGGGATGACGGAATGGCAGAACCCGCCGCTGGACGCGGTTTACCCGGTCGTCTTCATCGACTGCGTGAACGTGAAGATCAGAGAGGGGCAGGTCGCCAACCGGCCCGTCTACATGGCCGTGGCGGTCACCGCCGAGGGCTACCGCGACATCCTCGGCCTGTGGGTCGGCGACGGGGGCGAGGGCGCGAAATAGTGGCTCCAGGTGCTGACCGAGATCAAGAACCGCGGCGCCGCGGACGTGCTGATGCTGGTCTGCGACGGGTTGACGGGGTTGCCGGACGCAGTCAATGCGGTCTGGCCTGCGACGATCGTGCCAACGTGCGTTGTTCACCTGTTGCGCAACTCGTTCAAGTACCGCGGGCGGCAGGACTGGGAGAAGATCGCACGTGGACTGAAACCGGTCTACACCGCGCCGACCGAAGAAGCCGCGCCGGAGCGGTTCGTAGAATTCGCCGAGGTGTGGGCGAAGAAATACCCGGCGATCGTGCGGTTGTGGGAGTCGTCCCGGTCGGAGTTCGTGCCGTTCCTGCGGTTCGACGTGGAGATCCGCCGGATCGTGTGCACCACCAATGCCATCGAGTCGATCAACGCCCGCATCCACAAGCTTATGCGGGTGGGTCGGCGGTCGGTTGGGGGTGCCGCCCCGGGCGGTGCCGGGGCGGCAGCGGGGTGTCACGGGTTGGTGGCCGCGAGGGCGGCGGTGGCGGCCTTGCCGATCGCGGCGGCGGCCTGGGCCGGGTCGGTGAGCTGGAGGAGGGTGGTGCCGGGCAGGGGGTGTGGGTCGGGGTCGAAGGCGAGCCACAGCACCGCGCACCCCGCCGCCCGTAGGGCTGTGATGCGCTCAGTAGCGGAGGCGGCCTCCTGGGGGAGGTAGTAGCCGTCGGAGGCGATCACCAGCAGGCGGCCCGCACCGGGTGTGGTGAGGTGAAGTCCGGCGGTCAGGGCGTCGGTGGCTTCGGCGAGGCTGTGTCCGCCGCCGTCCGCGTCGAACTCGGTCACCCGCGTCGGGGCGCGCCCGGGGACGGTGATCGCGGTGATAGAGCGGCGGTAGGCGATGGTCGCGGTACGCGAGTCCGGGTCGGTCAGGGCGGCCTTGGCGAGGATCCAGGCGGCCGAGGCGATCGGGCGGCCAGCGGCGCGCATGGAGCCGGAGACGTCCACCGCGATGCCGACCCTCAGCGGCGGGGTGGGGCCTTGGCGGCGCTGGGTGCGGATCCAGGGCTGAGCCGTGGGCATCGCTCCCGCCGCCTTCTGCGCATCCCGCGCCAGCGCGCCGCGCATGCTCAGGCGTCCGGGTGGGACCGCCGAGGCGGTGACGGTGACCGTGCGTTCGCGGTAGGCGGCTGCGCGCAGGGGCCGGGCGAGCTGTCCGGCCGCCGCCTTCTCGGCCGGGGTAGGCGGCCGGGTGCCGGTGACGGGTGAGGGGGCGCGGCGGCCCCGGGCGCGCTCGCGCTGGCTGTCGGGGGTGAAGGGACGTGCGCCAGGGGCGAAGACCTTCTCGGCGATCTCGGCCGCCTTGCGCCCCTGCGCGGCCTGGGCGGCCTTCGCCCGGGCCCGGGCGGTGCGGGTGGCCGCGATGCGGGCCGGGGCCGCGCGCTGGGTGGCCTCGTTCACGGTCACCTGGGCGGCGACCTTGCCGACCGCCTCGCCCAGTTCACCGAGGCGCCCGCAGCGTGCATCCGGGGCCGGTTCCGGCTGGTCCGGTGCTGCGCCGAGGGCCGGGCACCACGCCTGGGCGTGGGCCAGCATCGTCTGGCCGTCGTCGTCGGCGGTGGTGTGCGCGGCCGTCCAGATCGCCGCGAGGGTGTCCAGCAGGTCTTGGCCGAGAATGCCGGTGACCACGTCTTCTACGGGCTGGGTTTCGTCCGGGTCGAGGATTCCGGCGTCGCGGCGGGCGAGGATCAACGCGGCGGCCAGCCCGGCCCGCCACGCATCGCCCGGCGTCTGGGTGGTGAAGTCGGCAAGGATCAGGGTGTGGACGGCGGATCGCAGGAACGTGCGGTCGTCGGGGCGGCGAGCGAGGTGGGCGTGTTCGGCGCGGGATTCCTCCAGCATCTGGGCCGCCGTGTCCAGGGCGGTGCCGCGCAGGCGGGGCGGGGTGGTCCACCGGCTGTGGGCGGCGTGCGCGGCTTCGTGGGTGAACGCGCCCCAGGCGACTGGGTAGTGGTGCTCGTCGCCGGGCCGGGTGGGGTCGATGGTGGCCGGGTGGAGTGGCGCGAAGAGTGCCCGGTCGATTTCCAGGGCGGCCTGGGTGGGGAAGAAGGCGGCCGGGGCCCCGGAGCGGGTCTGCTCTTCGCAGGTGACGATCACGTCCTCGCGTCCCGCGAGTTCGGGGAGGCGTTCGGTCAGGGCGGCGGCGATCCGCAGCCAGTGTCCGGTCTGCAGGCCGAGCCGGGGCTCATAGATGGGGCCGCCGTCGTCCTCCCAGCGGGCCAGGGCCTGTTCGGTCTCGGTCAGTGCCGGTGGGGCGGGCAACACGTGCGCGGGTGCGGGCATGGCGGATGCGGTCCTTTCCAGGAATCGGTCTGGTGGGGGTGGTGGTGGCGGTCCCGGGCCCGGCGCGTGCGGGCCCGGGCGGGCAGGTCAGAGTTGGCGGCCCAGGGCCAGGGCGGTGACCGGGCGGCCGATCGCCTTGGTGACGATCTCCGCGACCGTGTCCCGGTCTTCCAGGGGAGCGATGCCGACCAGGTTGGCGAAGGCGGCCTCGATGCCGAGCACGTCGGTGATCTTCTGGAAGGCGATCAACTCCCTCAGTTGCGGGGCCCATCCGACGTCGCCTGCCTGCTGGAGGGTGGCGAAGTTGCGGGCGATGCGCACCGCCGTGCGGTTGATCTGCAGGGAGGCGGCCAGGTCGTAGTCGGAGCCGACCTGGATCTGCACGCTGAACCGTGAGGCGAGGGCCTCGCTGAGGACCGCCCCGTGCACGCCCGGGTTGTGTCCGGCGATCACGTAGAAGCCGTCGGCAGCGGTGATCGTCTCGCCTTTGTGCGCCTTGACCTGGATCTGCCTGCGCCCGTCCATCGCCGGATACAGGGCGGCCAGCACCTTCGGTGAGATCAGGGTCGCGTCGTCCAGGAGCAGGGCGCGACCTTCCTGCATGGCGGTCACCAGCGGCCCGTAGACGAACTCGTATCCGCCGCTGGCGTCCTGGGTGTACTCGCCGATCAGGTCGCCGACCGTGGTGTCGCCGTCCCCGGCCACCGTGATCAGGTCCGGAAGGCCGCCTCGATCAGCGAGGTCTTCCCCGTTTCCGGCGGCCCGTACAGCAACACCGGCACCTGCGCCTGGCGTAGCCGCCGCAGCGCCTCCACATCCGGCAACTGCGCCAACGTCCTGGGGTGGTAGCGCTGCCCGTTCGGCCGGGTGATCGGCTCCGGCCGCCCGCCCGGCGGGGCAGCCGCAGCCGCCCGACCGGTGGACTGGTGCGGCACCGTCGGCCTGGGACTCAGGGCGGGCGGGCCTGCGGAGGCCCGCTGGGCTGCGATCGTTGTGGCCGGTGTCGCCCGGTACCTACGTGGTTTGGAGCCAACCCGTTCCGCCTCGCCTCGGCGTGCCAGTGTCTCGCCGGCGTTCCCCACCGCCCCGCCGGAATGGCCTAGCATCCTGGCCAGCTCCGTGACGGTGAACGTCGCCGCCGCATTCGCCGCCAACACCTTTGCGATCACCGCCCGCAGCTGGCCCGGGCGCGCCTTCCCTGCGGGGCCGGGTGGTGAACTCGCAGGCGCTGCTGAGGTGTTCGGCGCACCGGATACGGGTGCCTGCGTGGTGGTCCCGGACGGCGGGGGCGTCGGTGCGGCGGTAGTCGTGATCGTCGGCCCGCACGACCGATTGCAAGCCGCCCGCCTAATTGAGATTTCGGAAATTCGAGTATGCGCCCGATGGAGGACGAGGAGTTGCCGGTGCGACTGGTCGGGCGGCGAGAGAACGTCGGCGAACTGCTCGCCGCCGCCGAGCTGGCACTGCTGCCCAGCAGCTGGGAGCAAGGCCGCGGACCGGGCCACGCTCGGTCACTCCGTTGATTAGCACGGAGCACCGCCGCGACGAAAGCAACCCGGCCGCCCACCGACTCGTGGACCTCCTTGCGTAGGTCCTTCACGTGGACGCGGAGCATGGGATACGAGACCAGTACGCCGGGACCGCCACGGGGGTGAGGCGCACCTCGGCGCCGTGGACGCGCGCGGCGTCGAAGAGGATCTGCAGCAGCTGCATGCCCGCCAGGTCGAGCGCACGGAGACGGGCATGCCGCGTCTGGGTCTCCAGGGCGTGGCGTCGCCATTGACAACTCACCCGGCCAGGTGAATCCGGAGCCTGAACAGAACCCCGGCTGTCCACGAAGACGTACTGACAGACGTGGACCCGATCCGTGAAGCGCACCTGTCCGAACCCGGCCTGCTCGTCATCGACGTGGCGGGCTTCGACGATGACACCGTCTTCGAGCGAGGGCCCCGGCTCGACCGCGGCCGTCACGGCGGCAGGCCATCGAGGGGTCGACCCGGAGATCCACCGCCGACGCCCATGATCAAGCGCAGGTTCAACGATTCATTGACTTCGGCGGTATCCCCACCGGACAGGAGAAGACCGCCACCTCCTGGGAAGCGGCGGTCATACTCGCGTCCTTCAGATTCCGCTGGGTCGTGGAGCCCGTACCGCAACCTCACGTGTGCGAGCACTCGGGCGACCACGAGCCGCAGTCACTGCTCCCGGGCCCGGCGGAGTCGCTCGGACAGAGGCACCTGCTGGGGCGGCCTCAAGATGAACTTGTCCTTCTGTTCGTCGAAGCAGTCCAGGTAGCACGTGACGCTCTGGCCGACTTCATACCGGTCCTCGTCGTCGATGTAGAGAGCATCGATGAGGCCCACGCGTGAGAGTCCCGCATCCACGATCACCCCCCAGCGGAACACAGCCTCGACCCGGCCTTTGATCAACTGGCCGAGCAGGCTCGACTCCTGGGCACTGAGCTGGTCGTTCATTACTCACCTACGACGCTTCGGGGGTATTGGTTAAGCATGTCGAAGTCTGTGTTCGGAATGGCAACTTCGGTCCCAGGAACTCCATTGTGGGATCCCACATACTTGGCGAAGTATCGGTCGAAGTCAGCCTTCGGGATTCGAACCTGAAGAACTTCGTTATCGTAGCCACCTCGACTGGCGTAATCAAGCGCGATGGTTTTGCCGTCTTCCTCGAGGCCGAAGTACGCCCGTCCATCCGGGTAGCCATTCCCTGAGCCAGGAAAATCACGCTCCGTGAAGCCGTCCTTGAGGAGCTTTTCCGTCATTCCCTTGCCCGGAGCCTTGTAAATCGTGACCGATTCTTCGTCCTGGGCTTCCCGGAGAGCATTTTGCAGGCCGTCGCTGAACCTCTGGACGCCGTCGCTGGCGTACTGGATGCCTTCTCCGGTCACGGCGATGCCGCCGCCGACTGCTACTACGGCTTCCAGACAGCCGCCGCCCAGGGTCTCGGGGCACAGGACGAGTCCTCCGCCTCCACCGAGGACTCCCTCGGTGATCCCTAGATCGGCCATGAAGGCGCCACCAAGGCTTTCAGCAAGGCCGGACAGGATCTGTGGGCTGTTGTCCCAGAACGCCTTGGCGTAGGGACTGACGGTGTTCACCGTGCTTTTCAGCCAGTCGGGCATCCAACTGTTGTCATCATTATCCTTGTTGTTCTTGTCCAGGTATTCCTCATACGCCTTCCAGCGATTGGCCATCTCTTGCTGCTGTTTGACGATGACGGCCTGATAGGCGTCGATTTCCGCTGCGGCTGCCGCTGCGGCGTCCTTGCCGGCAGTGGTGGCCGCGTCACGAGCCTTCCGGGCGCTGGTCCAGGCTGCAGCAGCAGACGATACTGCCCAGTTCGCCGACCGGCGCGCAGCTGTGGCGGAGCTGAGGGCATCGGCTGCGGCGTTTTCGGCGGTCTGCTGGGCGTTGCGGGCGGTCTTGGCCGAGGCGGCGGCGTCCTTGGCGGACTGCTCGGCCTGGGTGGCGTAGCCATTAGCCTGGGTGGCGTACTTCTTGGCGTCGTTGGCGGCTGCTTCGGCTTGTCTGCGGTAGCCCTCGGCTTCGGAGTCGGCTCTGGCGGCCCTGGCTGCTGCCCTGCCCGCTTCGGCCGCGTTCTTCTGCGCGGTGGCGGCGATGCCCGCGGCCTGCGCGATCAGCTGCTGGATCTGCCCCTCGTGGGTGGCGCCGAGCTGGTCCTGACGCTGGGCCTTGTACTGGCCGACCGTGATGAAGGCGTGCAGCAGGTCGGATGGGCCTTCCAGGGCGATGCGGGCTGCGGCCTGCACCTGCGGGCCGTTGCTCTTGTTGCTGGTGTCGGCGAGCTGGGCGGCGCGGACGCGTTCGTCCTGGGTGCGTGCCAGCAGGTCGTCGGTGGTGATGAACTGGCGCAGGGCGTCGGTTGTGTCGGCGTTCAGCGCGGTGCGGCCGGCCTGCTGTTCGATCGGGCCGGCGTTGGCGATGGTGCGGGCGATGTACAGGCGCATGTCCTGCTTCATGGCCTCGTACTGGCCGGTGGCCAGGAACGCGGTCACCGTGGTGGCATCTCCGCCGAGCGCCTGGCCTGCTGCCTTGCGCACATCCCCTGAACCGGCAACCAGGGACAACTGGTACACCTGGTCGCGGTCGTCTCGCTGCGCGGCCTGTTTCCAGCCGGTGCGGATGTAGGCCAGGATGTCGTCGTCGGAGCCGGCCAGGGCGACCTCGGCGGCGACAGCGCTCCAGGGCCTTCCGGTCTTCAGGAGCCCCAGGGCCACCCTGCGCACCTGCGGCACCAGATCCGCGGCACCAGTACCGGCTGCGGCTTGGTCGCTGAGGTGCTGAGCTTGGTCGGCGAGGTCCTTGGCCTGCTGCACGGCTGCTTCCTGTGCCGCGGTGCGCTGGTCCTCCTGGGCCTTGAGGTCCCGGGCGCGGGCGATGGCCTCGTTGGTGCGGGCGGTCAGCTGCTCGGTGTCGATACGGATCGCGAGGTCGTGGACCTTCTGGGCCTTGGCGACCGCCGCGCTGGCCGCGTCGGCGTCCTTCTTGGCCGCCTTGGCGTGCGCGGCGGACTGCTTTGCGGCGGTCGCCGCCTCACCCGCGTGCTTGGCCGCGTCGTCGGCGTCCTTGGCCGCGTTCTCGGCGTGCGTGGCCGCGTCGTTGGCGGCGTCACGGGCTTCCCCGGCGGCGGAGGCGGCTTCCTGTGCCAGTGCCTGGGCGGCGTCGGCGGCGCGGGCCGCCTCGCGGGCGTGGCGGTGCGCGGCGGCTGCGGCGTTCTGCGCTTCGGCGGAGTGGACGCCTGCCTGGTCGGCCAGGCTGTTGGCCTCGTCGGCCGCGTCCGCCGCGTCGTCGGCGTCGCTGCCGGCGCCGCTGGCCGCCTTGGCCGCATCCGCAGCCGACGCAGCGGCGGTCCGCGCCGAGTCCGCGGCCTGGGCGGCGGCGTGCGCGCCTGCGGCGGCGTCCCGGGCGTTCTGGGCTGCCTTGCGTGCGGCGCCTGCCTGGCCGGCGTCGAGGGCCGCGTTCGCGGCGGCGTCACGGGCCTGGGAGGCTGCCTCGGCGGCGCCGTCCGCGGCCGCGGCGGCGGCCGAGGCGGCGTTGGCCGCGACGCGGGCGGAATCGGTGGCCGCGTTCGCGGCGCTGATCGCGGTCTGTGCGGCGGTGGCGGCCTGCTGGGCGGCGCTCGCCGCGCGGGCGGCGGATGCTGCCGCGTGCTGGGTGTCCTTGTGGGCGGCCTCGGTCTCGGCCTCGGCCTTCTGCGCGGCTGCCTTGGCCAACTTGGCCGCGGTCACCGCACGGTCGGAGGCATCCTTGGCGGCCCGGGTCTGCTGCGCGGCCAGCTTGCCCGCCTTCGCCGCCTGATCCGCGAGCTGCGCGATCGTAGCGTGTTCCTGGTCGTGCGCGCGGGCCACGTACTGCCCGACCTGGAGGAACTCGTGGATGTCGTCCGGGCTGCCGTTGATCGCGATACGGCCGGCCGCCTGGACATTCGGCCCCCCGGCATCGATGATCTGCGCGACCTGGACGCGCTCGTCCTGTTCCCGCTCGGTGTACTGGTCGTCGGCGAGGAACTTCTTGATGTCCTCAGGCGTGCCGTTCAGCGCCGCCTGGCCGGCCTTTTTCACCAGCGGGCCGCTGACGTCGATGATCTGTGCGACCCGGATACGCTGGTCCTGCTCCAGCGGCGCCTTCCAGCCGTCCTTCAAGAACGCCTGCAACTGGTCGGGCGAGTTGCTGTCCAGGGCGGTACGGGCTGCCTGCTGGAGGTAGGTCCCGCCGACACTGGCGACCTGAGCGGTGGCGACACGTTCGTCCTGGAACTGGATGTCGGAGGCCTGTGCCAGGAAGTTCCGGACGTCGTCGTCACCGCCGACCAGGGCGGCCTCGGCGGCGGCGCGCACGCCGGGGCCGCCGGTCTCCCACAGCCGCACCACCTTGGCGCGGTCGGTGTCCGGAAGCGGGCTACCGGTTGCGGTCGTGGGTGGGGTTGTGTCGGCCGTGGCCGGGGAGGGTGCGGGTCCCAGCAGGCCCAGTACCAGCGCGCTGGGCAGCAGGCCCAAACACAGCACACGCGCCGCGTGCTGGGCTCCTGCCGCCACGCGCAGCGGGCGTCGTGGATGTCTCACTGCGGACTCGATTCGTCTCATGTTTTATGGGGGGTTGTGTGCACCGGCTCGCACAGGGACCTGCACTGATCACAGGCCCAGTGCGCGGCCGGGCCCGAGGGACGGCCCGTCGGTGCGGGTCCGTCCCTAGATCGGCGTGTGGAAGGTCAGTTGGCAGGTGCGAGTTGGACCTCGTCGTGCAGGCCCTTGGTGTCGACGCCGGTGAAGAGGCTGACGTGGCCGTCGTTCCAGCGGACGATGACGTCCTTCGCGGCCGTGTTGGCGGTGAAGGCGCCCGCGGCGACCACGGCGGCGTCCTTCCACTCCGAATTCCTGACGCGGATCCTGATCTCACCGGGCAGCGTCTTGCCGGTCAGGCCCGGGTAGATCGTGGTCTCCCCGTCCACCCAGCGCACCAGCAGATCATCAGTGGAGTTGCCGGTGAACGACCCCGTGGTGAGGTTTTCCGCGTAGGGCCAGGTGGTGGTGTTCTTGGCGACGATCTGCGTCTGCTTGCTCAGCCCGTTGGCCGCCAGGTCGCTGAAGACGGAGACGTGGCCGTCCTTCCAGACAGCCAGCAGGTCGTCGCGGTGGCCGTTCGGTGTGAAGCGGCCGGCGGCCAGCAGCCGTGCGTCGTTCTGCCAGGCGGGAGTGTTCCGCGGGGCGAGCTGCTTCTCGCCGTGGAAACCCTTGGCATCCACGGTCGTGTACTGGGTCATCTCGCCGTCGCTCCAGCGCACGACGAGCCCGTCGGTGCCGCCACCGGTGGCATTGACACCGGTGATCGAGACGGCATGAGCCCAGATGCTCTTACGGGGCGCCAGCTGGTACTCGGCGGCAAAGGGGTGGACGGGATCGTTGCTGTCGCCGCCCTGGTAGAGGGTGACCTCCCCGTCGTCCCACAGGACGATCAGGTCCATGTGCCGGCTGCCGCCCGCGGAGCCGCCGGTGTAATAGCCCGCGGTCATCTGCACGGCGTCCTTCCACGGCGCGCTGGCGAAAGTGGTGCTGTAGGCGACCTGCTGGACCCAGTCCGCCAGATCGTCGACCCGGGCCGCCACCGCCCCGGTACGGGTCTCGGAGGGGTCGGTGCCCAGACAACCGCCCTGCCAGGACCGGCTGCTGACACCGACGACCGTCGCATGACCGGCGGCGGTGCTCAGCACCGGACCACCGGTATCGCCCTTGCAGATCGCCGCTCCGTCCGGCTTCCCGGCCAGATCGATCGTGGTGCCACCGACATTCTGGGTGGTGAAGGCGGCGGCGTGTACCTGGTCGGGCACCCACTCGTCGTGCGTGCGGCCGTAGCCCGCGGCCTGTACCTCGTCGCCCGCACCGGGTGCCGTGGCCGCCACCGGGATCGGGGTGACACCGCTGACCGGCTTGGCCAGTTGAGCCATCACCACGTCCCGGTCCGTACGGGGCGCGAGGTTCACCACCTGCTGGGCGGTGCCGCCGATGGTGGCGGTCGTCTTCAGCTTCGGCGCGCCGGGGGCAAGGGGGCCGCCCGGGGTGTCGGTGAAGCAGCTCGCGGCCGTCAGCAGCCACTGCGGAGCCACCAGCGTGGCCGAGCAGCCGCGCTGCCCGCCGATGTCAAGCCGTGCGGTGGCGGTGGACACCGCGTCAGAAGCCTGCGGGCCCGATACAGCAGCCGCGGGCGTGCCCGACAAGGCGGCGACAGCCAGCGACGCAGCCGTGATCAGACCGGAAGTCCGCGCCGTGCGCGGACGAAAGCCAGACATGAACGTTCCCCGTTTCATGTGAGAGCGGTGAGAAGAAGGACGGGACGGTCGGTCAGCCCGTGACGCGCAGTTCCACCAGAACAGTGGACGCACCCCCGGCGGTCCCCTCACCGACGCTCTGATAGCCGTTCTTCGCCACGCTCACCGTCTTGGCCGGCGCCGATGGGTCCCCCTGCGGCTTCAGATCCGCGCTGATCGGATGATCAGCGGTTTCCAGCGCGATGACGTGCGGGAGCTCCAATGTGAGGTAACCGGTCTTGGCGACGGCCTTGAAGCAGTAGGCGCCCTGCGGGTTCCCGCCCTGGCCCTGCACGGTGAGGACCCTGATCTGCTGGGCCGATTCATCACACGCGGCAAGGGTGATGTGCCCGTCCCCCTTGATCAGCCTGATGCCCTTGTCATGCTGAATCTGATCCGCGTTCGGGTAGGCGAAGTCCTCCACCGCGGACGGCGGTGTGTCGTTTCCCGACGGCGGCTGCGGGTCAGCAGAAGCGAGCATCGGCGTGCTCGCCAGCGCCAGGACGGCAGCAAACCCCGCGAGCGAGAGCATCCTGCGGATGCGAGGAGTCACCCGGATTCCTTTCCAGGCACGGGTGACGGCATGACGGAATAACATCTGCAGCCCCCCGGTGCACACAGACGTAAAGCAAAAATAAGTGGTCGACTGTGATCCTAAAACGGCGTCAGAAGCAAACCAACGTAATAAGGCTCACGCGCAACTCACGGAACCTCCACCGCAGATTCACAGTCAGGGCATGCGCATAGCATCACCGACTTGACACATCACCCACCAAAGATCGCGGGTCGGGCTGATGCCCAGACTGGCGTCATAGTTGCCCACTAAATTTCTTTTGAAGTCGCCATCGCAGCCAATCATCTGCCGCTTGGCGCGTGCCGGCGGCCACCCGGACCTCTGCTCTACGGGGAGCAACGCACCAGGTTCCGCGGCCGCCGCCAACCGTCTGCTGTGGAAGGGTCGGCCGGACGCGGCCGGACGCTCCTGTTGACGGTGCTCGCCTTCGCCGACGGTGAAGCCTGCGACCGTGCAGCGCGGACTCGTGGCCTTCGGGCGCGCGGCTGAGCTGCTGAGGAGAACGAGCAGCCAGCAAGCAGACTGCGGCCGACGTGCGGAGGGCCGCTTACCCGGTCCTGCAGCCGCCCGCTCATGCGCTGGTCCGATCCGGCCGTCGTCACGGCCGAGCAGATGCTGAACGTGTCAGACGTGGAGAACACCGCGCCCCTAGCGGCCCTGGAGACGTTCGGTGTCGGGCCGTCCAGGCGACCGCCGCACCGCAGCTGTCCTGATGGGCACGTCACCGTGCCGCGGCACGACCTGACCGCGGTGGTCCTTTCCCTAAGGGCTGTCCAGCCTATCTTGCGCTTGAGTAGGGTGCTTCTGCTCTCGAAGGGTGGGTTCAGTTTCAGATGACTCGCGAGACAGCGGTCACGCTGGTGCAGAATGTCATGAATGTTGAGTACGACGAAGACGAAATGCAGCGCGTGCTGGACGAGCTCGACAGGGGGCTCGGCTGCCCGACTGGCTACGTTGCTGGGTTGATCTTCTGACCGAAGGACAGGCAAGAGCCGACAGCAGCCCAAGTCGTTGACCAGCCTTTGGCCTACCAGCCGTTCATGCGGTGAACGATTTCAAGCCCTCAGCCAGACGACGATGGCGGCCGCCGTGACGGTGCCGAGGAACGCGTACCCGCGCTTGTCGTATCGAGTGGCCACGGCCTGGTGGTTCTTGAGTTTGTTGATGGCCCGCTCAACGGTGTTGCGCTTCTTGTAGCGGTCCTGGTCGAAGCCGGGTGGCCGCCCGCCGCGTGAGCCCTTGCGTTGGCGGGCGGCCTGGCTGTCTATCTTCTCTGCGATCGTGTGCGGGATGCCGCGACGTCGCAGGTACTCGCGGCAGGGGCGGTTGCTGTATGCCCGGTCCGCGGCGACGCTGTGGGGCTTCTTGCGGGGCCTGCCCGGTCCAAGGCGGGGGACGCGGATCTGGGTGGGTGAAAGTCAGGAGCGGGGGTCAGCGACCTCGGCTCAAGTCGGAGATCCCTTGGATGAACGCGCCGACAGCGATGAACGTGCCTAGGACCAGGAACCCCCAACCCACGATCTTCTGAATGACCCGGTTGACGCGGTCGTTGAACTCGCGTCGCTGTCCCTTGCGCCCCTCGGACAGGCGCCGCAGCCACCACGGCACACTCGCGTCAGCTCGTCGGCGGTGCCAAGCCGCGAAGCCCCGATAGTCGCTAACGATGACCAGTCCCACAGCCGCGAAGAGCACGCCCATGAAGAACGGCCCAAGTAGGCCCCACCCGGTGACCGGTGTACCACGGCCGACGAACACTGCGGCGTTGATCACATGGCCACCATGAGGCGTCATCACCTGGTGATCGTAGGTACTCCAGGCGGGAGAGGGCAGGCCCCTGCCAAGACCGCGTGCGGCGGCTGACACCAGGAGCTGACACCGACAAGCACGGACAGCGGCGGTCGACGCTGAACCTCGGTGGACGATCGACCGAGGCGCAAGGGCGGTTGGTCGACGTGGGCAGTCCCCCGTGATCGACCTGATAAAGATGAGACCGTACGGCAAAGTCCACGAGGTCATCCCGCGCCAGGGCTGGGCCAGGATGCATAGGGCGCGCCCCAACTACTGTTCCTCGACGTACTGTCCGTCGATCACTGCGAAGTCGCTCAGCCGGGCGGCCACTGCCATCAGGTATCCGACGAAGTCACTCGCTATGGGCCCGCTCGGCCCTGCTTCGTGGTCCATGTCGATGACCTGGCCGACCTTTCCCCCAGGACCCGGCGACAGGTCCAGCACCGCGCCGTTTCCCCCGCCGTCTGCATCGAGCGAGACCCAACCGAACTGCCACCAGCCGGCCTTGAGTGCCTCGCCGTCCGCAACGAAGTCCTTGAGGTCTTCAAAGTCGCCGCTGGTAAGGAGGTCGCGCCACACACTCACTTCTTGCAGGATGCCGTCACAGGACAACAGCGTGCCCGTGGGCCAGCCTCCGTCCGTCGATCCGTTGTGTCGCCGCAGCGAGGCCGTGACCGCCTCAGGCAGCTCGATGCCGAGCATCTCTTCAAGGGCGGCGATCTGCTCATCGGAGGCAGGAGGCAGGATCAGATGCGCGGCACCCTGGGCCTCGTACCACCGTTCGATCTCATCCCACGCGTCCACAACAGCCGCCGCGATCTCTCTTGCCATGAAGTTCCCCCTGGTGGTTCTCTGCTCAGCTGTCAGTGCCGGTGACCTTAGCGACACGCACTGACAGTGCCGCCGAGGGGCGCACCAGCACCGCGCCACATCGGCACCAGACCGAACGGGGAACAGCGGGAAATCGCGAGCGTTGAGCACCAGCCACCGCAGCTCTCCAAAGGACCGTTTCACCAGGTCGGCGCGCAAGTATGGAGTAGATCCCCCCAGAGTCCCAGTCCCGCGAAACGGAGTCCCGAGTGGACCCGTGACGCGGTACAGCAGCGAAGTACCGCAACGACAGCAGCCGTTCGCATCCAGTAGCGCCCCTGTGAGGCCCACGGACGACCTGTTTGACCCTCCCTGACCGATCCGCATAGAGCTACGGATCAGAAGGTGATGGCCCCGGCGCGATCCGCCCAGGGCATGACGTCTCCGGGCCCCAGCGTTCCGGCCCTACTCCGCGCCAGTCGATCCACGGGGTCCCTGCTACCTCCGCCGGGTCGATCTCCAGCCCGGCCCGGCGTAGGAACTCCGCGACGTCGACCACGCTGTGGGCCAGGCCGAGGGTCTCGCCGTCCACGCGTACGCGCCGACCCCCCGTGGGCGACGGCGCATGCACGATCACGCGAATCGCGCCGGACATGCCTCCAGGATCATCCGGCGCATGCGGCCCCGCATTCCAGCGCGTCATCGATGAAGCCGCTCACTCACGTCCACGTCCGAGCGTCCCAGATCGCGCAGTCCCCGCCACGCCGCAGGACCCGGGCGCTGCTGCTCCCAGCAGGGATGAAAGAACAGCTGAGCCGACAGCCGGTACAGACGCCGGCGCAACTCGGTACGGCCGGGCCGCTCGGCAAGCTGCCGGTAGGTGGCACTCCACTCCTGCTGGGCCTGGGCAAGGTCGTCGGGAAACGGTCACATGACCGAATTCAAGCATAGGTTCGATTTTTTGGGCCGCCAAAGATCCCGTGTCAGGTGGCAGGACAGGCCCTGGGCACATCTCGGGCGGTACGGCTCGCCCCACGGATGCGCAGGACCTGTTCTGGCTCACTCCCGGCCGCGCTCAGCCTGTTCCACAGCCGCTCTTCGGGGTGCAGTGCGATGGCGCCGGACGGGGTGACGATCTGCTTGCTGCCCTTGGCATCGACGTACTCGAAGGCCGCGTACCACTCGGCGCCGGCCGTGTCGCGGATGTCGTCGAGCACCAGGGGCCACCAGTTCTCCCGCTCGGCGAATGCGTGCGGATCCTGTGCGCGCAGCCGCTCCCCCAGCCTGTCGAGGGCCGCCGAGGCGACCCGCGGCTGGTCCGTGCAGGATGACGCGCAGGGCCTCGCGCGCTTCCGTACGGCCGGATGCGAACGCTTCGGGCGAGGAGTTGACGAAGCGGTTGGGTTCGTCGTAGCCCAGGAGCACCGCCCACACCCTCCCCTCCGTGTCGGCGCACAGTTCGAAGCCGCCGTCGCTGCCCAGCCGCACCCAGCGTGCGTACTCCTCTTGGGATACGCGGCGCCCGGCTGAGGCGGCGTATTCGCCCAGGTGCACCGGGTCGCTGTGATCGGTCACCAAGTAGGGCCCGACCTGCACCGGCACGGAAGTCCGGCAAGCTCCGGCCCGAAGTTCCGAACGTATCCGTCGTCAGTCACCGATTCCGCGCTCTCTCACTCGAAGTGATGTTCCGGGTCCACAATGTAGGTGAGGACTTCGAACCAACAGGAATCCGGGTTCTCCAGAGCGGCTGGATCCACGGAATTCATCTCTTCCTGGATGCGCAGGCGCACAGCCTCAAGCTCTTCCTTTCCATGCGATTCCCAGTCATAGTTCGGACTCTCAGCCTTGAGGAGGTACAGGAAGTGAACAAATGACCGCAGCCTACTGTTCAGCAGATAGATTTCTTTGTCTTGAGGCAGACAGTAGACCTGGCCGGTATCCGGGTCGAACGCGATATCGTCATAGGGGATCATTCCCAGACCGATCCAGCCGTCCGCCCCCGGCGACACCTGGTCAAAACGGTCGGAGAGTGCTCCGTCCCACTCCGCGACCCGCTCCAGTCGCTCGCCGATCCCGTCATCCAGGTCGAACCAGGGGTTCTCCCAGACCGGAATACCCAGCGTTCGAAGGACATCCCGGGCATCCGCGTCCGACACGGCCCCGAGAATGGTCTCCGGAGACCTGATCAGCTCGCCCGGGTCGAACACCGTCTCGAGCATGTCACGACTGAGGTTGCTACTCATTTATCCTAATCTCACCGAAAGTAGATAACTCGCGAGATCTTATCTACTCAGTTTCAGCTGGTCAAGATAGCTCTCCATGATGGCATTCCCGCGTTCTCTGGATGCCTTGTCGCCGTATTCGACGCTATGACTCACCTCGGTTCCCGGGAATCTCTCCGCCATCCATGAGCTGGAATTTGCCCCTGTACTACAGGGTTCTCGCTCCGTATAGAGATGGCGTATTCGGGCCGGTTCGCCCTCTCTCAAGAACGGTGTCCCGATCATCCGCTCGGAGTGCCGGCGCCCATTGCTCCGGGCCACGAGAATAAAGTCTCCGCTGCCGTCCGCGCTGCGCACCCGCGCGGCCGCGTAGTTGTTACTCGTGAACTCTCCGTCCTTGTTGTGAGTGCCGTAACTGCGATCCGCGTGGCGGGCCAGCTGGGTGGCCTGGGAGAGGTCGGTGCTGCACCGCGGAACCTGCTGGGATGATGCCTTCGGCCGTGGATCAGTGCGCCCCTCACTCTTGTCCTTCAGCTTGGCGTTCTGTTCACCTTTGACCGGACGTCCGATGGAGGTGCTGTCGAGCCCGAGCTTCGCCCGGTCCGCGTCCGTCAGGTCCGAGTGGGAGCGGTCAGGGTTCAGCCGGCGAATGCTTCCGTCGTCGGCCATGTGGTAGACCGGCGTCTCCTCGGTTCTGGGACGCTTGGCGATCCGCTCCAGCTCCGCCGCGTGCTTCGCATCGGTCTCGAGGTGGTTGTCCGCGACCCTCTTCAGCCGTTTCCCGGTGTCGTGATGGAGATCCTTGACGGCCTTGCCGGCGTCCTCTCCGATGGCTTTGCCGGTCTTCTCCGCGGCGTGCTCCAGGGCCTTGACGATCTGGTTGGTCACTCGAAGCTCACCCCCGCCAGCTTGGACTTGAACTCCTCGGCGTGCGCGGCCACCTTCTCCGCGTGACTGTGCATCAACTCCGCGCGGGGTGTACACCTGTTCCGGATCAATGGAGAAACCCGTCCCCGCATCGCCGCCGCCGACACCCGCCGCCGACTCCGCCGCCTGGAACACCAGTCCGCTCACCGCCCGCCCGACCACCTCCACCAGGGGTTCCACGGCCGCCTCGATGACTTGCCCGATGATGTACTGCTCCAGGTAGTCCATCAGCTTCTCGGCGGCCTCCACGATCAGCACCTCGGCTGCCTCCGCGAGCCCGAGCGTTGCCACCGCTGCCGCCTGATCCGCCACGAACGACGCAGCCAGAACCACCAATTCTGTGATCGCCTCGACCTTCATGCCCACGATCACGTCCGCCGCCACGTCGAGTGCGGTCGCAACCGTATGGCAGGCCGTCAGCAACTCGGACATGTGGCCGGAGGACAACTGCGACCACTTCGTCAGCAACGCCTCGTACGAGGGCCCCTGGTACACATCGGCGGGAGGCCCGGGGGGAAGGAGAGGATCCCCATCGTGGATCTCGCGGTACGAGCCGGGCAGCTGCCTCGGCCATCGCCAGGTCCGCCTCGGGGAGCAGGCTCGTGCAGGTCGGGCACCACAGGGGTACGCTCGGCGTGATCGCGGGCCCGGGCCAGGGCGTCGGGGTCAACGTAGCCGAGGTCGACCACCAGCGACTCGCGCAGCATGTCGTCCAGGAGGGGAAATCCGTAGGTGCGCAAGCCCACCTCCATGACCGCCAGGAAATTGTCCGGCTCGGTTGGTGCGGCCACGGTCCAAGCACTTCGAGGAACTTGCCCGTCCCGCACTCCTACGGACAGTGCACGGCAAGACCGAGCTGTTCCAGCAGCCGTCATGGCCGTGGGCCATGTGGTGACGGATCAGTGGCGCTCGGGTCCTGCTGTGGCCGATTCTGCCGGGATTACTGCAGGGCCCCGACCGCGCGCGCGACGACCAGCGCCAGGGTCAGCAGCGAGACCGTGGACTGTGCGGACATCAGCAGCTTCGCCCAACGGGACAGCGGCATGGTGTCGGTGGGGCTGAAAGCCGTGGCGTTGGTGAGGGCGACATAGAGGTAGTCCATGTACTGCGGCTCCCAGCCTTCGGGCGCGATGCCCTCCTGCTGCATCTGCGGGAAGAGGAAGTCCGGGTGCTGGTGCGTGCCCAGAGCACGGGCTGCCGGGCCGCCTCGGTCCCACTCCCAGTACCAGAGGCTGAAGGCGATGATATTGGTCAGCCAGATGCCACCGCCGGTGGTCAGCAGGGCCGCGGCATTGGACCCCTCGGTGCCGTGCAGCAGGTCGCGCACCAGGATGACGGCCGACCAGCCGTTGGCGAGGCTGACCGCGGCGGCCAGCAGCAAGCCCAGTGCGCGCAGCGGACGGGAGTGGTACTCGATTCGCCGGTGCGGGTGGGCCACCCACAGCGCTGCCATCATGACCAGTTCCAGGGCGGGGAGTAGCCAGTGTGGGTGAATGCTCAACCGTTCCGGCAGCGCCCACTGGACCCAGACGGCAACCAGCAGTGCCGCCATCACCGCCCAACGCTGCTCGCCACGGGTGTGCCGCTGCCATGCGGGACGCTCGGACTCCGATTGCTGCTCGGCCGGAGCGAGTAGGCCTTCGATCCGTTCCAGGCGGATGTGCAGTATCTCGCTCCAGTGCTCGGGGTCAGGGTGTTGCGGGTTCGGAGCGTCATCGGTGGTCACGGGCCCATTCTTGTCAGCAGCTTGCTGCATTACGCAAGTCTGCAACTATTTGGATCGACCGGGAGCCCAAGCACACAGCGCCTGTAACCGGCCGCCCGGCGTCAGGCAGGCCGCCGTCCTGGAACGAGGGTCCGCAGCTCGTCCGCTGTCTCAAGCGCCGTCCCGCCCGCGCAGGCGCGCCTCACCGTCGTCCAGCCCCGACAGAACGACTCCAGCACACATGAGGCCGGGCCGTGTGAACGTCTGAGAATCACAAAGGTTCCTTTCCCGGGCCGGCGTGGATGCGGCGGCATCGCTGCCGACCCAACACCGAGCTGCTCCTCACCATCCCGGCCACATTGGGACCGACACGTCCGACATCCTCACTTGCAGCATTACGCAAGTGCGCAGCTAAGATTTGCCGGCACGGACAGCCGGACGGCCGGAGGTAGCTGAGATGACCGGCCTGAACAGCTTCTCCGTCTTGGGGTACGGGCCCGAGCGGTCCCGGTGGACGCGGCTCCTCGCTCGGGACTCGCCGGCGCGTCGGCTGGACTGGCCGATACTGCTGTCGGCGCTCGCGCTGTCGTTCATCGGCTCGCTGCTCGTCTACTCCGCGACGCGCAACCGCACCACGATCAATCAGGGCGACCCGTACTACTTCCTGGTTCGGCACCTGATGAACCTCGGCATCGGGTTCGCCCTGATGATCGGCACCCTCTGGGTGGGCCACCGTGCCCTGCGCAACGCCGTGCCGGTCCTCTACGGCGTCTCCGTCCTCGGCGTGCTGCTGGTGCTCACCCCGCTCGGTGCCACCATCAACGGCAACCGGAACTGGATCGTGCTGGGGGGCGGATTCTCGCTCCAGCCCTCGGAGTCCGTGAAGGTCTCGATCGTGCTGGGCATGGCGATGCTGCTGTCGACCCAGGTCGACGCGGGCGACCGAACGTACCCCGACGGTCGCACCGTGATCCAGGCGTTGGGGCTGGCCGCCGTACCGATCATGGTCGTGATGATGATGCCGGACCTCGGCTCCACGATGGTGATGGCCGTCACGATCCTCGGCGTTCTGCTCGCCTCGGGCGCGTCCAACCGGTGGATCTTCGGGCTGCTCGCCGTGGGGGTCGTCGGCGCGGTCGCGGTGTGGCAGCTGCATATGCTGGACCAGTACCAGCTCAACCGCTTCGCCGCCTTCGCCGACCCGAACCTGGACCCCTCAGGTGTCGGCTACAACACCAACCAGGCCCGGATCGCCATCGGCTCCGGCGGGCTGACCGGGCAGGGGCTCTTCCACGGGGCCCAGACCACGGGGCAGTTCGTGCCGGAACAGCAGACGGACTTCGTCTTCACGGTCGCGGGGGAGGAGCTGGGCTTCGTCGGGGGCATCCTGATCATCGCCCTGATCGGGGTCATCCTGTGGCGAGCCTGCCGTATCGCGCGCGAGTCGACCGAGCTGTACAGCACGATCGTCGCCGCCGGGATCGTCGCCTGGTTCTCCTTCCAGTCCTTCGAGAACATCGGCATGTCCCTCGGCATCATGCCGGTGGCGGGCATTCCGCTGCCGTTCGTCTCCTACGGCGGCTCGTCCATGTTCGCCGTGTGGATGGCCGTGGGGCTCCTACAGTCGATAAGAGTCCAGCGGCCCGTGCAGGCTTAACTCAGCGCCACCGCCAGCGTCCCGGTCTGTCCGGGATCGGGTGTGGTGTGTGTCCAGCCTTGGTTCGAGGCCGTGCTGCTCCAGCGCCGGCCGTTGAACGTCACGGACGTGGCGTTCAGTTCGGTGGCGTGGCAGACCAGCCACAGGGCGAGGGACCAGCCCGTGGAAACCTGATCGGTCGGGATCGGGTAGCTGACGCTGCCGCCGCCGGTCACGGGCAGGGCGGTCGGTACGTCGCCGAACTCCCGCCGGACGGCTGCCGTGACACCGCCGCCGCCACCGGCCTCGCTCACAACGCCCGCCGCACCGCTTCCCCCTGTGTCGGAGGGGACCGGATCGGTCCCGCTCACCGTGCAGCTGAGCGCTGGTCCCTCCCGCCCCGTCAGTACGTCAGCCAGTGTCGTCGCCATGTCCTCATGCTGGGCGTACGCCTCCGGGTAGCCGCTGTGCTGGACCCGCTGCGCGACCACGGTGACCGGCAGTGCGACGTAGTCCGGCACCTTGACCAGCGCGTCGAAGAACCTGCCCGATGCATAGACGGGGTCGCGGATCTGCGCAGGGCTGCCCCACCCCTGGGACGGACGCTGCTGGAACAGGCCGATCGAATCCCGGTCCCCGTAGGTGAGATTGCGGAGTTTGGACTCCTGGATCGCGGTCGCCAGGGCGATGGTGACGGCCCGTTCCGGCAGGCCGCGCGCGTGGGCCACGGCCGCGATGGTCGCAGCGTGGGACGCCTGGTCCAGGTCGAGCGTGACCGTCGTGGCGGCGGATCGTCAGCGACACGCGACCCGTCACCGCCATCACCGCAAACAACCCGGAGCCGTCGGGCAGTTGCAGGTTCAGGCGGGGCATGCCCCGGTCGAAGCGCCGCTCTTCGCCACCCGTGCGGGCCGCGAGGGTGCGGACCAGCTCCACCAGTTCCTCATCTGAAGCGGCCACCGGACTCTCCTGGCGCCATGCACCGGTCGCGTCCTTGACCCACACGTTGTCGCAGCCGTTGATACAGATGTTCTCCAGGCCCGTGTCGGCCAGCAGCCGCTCCAGGCTCCCTGTACCGAACAGCGCATCCGTGACCGCCCGTGCGATCCGCTCCTCAGCTGCGGCATCGATCACCGCCCTGCCCTGGGCCAGAGCCTGGCGCCGCTGTGCGCCCAGTTCCTCCATTAGCAGACGGCGCACCGTGGCGCGCCGCGCAGCCTCATCCTCTGCTGGGAGGCTGGCCGGTCGCGCGCTGACGTCCTGTCCCGCGTAGGGGTGTGGCTGACCACGCTCGGCGCGGCCGGCGTCCGCATGGAGGCCGCAGGTGAAGCCCCGCGCACAGTCCGCGCCGCGACACCACGGCGGATCGTGGACCCGACCGGTGCCGGAGACGCCTTCCGGGCCGGATTCCTGGCCGGGGTGTGCTGGGGGGAGCCACCGGATCTGTCCGCCAGGCTCGGGTGCGCCCTTGCCTCTCTCGCGCTGGAGGGGCTCGGAGCCCAGGGGTACACGGCCGATCCGGCGAGCGTGCTGCAGCGCATCGAGGATTCCTACGGGCCGACATCGACAAGGGCCGTCGCACCCCACGTGGAGGGGTTGACCGCATGAATCCGACGCCGCCCCGCCTCTTACCAGAACCGGGCCAGACCTCGTACTCGTTCGGGTCGGGCCACGACAGCGGGTAGGGCGGATCAGGAGCCGGTTCGCGGCACAAGTGCCGTCGCTCCCCAAGCTGAGGGCCTTCACGGCCCCCTGGGGTGGCGGACCAGGGGGTGCCGTGTGTAACAAGCAGACGGAACAGGCTGCGATCTCACATGTGATGGCCCTGGAGCGAGCCGCCGGCCCCGATCCCAAAGGCGTCCGCAGCTCGGGCCTCCCGTACGACGTCGAGAGGTCTCCCCCCATGATCGAGGTGAAGGTCTTCAGCCGCTCAGCGCGCAGTGAAGCGCTGCCGCTGGAACAGCGGCAAGTGGTGGCCGCCAGGGCGAACCCCGAGCACTACTACCTCTATGTGGTCGATAACCTCACGGGCTTCGACGGGGCAGAGATCGGAGTGCGTATCCTGCGCGGAGAGGCGCTGCTGGCAATGATCGAGCGATCCCAGCCCCAGTTCACGTACTGGCCCATCTTCAGGGCAGCCGAGTACGACCAGGCGGAGCGGCTGCAGTGAGTCATGCAGTAGTACAGCAGTGAAGTCGCTTGGCCACCTGCCCCGATAAGGACCGAACGGCTCGTGCTCCGCGAGTCCGAGGCTCGGAACCGTTCGGCGGCGCCACCGCGTATGAGCCCGCTCAGCGGTCGCTGAGCCGACCACTCAACCACTGCAACGCGCCCGGGATCTCACGGAGCCAGGTGTTGAAGTTGTGACCGCCGCTGTCGAGGATGAGTGACGAGATCCTGGTCACCTTGTTGGCCCGCACCTGCTGGATGAACTTGAGCGTGTCCTTGTAGTGGTACTCGCCGTGCTTGCTGCTCGTGACGAGCAGCGAGGTGTTGGGCGCCGGCACGTGCTTGAGGTACCACATCAGGTCGGCGCGGTTCTTCAACTGCTTGTTCCCCCGGAAGAGGTCGCCTGTGGTCGGGTCGATCGGCGCCTTGTAGAACGGCGACAGACCCACCGCGGCGGCATAGACGTCCGGGTGGTGCATCGCGAACTTCAGCGCGCAGTAGCCGCCCGTGGAGTCACCGATGACGCCCCAACCGAAGGGATTCACGCCCACCCTCCTGTAGTGGGACCGGACAGCATCGGGGAGGTCCTTCGTGAAGAACGTCTCGACCTGCGGCCCGCCCGGCACGTCCACGCACTCCGTGTCCCGTGGCGGCACCACGGTCGGCCGCAGCATCACCAGGATCATCGGCTGCATCTTGCCCTGCTTGGACAACTCGTGCGCCGTCTGCGGGTATTTCAGCCCCTTGATGAGCGCCGCGGCCGTACCCGGGTATCCGGAGAGGACGACACCCACCGGAAACGACCGCGTGCGGAACGCCGGCTGGAAGTACTCCGGCGGCAAGTAGACGTACGCGGGTGTGGCGATATGGGTCTTCGGTCCCAATATGGTGACCCTCTGAATCTGGCCGCCGATCTGCGGCTGCGCGCCGCCCGAGACGTTCACCGTCTGCGTGCCGACCACCTGGAGGGGGCCGCCGCTCGATCCCGCGGCACCGTTGTCGACGACCACTCCCTGTCCGTTGTCCTGACCGAACAGATCGGACCAACTGGCATAGAACCCGAAGGCCTGGTTGGCGGCCAGCCCGACCGACGCGAAAACGGCGAGCTGGGTGGCGAACAGCAGACCGACCCGTCCGCCGACGGCCTGCCAGTTGCGCCGCGCCAGCCTCGGCCAGTACCAGACCGTGCCGACGAACAGCAGCACGGCCAGCATCAGCGCCAGCACCAGCACTTTGTTGCTTGTGAGACCCATGGGCTCTTTCCCTGACTACGCTTTCCGTTCCTTGGAGTGCACCCCCGCCTTCGCGCGAGCTTGCCCCGGACCTTCCTTCGGTTTTTGAATCGGCTTTATGGTGGGGAGTGAACCGCGCTCCCCAAAAGACCGTCCTAGAGGGCGCAATGTATCGGATGCCCGGAGAGGTACCGAAATCAAGATCACTCGGGGATACGATGTCTGACAGGACAGACGGGGAAAAGCCGGGTCAGGTTCCGAAACAACCTGTGGTGCAGCGCACATTCCGCGGCCCTCGCCCGGAAACCGTCCCCGCGCTGATCGCCAGGGCCTCCACGCTTGTGGGAGTCCTTCACAGTGGGCGTCTTCCCGCGCTTCCGGCACAGCCGTAGGCGCCGCACATGGCCGAAGTCCTGCCGGTCCACCCCCGGACGGGCCGCCATCGACTCCATCTGACCGCCCGTCAGGGGAAGCTTCTTTATCAAACTGAGACCTAAAGGAATTACCTAAGGAGACTTACCAAAAGCCGAAAAAGCACCCTCTACTCTTAACATGCCTTACTAAAAATTTTCCCTGCCTGGTCTCTCCAAAATATCCAGGAAGTATTCCGGGAGCAGTATCCCGACGGACTGCCTAGGACTAGGGAGTCTAACCTCGATCTTGCATGAGGGTCCGTCAGCTTGCTGACAGATTCTTTTTGCTCGTTCGGGGCGGAGATTTCTGCCTGTGGGCAGGCTGATGGCCCGGCTGTCGTGCCGGGTGTGAATGCCAAGCTAAGGGCCAGGCGCTGTCGAGTGGCTGCTGCAGGTCCAGTAGAAGCGCAGCCGCACTTCGGACTCCCCTTCCGCTGTTCCGTGCGTGCGGCCGCGGCCATGGCTGCGGTTCGGGCTGTGAGCCTCTACGATGGCGGCACACAGGACTGTTCACCAGCGGCGTCCAGGCCGGCCAGCCCACCCTGCACATCCTCGGACTGGGCATGCGGCCGACGACCGTCACCGGGAGCGGATCGAGCACCAGGCACTGGGTCGGCACCTGGACGTCGGTCCAGGACACCGCCAAAGTGCAGCTGTCCAGCGGCAGCCCCGCCACCGTCAACGGGCAGACACTGCGTATCCCCGCCCACGTCAGCATCGGCACCGACGACAGCAACGGTGTCCGTATCCACCTGTCCAACGCCATGGGCGCCACACCAGTGACCTTCGACGCAGCCTCCGTCGCAGTGCAAGACCCCACCGCGGGCGGCGCCACCGCGGCCGCGGCACCGACGCCGCTGACCTTCGGCGGCTCCGCCTCCGTCACGATTCCCGCGGGCGGTGATGTCACCAGCGACCAGGTGACCCTGCCTGTCGCGCAGCAGGCGACCGTTTTGGTCAGCCTTCAAGTACACGGCTCCATGTCCGCCATGCCCGACCATGCCATGGCACAGACCCCCGTCTGGATCAGCAACACTGCTAACAGCACCGCAGACGCCCCCGCCACCAACTACACGCAGACCACCTACACCGGTCTGCCGTATCTCTCCGGCATCGACGTCACTACTCCCGCCACTGCCCCCACCGGCTCGCTGGTCCTCTACGGCGACCAGAGCGTCAACGGCGACACCGCTCCCGCCGACGGCCAGCACCACCTCAACGACGCCATCACCAAGGCCCTGGTCGCCGACCTCAACGGGGACAACTCCGTGGATTACGGCGTCCTCAACGCGGGCACCAACAGCAGCAGCCTGAGCAACAACCTGCTGCCGCAGATCACCAACAGCACCACCCCGACCAACGCGCTCAACCCCCTGGACCGCAACGTGCTGGCCCAGGGCAACGTGCGCACCGTCCTCATCTCCACCGGCACCGCGGATCTGCTCAACTGCCCCAGCACCAGCGACGCCGACACGTGCGCCACCCATGTGGAGAACGGACTGGCCTCGCTCAACAGCCAACTGAACTCGTACTACACCGACGACAGCCAGATCTCAGACGGCCAGAACTCCCCCCTCGCCATCTACTTCGCCACCATCCCACCCTTCACCGCAGCCCACTCGGGCACAACGGCCCAGGAAGCAGCGCGCAAGGAAGTCAACGACTACCTGCGCAACAACTTCCAAGGGCAAGTCATCGACTTCGCCGCTGCGGTCTCCACAGACGGCACGACCGTGGACGCGGCCGACCTCATCAACGGCAACCCGTCCGACACCTACTACGCCGCCCTCGCCAGCGAGTACCTCAAGGACACCGCACCCAACACGGTAAGCATCGCGCCGAACCTGATCGTCCCGCTCACCACGGGCAGCGACACCCCCGCGGACGACTGGGAGGCGGCCACCGACGGCACCGACAGCAACGGGGACAACCCGTTCACCACGGTCGGCAGCGCAACGTTCAGCTCCGACGGCCCAGGAGCGGTCAACGCGGCGCCGGCGCAGCGTCCTTCGACGGCAACACCGGATTCCTTGAGAGCGACCACACCGCCGTCAACACCCTCGACGACTACACCATCTCCGCCTGGGTGAAAATCAACTCGGCGGTATCCGCCACCGCGATCTGTCAAGGCACCAGCCAGCACCAGGCGTTCTAGCTCGGCTACGACAGCGGCAACAAGGGCTGGATGTTCCAGACCGCCACCAACAACGATGCAAGCTCCGACTTCCCCACAGCGGAGGGAGACAACAACACCGGCGCCATCGGCACCTGGGCACACCTCCTGGTCACCTACACAGCCCCCGTCGACGGAGACTCCAGCACAGGTGCGATGGCCCTCTACCAAAACGGCACCCTCATGGGAACTGCCACCAACCTCACCCCGCAGTACGACTCCTCCATGCCACTGACCGTCGGCGGCTGCATCAGCAGCACCGACGCAACTGCGCCATACGCCGCCTTCCCCGGCTCCGTCGCAGACGTCTGAGGCTGATCCTTTGGAGTGGACACCCTGACAATGGACCTTGATGGTCCAGGGAGGGATGCCCAGGTGGGACGCCAGTCTCCGTACCCGGGGGAGTTCCGGAAGGATGCCGTCGCGCTCTACCGCGCGTCCGGCGGCAAGCGCACGTACGCGGCGGTGGCCGCGGATCTCGGGATCACCGGGGAGACGCTGCGTACGTGGGTCCGCAAGGACACTGTTCGGTCCGCGCCCGAGTCGTCAGACAGCAGCGTGCAGAGTCCGGCTGAGGAGCTGACCCGGCTGCGAGCCGAGAACCAGCGGCTGCTGAAGGCAGAGAAAGAGTGGCAGCTGGAGCGGGAGATCTTGCGCCGGGCAGCCGCCTATTTCGCTCGGGAGGTGAAGTGAGCCCCCGCCGCTGGGACTTCGTCTCCGACAATCGTGCCGACTTCGGCGTGAAGCGGATATGCCAGGTCCTCGGCGTCTCCCGCTCCGGCTACTACCGGCACCAGGCCACCACGCAGACCCGCGCTGCGCGTCAGGCCGAGCAGGCCGCCGCGGTCGCCGAGATCCGCGAGATCCATGCCGAACACCACGGCGCCTACGGCGCCCCGCGCATCCATGCCGAACTCCGCTCGCGGGGTCGGAAGATCAATCGCAAGCGTGTCACGCGCCTGATGCGCATCAACCAGATCGTCGGCCGTCACCTGCGCCGCACCAAGCGCACCACGATCGCGGACAAGACAGCCCCTCCCACACCGGATCTGCTCATGCGCGACTTCACCGCGAAGACGTTGAACGCCCGGTGGTGCGGCGACATCACGTATATCGCCGTCGGCTCGACGTGGCTGTATCTGGCCACGGTCATCGACATCTGCTCGCGCCGCGTGATCGGCTGGTCCATCGCCGACCACATGCGCACCCAGCTCGTCACCGACGCGATCGAAATGGCGGTCTGCGCCCGCAGCGGCCAGGTCGACGGCGTTGTCTTTCACACGGACAGGGGCGCGCAATATACGGCGGCGGCCTTCGCGGAGGTCTGCCGCCGGCACGGCATCCGCCGCAGCATGGGCCGCGTCGGCTCGAGTTACGACAATGCCCTGGCCGAGTCGTTCTTCCAGGGCCTGAAACGGGAGCTGCTCCACGGACGACGCCTCACCTCGAAGACGCAGACACGGCTGGAGCTGTTCCGCTGGCTGGCCTACTACAACCGGCGCCGCCGCCACTCTGCCCTCGGCTACCTCACGCCAGTCGAGTTCGAGCAACAGCTGATCTCATCACGTACGCTATCGCTCGTCGCATGAAACCCGGTGTCCACTCCCGGGGGTCAACCTCAGCGGAGTCATCACCCGGGGACGTGTACGCGCCCAGCACACGGGCGAGTTCCGCCGACGGAAGCTGCGGCCGCGGTGACAGGGGCGGTGGTGAAACAGTAGGGCGGCTCGTCCGGCGATTTGACGAGCCGCCTTGACAGATACCGACACTAATCGGGCGGACACTGCTTTCGAGCTTGCTCACGAAGCTCATGTGGAAGCGTTTCCGAATCCGCCGCCGATTTCAGCATGTCTAAGACGAGTTGCGAATCGAAGCCGGGCATCTGCGCCATTTGAGTGAGCCACTGAACAGCTAGCGCCATCCAGTATGGACGCCCGCGCCTGAACGCGGATTTCACGGTCAGCTCTACCAGCTTCTGCGGGGTGGAAACTCCGTGTCCTCCAAGGAGGTTCCAGGAGCTTGTGAAGTCATCGAGGCAGTCAGCGAGACTCCGCTCAAGGAAAGGCCACATAGCAACGTAGCCGGATCCTTCCAGAGTCACCCTGCCCTCGTCCGCCTTGCCGACTCCGAGCATTCCGTTAGGCATAACACCCAGCCACGAGTCGTAACTGCTTTTCAGGACTGGCGTCCAGTCTCCCATGTCTAGCCCCATGATTCGTACTCTGCTTGGCCGGGACCGTTCCAGCGGATACAGGGAGGGCGCCCGGGTCGGGGCGCCGCAGGCCGAACAGGTCGCGGATCCCGAACCCGGACATACCGCCAGGGTGGTTGGCCAGTACCGACGGCGGCCTCGTAGCTGAATTCGCCTAAAGAATGGCCTCGCCGGACGTTCGGTGAGGCCCTTCTCTCGCAGGTCACATGGAACCCGGGTTCGTCAGCCCCTCGGGTTGAACCGCTGCAGGAGTAGACGCCCGCGCTCGTTGATGAGCCTCGTATCGGCAATCGGCTTCATGCAGGGATCGAAGTATTCCAACATGTTCCTCGATTCAACGAACGAGATCCCAAGCTCTTCCTGGAACACCCTGAGAAACTCAAGGGGAGTAAGGGGTCGAGGGCTTCGCTGAGCTAGGAATTCGAGGACTTCCAGGAAGGTCGCATTCCCAGTCACCAAGTCTCGCAACCCGGACTCACTGTTCAAGATACTCGCCTACCCTGCTGGTCGCGAAAATATGGGTTCGACGTTGGTGTAATGGCCGAACTCACCCACAAGCTTACTTCTGTCGACCGTCACAACAGTCAATCCATACTTTCCGGTCATATGGCCAGTGAAGGTCTTGGCAGCCGCTTCCTCGAAGGACATGCCTGCTCTGAGATTCGCGTTGAAGGCGTCGAGGTTGCTCGGCATTGCAGGAACCCATTTTGCGTGGAATTCTCTGACCTTTTCTGGGCCAAAATGCTCCATCACGTCCGTGAACATCCGTCCACCTGAAACGGAGCTTCCGCGCTCGACCGCCATGGTCAGCACACCATCGTCCAGACTTGCGAGTACTCCACCGCCCCCCTCGTACATCTTCGTAAAGGAAGTGCAGTCGGCATTATGCACCAGCACCGGCGTCTCGCCTGCCAGCACGTAGTAAGTGTGGATGCCGTTGACCGTGAGGTTGTAGGTGCGGATGTGCTGGTCGTAGAAGCGGTTGGCCTTGACGATGGCAGTGGTGCCATTTGTGCTGAGGAGGGTGGTGCCGGGTTTGAGGTCGTGGGCTTTGACCCACTGGTGTGCCGACGGGCTCCAGAACGGGTGTTCGTAGGTGGCGGTCAGTTTTCGGGGACCGTCGGGGGTGGCGATGGTGAGTTCGTCGAAGTGCTTGTCGCCGTCGGTGACGATGAGACGGCTGACCTTGCGGGGTGCGGTGCGGCCGGTGAGCGGGACGGTGGCCAGGACGGTGTCACCGGGCTGAATGGCTTCAATGTCCTTATTCTGGCTGTTGGCCATGAGGACTTTCGTGCCGGCCGGGAAGCACTTGGTGCAGGTCGTCGCGTAACGCTTGAAGCGCAGTTCCTGCAGCGCTGCGTTCGCTCTCTCGAGGAGTGCGAATTTCGATCTGAGGGTGAGGTCTTCGCTGAGTTCAGCGCAGGCGATGACATTGCCGCCCTTGCAGGCGTCGAGTTGCCCGAGGCCGAGGAGGTCCTTCTCCACGTCCCAAAGCTGCTTGGCCGCGGCTTCGAAGGCGGGGCCCTGGGAGAGGATGTCGCACAGGGTCTCGTTGTGCTGGCACCAGCGCGCCGGATGTTCGACGGCGTCGCAGCCGAGAATGCCGCACCGGTAGCGTGCCTCGGCCTGGGCCCCTGTGTCCTTTTCGGCGGCTTCGCGTTCGGCTTCCTTCTTCTCCACGGCCGCCTGGAAGGCGTCCTTGAAGGCCTGCTCGGCGGCTTTGTAGTCCTTGCCGGCCGCGAGTGCGGAGGCGCGGGCCTGGTCGCCGGCGCTGTAGGCGGCGGCGGAGGAGGCTTGCGCCCACTGGGCGGAGCCGGCGGCGTCGACGGCGGAGACGGCCGCGTCGCTTGCAGCCTGGTTGGCGGAGGCGGCGGCCTTGGCTGCGGTGCGGGCGGAGGCGGCGGCCTGGTCGGCCGAGGCCTGAGCATCCTTCGCGGACTTGGCCGCAACATCGGCGTAGCCCTGGGCCTGCTTCGCCGAAACCTCGGCCTTGTGGCCCCAGTCGGCGGCCTCCTTGGCGGCCTTGGCGGCGTTGGCGGCGGCCTTGTGGGCTTCGGCGGCGTTCTTCTGCGCGGTGGCCGCGACACCCGCCGCGTCCGCGATCAACTGGGCGATCTGCGCGGTGTGGGTCGCGCCCAGGTAGTCCTGGCGCTGCGCCTTGTACTGCCCGACCTGAATGAACTGCTCCAGCAGGTCATCCGGTCCCTCCAGGGCGATGCGGGCGGCTGATTTGACCTGCGGGCCGCCACTGTCGATCAGCTGCGCGGCACGGACGCGTTCGTCCTGGGTGCGTGCCTGGTACTGGCCGGTGGTGAGGAACTGGCGGTACTTCTGCACGTCGTCGGAGTCCAGCGCCGCCCGCCCGCTCTCCTGGACCACGGGGCCGCCGACGCTGATGATCTGGGCGATGGCGACCCGGAAGTCCTGCGCCCCGGCCTGGTACTGGCCGCTGTTCCAGAACGCCGAGACCTGCTCGTCGCTGCCCTTGAGGGCTTCCTCGGCCGCGGTGCGCACCGAGGCCAGGGAGCTCTCCTTCGCCAGCGTCTGCACCCGGTAGCGGTCGTCCTGCCAGGCGGCCTGGGTGCGACGGGTGGTGAGGTAGTCGACAACGTCCTGGTCGGTGCCGGTCAGGGCTTCCTCGGCGGCGCCTCGGCTCCAGGGGCCAGCGGTCTGCAGCGTCGCCAGTGCGACCTTGCGGCCGGCCGCAGCGAGGGTTTTGGGGTCGGCTCCGGGCTGCGCGGCCTGCTCGGCCAGGCTCTTGGCCTGGGCGTCGGTGTCCTTGACCTGCTGGGCGGCCGCCGAGTCCGCGGCGGCGCGCTGGTCCTGCTGGGCTTTGAGGTCCTTGGCCTTGGCGATGCCGGCGTTGGTCCGCTCGGTCAGCTCCTCCGTTTCGACCTTGACTGCGATGTCGTGGGTCTTTTGTGCCTTGGCGACCGCCGCGGTGGCGGCGTCGGCCGCCTGCTGGGCTGCTTTGGCGTGTGCGGAGGACTGGGCTGCGGCGGTCGCGGCCTCACCAGCGTGCTTGGCCGCCTCATCGGCGTCCTTGGCGGCGTTGTCCGCATGGGTGGCCGCGTCGTTGGCCGCATCCCGCGCATCATTGGCCGCACCGGCCGCCTCACCGGCCAGTGAAGCTGCGGCGTTCGCGGCGCGGTTGGCCTCGCCCGCGTGGCGGCGGGCTGCGGCCGCTTCGGCAGCCGCCTCGCTGGAGTGGACGCCGGCCTGGGTGGCGTAGTCGTTGGCCTGATCGGCCGCATCCGCGGCCGCGTTGGCGTTGGCGCCGGCATCGGCGGCGGCCTTCGCGGCGTTGCCCGCCTCCATCGCCGCGTTGCCGGCCTGCGTGGCCGCATCCGCTGCCTGTCGCGCCCCCTTGGCCGCCGCACGAGCGTCCTCGGCCGCCTTACGCGCCGCAGACGCCTTGCCCGCGTCCGTGGCCGCGTCCGCAGCCGCGCTCTGCGCTTGGGCTGCGGCCTGCGCCGCCCCCACCGCCGCCGAAGCAGCCTGCTGCGCCGCACTCGCCGCCAGCCGGGCAGAGTTGTTCGCAGCCGCCGCCGCATCGATCGCCTCCTGCGCGGCTTCCGCGGCCTGCTTGGCCGCAGACGCCGCCCGGCCGGCCGCCGCTGCGGCATGCAAAGAGTCATTCTTCGCCGCCTGGGTCTCAGCCGCGGCCTTCTGCGCGGCCTCCTTGGCCAGCTTCGCCGCCGCAACCGCCCGCGCGGAGGCGTCCTGGGCCGCTTTGGTCTGCGCAGCCGCCTTGCTGCCGGCCTGCCTGGCCTGCTCCGCCAACTGGGCGACGGTGGCGTGCTCCTGATCACGCGCACGCGCCACATATTGGCCGACCTGCAGGAACTCGTGGATGTCGTCCGCCGTGCCGTTCAACGCGATCCGGCCGGCCGCCACCACGTTCGGGCCACCCACGCTGAGGATCTGCGCGACCTGAACGCGTTCGTCCTGCGCCCGCCGATCGTACTGACCGGTCGCCAAGAACGCCCTGATGTCATCGGGCGTCCCGTTCAGCGCAGCACGGCCGGCCTTCTGAACCTCCGGACCACCCTCATCGATGGTCTGCGCGACCTGGACCCGCTGATCCTGAAACAGCGGATCCTGCCAGCCTTCGTCCAGGAAGTTCTCGATGTCGTCCTGGGTGCCGTCCAGAGCTTTGCGGGCCGCCTCCTGCAGATTTCGCCCGCCCACACTGGCCAGCTGCGCCACGGCAACGCGTTCGTCCTGGAAAGTGGCGTCCTTGGCCGTGTCCAGGAAGTGCCTGACGTCGTCGTCACTGCCGGTCAGGGCGACTTCGGCAGCCGCCCGCACCTCCGGCCCGCCCGTCGACCACAGGTCGAGGGCCTGAGCACGGTCGGAGACCTCATCGGTGACAGAGCTGCCGGCACTCACCGGGGCACCGTCGGCCAGCGCTTGGGAGGAAGCGCTCCCGAGCAGACCGGCCGCAAGTGCGATGGGCAGCAGAATTAAACGGAGCATGCGTGCCGCAGGCGAAACCGTTCGCGCCGCGAGTTTTACGGGTCTCATTCTCCTCAACTGTTCCTCACATCGATTAATGGTCGTTTCCCGAGTTGGACTGCCGACGTCCGCAAGCCGGCAACGTTTCACTGTCATTGACGCGGGCACAATGCAGCCCCATTCGTGCCGGTATGTCAGCCCACCGGTACCAGTTGGACTTCGTCGTGCAGGCCCTTGGCGTCGGCGCCGGTGAAGAGGCTGACGTGGCCGTCGGTCCAGCGGACGAGGATGTCGTTCGCGGCGGTGTTGGCGGTGAAGGCGCCCGCGGCGACCACCGTGGCGTCCTTCCACTCCGAATTCCTCGGGCGGATCCTGATCTCACCGGGCAGGCTCTTGCCGGTCAGATCGGGGTAAACGGTGGCCTCACCGTCCGTCCAGCGCACCAGGAGATCGTCTGTGGTGTCGCCGGTGAAGGAGCCCGTGCTGAGCTGACCGGCGTAGGTCCAGGTGGTGTTCTTCGGGACGATCTGCCGTTGCTTCGTCAGTCCGTTGGCCGCCAGGTCGCTGAAGACCGAGATGTGGCCGTCCTTCCAGACGACCAGCAGGTCGTCGCGGTGACCGCCCGGTGTGAAGCGGCCGGCCACCAGCAGACGCGCGTCGTTCTTCCACGCGGGAGTCTTCTGCGGGGCGAGCTGCTTCTCGGCGTGGAAACCCTTGTCATCCACGGTCGTGTACTGGGTCATCTCGCCGTCGTTCCACCGCACCACCAGCCCGTCCGTGCGACCGCCGGCGTTGACGCTGGTAAGCGAGACGGCATTGGTCCAGATGCTCTTGCGGCGCGCCAGCTGGTACTCGGCGGCGAAGGGATGGGTGGGGTCGTTTCCGTCTGCGCCCTGGTAGAGGGTGACCTCGCCGTCGTCCCAGCGGACGATCAGGTCCATGTGCCGGGTGCCGCCCGCGGAGCCGCCGGTGTAGTAGCCGGCCGTCATGGCCACGGCGTGCTTCCAGGTTGCCGCCTTCCCCATGGAGTAGGGCAGCGGCGGTGGTCGGTAGGCGCCGTGGTCGTTGTGGACGGCGTTCTGGGCGTCGTCGTAGAGCTGGAAGAACCGGTCGCCGTACAGGGGGCTGTAGGTGATCCGGTTGTACAGCGGGTCCTTGGTGGACACGTCCGGGCCGCCCTGCATGAAGCCGCCGACGTTGCCGATGATCTGCCCGGTGTCGCCCGACGGGTCGAGAGAGGAGAACCACGGTCCACCGGAGACCCCGCCCCACATGCCCGCGCAGTCGATCTGCATCTGATAGTAGGCCGGCAGCGCGGTCGTCCTGACGCCGGCACAGCGGAACGCGCGGTCCTGCGGGTTATGGTCGACCCGCGGGTAGCCGATGACGGTCGCCTGGTTGGCGAACCCCGGCGTACGAACCAGGGCGTTGGCGCCCACGACGTCCTCGACGTTGCGCCCGTCGTTGTCGGCCAGGCTCGCGAAGGCGAAGTCCAGGTCGGAGTTCCTGCTCTTGTCCGAGGCGTACTGTGCGTCCCGGAACCACTCCTTGACCGGCCACACCCCGTACGGCTGGTCGCCCGCCGGCTTGGTGTGGTCGTACAGGGGAACGAACGCCGCCCTGTTGCCGACACAGTGCCCGGCCGTCAGGAGCAGGTTGCGTCCGGCGCTGCGCACCACACTCGCCGTGCAGTAGTGCGCTTTCATGTCCTTGTCGGTGGTGAAGAGCACGCCGACGGACTTCATGCCGTCGAAGAATTCACCGCTAGCCCCGGTGGCGGCCGACGGCCTCTTGCGCAGCGCCGTCAAGCCCCGCGGCCGGGCGGCCCGGCCCGAGGGATCGGTGGCCGACGCCATGCGCTGGGAGGTCCAGAACCGGATCGCGTCCCGCACTGTCCAAGCACTCTTATCGGCAGGCAACGACGTGGTGGACGGCGACGCCACGGGCGAAGGAGCGGTGGCCACGGACGCGGCCAGGGGCTCCTTCGTCGCGGATCTGCCGGGGGTGGGCGCTGACGCGGCCAGTGCTGTCCCAGCCTCCAGCAGCACCAGTGCCCCGCACAGTGCAGCGGCAGGCCAAAATCGTATTCGTCTGTTACTCAAGTAAAGCTGCTCCAGTCAGGCACGCCGGAGGGCACGCGGGCCTCCGGGCTGTGTGAAGCGACGGCCGTGGCGGAGTACGAGCCACTCTTCGTCTGTGATGAAGCCGTTCCTACGCCGAGTTCAGCGCACGGCCGAGGCAGCCAGGGACTCTCGTTCGTCGTGGACCGCTCCCCTGGCAAGCCGGATCGTAAAGCCGCGGTGACTGCGTCAGTTTGCGGGTGCGAGTTGGATCTCGTCGTGGAGACCCTTGGCATCGACACCGGTGAAAAGGCTGACGTGTCCGTCGTTCCAGCGGACGAGGATGTCGTTCGCGGTGGTATTGGCGGCGAAGGCCCCCGCGGCGACCACGGCGGCGTCCTTCCACTCCGACTTCCTCAGGCGGATCCTGATCTCCCCCGGCAGGGCCTTGCCGGTCAGGCCTGGATAGATCGTGGTCTCGCCGTCGACCCAGCGCACCAGCAGGTCGTCGGTGCTCTTGCCGGTGAAGGACCCGGTGGTCAGGTTCTCGGAGTAGGGCCAGGTGGTGGTGTTCTTGGCGACGATCTGGGTCTGCTTCTTCAGCCCGTTGGCCGCCAGATCACTGAAGACCGAGACGTGGCCGTCCTTCCACTCCACCAGCAGGTCGTCGCGGTGGCCGCCTGGGGTGAAGCGGCCGCCGGTCAGCAGACGCGCGTCGTTCTGCCATTCGGGAGTCTGCCGAGGGGCGAGCTGCTTCTCACCGTGGAAGCCCTTGGCGTCCACGATCGTGTACTGGCTCATCTCGCCGTCAGTCCAGCGCACGACGAGCCCGTCCGTGCTACCGCCGGCATTGACACTGCTGATCGAGACGGCGTGAGTCCAGATGCTCTTACGGGGCGCCAGCTGGTACTCGGCGGCAAACGGGTGCGCGGCGTCGTTGCTCTCGCCGCCCTGGTAGAGGGTCACCTCACCGTCGTCCCACAGCACGATCAGGTCCATGTGCCGGGTGCCGCCCGCGGAGCCGCCGGTGTAGTAGCCCGCGGTCATCTGCACGGCATGCTTCCACGGCGCGTTCGCGAAGGCGGTGCTGTAGGCGACCTGCTGCACCCAGCCGGCCAGATCGTCGACCCGGGCCGCCACCGCCCCGGTGCGGGTCTCGGACGCGTCCATGCCCAGACAACCGCCCTGCCAGGAACGACTGTTCACGCCAGCCACCGTGGTGCGGCCGTCGGTGATGGTCAGCACGGGACCGCCGGTGTCCCCCTTGCAGACGGCGGCGCCGTCGGCCTTCGCCGCCAAGTCCACGGTGGTGGCACCGACGTTCTGGACGGTGAAGGCGGCCGCGTGGACCTGGTCGGGCACCCACTCATCGTGTGTACGCCCGTACCCGACGGCCTGCACCTCGTCCCCCACGCCCGGTGCCGCGCCCGCCACGGGGACGGGCGTGATACCGCTGACGGGCTTGGCCAGTTGCGCCATCACCACATCCCGGTCCGCGCGCGGCGCGAGGTTCACCACCTGCTGGGCGGTGCCGCCGATGGCGGCCGTCGTCTTCAGCTTCGGAGCCCCAGGGGCAAGGGGTCCGCCCGCGGTGTCGGTGAAACAGCTCGCCGCCGTCAACAGCCACTGCGGCGCGACGAGTGTGCCGGAGCAGCCGCGCTGGCCGCCGATGTCGAGGCGTGCGGTGGCGGCCGCTGTGGCGGCGGGGGCCTGCGGGCCCGATACGGCAGTCGCTGGCGCGGCCGACAGGGCGGCGGCAGCCAGGGTGGCAGCGGTGATCAGGCCGCCGGTCCGCGCGGTAGGCGGACGAAAGCCGGACATGAACATTCCCCGTTCAGTCAAAGATCGGTGAGAAGAGAGCAGATGAGCCGTCAGCCGGTGACGCGCAGTTCCACCAGGACGGCGGGTGCACTGCCGGGGATCCCCTCGCCCACGCTCTGATAGCCGTTCTTGTCCACGATCACCGTCTTGGCCGGCACCGAAGGGTCACCCTGCGGTTTCAGATCCGCGCTGATCGGGTGATCGGCGGTCTCCAACGCGAAGACACGCGGCAGCTCGAGGGTGAGGTAGCCGGTCTTGGCGGTGGCCTTGAAGCAGAAGGCTCCCTGCGGCGGCCCGCTGGGGGCTTGCACGGTGAGCACCTTGATCTGCTGAGCCGAGCCATCGCACGTGGCAAGGAGGATGTGCCCATCGCCCTTGATCAGCTTGATGCCCTTGTCATGCTGGATCTGATCCGCGTTCGGGTAACTGAAATCCTCCACCGCGGATGGCGGTGTGTCGGTTCCTGATGGCGGTTGCGGATCCGCAGAGGCGATCAACGGTGTGCCCACAAGCGCCACGAGTACAGCAGCCCCCGCGACGGTGACCATCCTGCGCATACGAGGAGTCACCCAATCCTTTCGAGGCATGGGTGACAGCGCATCTGCAGCCCCCCACGTTCAGACGTAAAGTAAAAATAAGTGGTCGGATGACACTCTAAAACGGCGTCAGATGATCGACAACGTGACCATAATCATCAGCAATTCACGGAACCTGCACAGCAGGCCCACCGTCCGGCGAGTGCATAGCCCCTCGAACGGGCGCACAAGACCCTAAGAGCGGCCCGCATCCCGCCAAGAGGTCTGAGCGACACCCCGAATGTTTCACATTGCATCGAATTAGCAAATTCTTACCGGGCCGAGGTAGGCGGATAGGTCGACCAGCCGTGGTGGGAGGTATCGGGTGCGCGGTCGTCGTGTGCCGTTCGGAAACTCATCGCTGCTGCTCGTAGTGGGTCTGGCGCGCCTCGACAGCTTGCTGGAAGTCTGTTCGGGTGATCGTTTCTCTGGTGTACCAGCTGGCTCGGAAGCTGCTCGCGGTCCCGGCGTTGCTGCTGCGGCGGGATGCAGCCAAGGACGCGGAACTGCTTGTTTTTTACGGCACCAGAATGCAGTGCTGCGTAGGCAGCTCTCGGGACCAGTGGGATATGAACCGGCGGCTCGGCTGTGGTTCGCGGCGCTGTCCTCCCTGATTCCTCGGTGCCGGTGGGCGCAGGTGTTCCCGGTGACGCCTGGGACGTTGCTCGGGTGGCATCGCAGGTTGATCGCCACGAGGTGGGACTACAGCAAGCGACGGGCCAGGCCCGGGAGACCGTCGACGGCGGGTGTGGTGAAGGCGCTGGTGGTGCGGCTGGCTCAGGAGAATCCGCGTTGGGGCTGCCGTCGGATCCAAGGCGAACTGAAGCGGCTCGGGCATCCGGTCGGCTCGACGACGGTCTGGGAGATCCTGACGGCGGCCGGCATTGATCCGGCCCCGCGCCGCAGCGGCCCGACGTGGCGTGAGCTCCTGACAGCGCAGGCCGAGGGCATCATCGCCTGCGACTTCCTGCACATCGATCTGGTCGACCCGCGCCGGGTGTACGCGCTGGTCTTCCTCGAGCACGGCACACGCCGGCTGCGCGTCGCGGGAGTAAGGGCCTGCGGAGAAACAAGTCGTTGCTTCCCTGGTTACTTGTCGTTGTTGTGGTATGGGGATGTTGGAGGGGGTTGAGGCGGCTCTGGCCGCGAAGTTCCAGGCGTTGTTCCCGCACTTGGACGAGCGTCAGCGCCGGTTGGCAATGGGGGCTGAGGCCCGGTCGCTGGGGCACGGCGGGATCCGGAGGGTGGCCCGCGCCGCCGGGGTGCGTGAGGGCACCGTCTCTCGCGGAGTGGCTGAACTGGAGTCCGGGGTGGCCCCGTTGGGTCGGGTCCGCCGGGAAGGCGGAGGCCGCAAGCGCGCGGTAGACCTCGATCCTGGGCTGCGGCCCGCCCTGCTGGCTCTTGTCGAGCCGGACATGCGGGGCGATCCGATGTCGCCCCTGCGCTGGACCACGAAGTCGACCCGTCACCTGGCCGGCGAGCTGACCCGGCAGGGACACCGAATCTCGGCGGAGACCGTGGCCGACCTGCTGCGCGAGGAGGGCTTCAGTCTCCAGGGCAACGCCAAGACCATCGAAGGCAAGCAGCACCCGGACCGTGACGGCCAGTTCCGATACATCAATGAGCAGGCCAAGGAGCACCAGTCCACCGGGGACCCGGTGGTCAGTGTCGACACCAAAAAGAAGGAAGTCGTCGGCAACTACAAAAACGCCGGCCACGAATGGCACCGCGAAGGCGAACCGGTCCGGGTACGGACGCACGACTTCCCGGACCCGGATCTGGGCAAGGCCATCCCCTACGGGATCTACGACTTGGCCGCGAACACCGGATGCGTCAGCGTGGGTACCGACCACGACACCGCAGCGTTCGCCGTGGAAGCCATCCGCCGCTGGTGGAACAGCCAGGGCCGCGGCGCCTATCCGTACTCGAGGCGGCTGCTGATCACCGCGGACGCGGGCGGCTCGAACGGCTACCGCACCCGCGCCTGGAAAGCCGAACTCGCCGCCCTGGCCCTGGAGACCGGCCTGCAAATCACCGTATGTCACTTTCCTCCAGGTACTTCAAAATGGAACAAAGTGGAGCACAGGTTGTTCTCCCACATCACCATGAGCTGGCGCGGCAGGCCCCTCACCAGCCACGAAGTCATCGTGAACAGCATCGCGGCAACCACCACCCGCACCGGGCTGACGGTGCACGCGGAACTCGACACCACCGCCTACGAGACTGGAGTCCGGATCGGCGAAAAGCAGATGGACGCGCTGCCCCTGCATCGCCACGAGTGGCACGGCGACTGGAACTACACCCTTCGGCCCGAGGCGTATGTCCAGGTCAGTGCCGCCCCAAGACCCCTTCGACCAGCCCACCCCGACCTCGCCTGGCTCTGCCACCCCTGCCTGACGGGAATGCCGGCGCAAGAGTGGGACGCACTGATCACCACACTCACCGCTCTCCATGAAGACCAGCGGGAAGAGCATCTGACCAAACGGCGCGGGAACCGGCCCCGGCTGACGGCCCCCGGCACCGGCCGCCGCCCCATGCTCACCCTCGCCGACCGACTCCTGGCCACTCTCCTCCACCACCGGCTCGGCTTCCCGCAGGTCGCCATCGCCCGCCTCTTCAGCGTCACACCCTTCACCATCAACCGGCGTATCCGCGATATCCGCCAGCTCCTCGACACAGCCGGACACACCGTCCACCCTGCCGACCAGCGCCTCGCCACCCTCGACGACCTCCACCGCCTCGCCAACACGGCGGGGATCACCATCCCGACAGAGATCAAGACCGCGAGTTAATAGTCCGCAGGCCCTAACTGCACATCCCACCGGTCCCTGGACGGTCCAGCAGGCGAGAAACGTCGCCGTCGAGTTGGGTGTGCGGGTGGACTCGCTGCGTTTCCTGCTCCGGGACCGGGACGCGAAGTACACCGAGTCCTTCGACGCGGTCTTCGCGGCCGACGACATCGAGGTCGTGAGGACCGCGCCGCGGGCTCCCCGGATGAACGCGCACTGCGAGCGGGTCATTGCTACTTTGCGGCGCGAGGTTCTCGACCACCTGCTGATATGGAACGAGTCCCATGCTCGGCAGGTCCTCGAAGCCTATGCCCGGCACTACAACGGTCATCGCCCGCATCAGGCTCGAGGGCAACTCCCTCCGCTCGCCCAGGAGCACCCAGCGCCCATGACCGCTCCGACCGCTCAGCGGATCCTGCACACCCGAGTGCTGGGTGGCCTGATCAACGAGTACAGATATGCGGCGTGAGCTGCAGCGATGAGTTTTCGAACGGCACACCATCTACGCCAAGCACTGCGCGCGTACGAATGGCACTACAACCAGCACCGCACTCACCGATCGCTGAACACCGCAACACCCCTCCGCGCCCTGCCCCAACCGCTCAAACCCGACGGAATCGACCGCCTCTGCATACGCCGACACGACCACCTCGGCGGAGTCATGCGAGGACCGGCTTGACGGGCCAGCCCGTCCGGGCCGCGGCCGGGAGCTTCGCCATAGGCGGCCTTCGGGGCCGAGGAACGGCAAAGGACCGTCCTGGGATGCCGTGTGCTTACCGGTCCCGTGGGTCAGTCGTCCTGCATCGCCAGCTCCGCCAGCCGGACGAACGCCCCCGTGGTGGCTGGCCGCAGTCGGTCCAGTGACCACCTGGAGGACTGCAGCGTCGCGTCGAAGGGCACGTGCACCACCTGTTCGGGGTCGACTTGCATACGCCGGGCGAACCCGTCGGGCAGGTCACGGCCGGAGCCGCCGTCGAAGTCTGTGACCACGACGAGCGCCCGCCGTGCCAGCCGTTCCCGACCGGTCGCCCGGACGAAGGCGAGGGTGCGGACAGCCGCATCCAGGAACCACTCTGCGGTCCCACAGCACAGGATCAACCGGTCGGTGTGGTCGAGGACCACCTCGGCCGACCCGTCCAGACGCAGCGGTGCCCAGTCGGTGAGGACAAAGGCGTAGTAGGGCGCCGTCTGGGCCAGCACATGGGCGTACTCCTGCTGGTGGGCCGGGTTGGGGCTGAAGTGGCCGGCGCGGTGGGCCACGACTTCCAGGCCGGACGGCAGGCGGGTGGTGCGGGCGCGGATCTTCTCATACGACGATGGGGGTGGCAGCGCCGCCAGATCGCGTACGACAGCCGGGTTCCGGTCGGTGAGGAAGGCGTCCAACGCCCCTTCGGAGGCGGATCCGTCGAGGGCCAGGACCGGTTCACCGCGCACCACGGCAAGAACGGACCCGAGGACCATCGTGGTCGTGGCGCGGCCGCTGTAGTGGTAGGCGCCGACCAGGGTCAAGCGCCTGCTGTGCGGCAAGGGTTCCCGCAGCCGCTCCAGCCGGGCCTCGGCCTCCCGGCGGGCAGAGCCGAAGCGCGGAAGCCGCAGCGCGGGGGGTGTGCCGCTGGCGATCGCGGGCGGCGGCGTGAGCGGCACGGGCTCGACCCGGCTCTCCTGGACCGCCGGTGATCGCGGGCCACCCAGTTGGAGACGGGTTCGGGCGACGTACCGGGCGAGCATCTCGGCGACCTCGCTCGCCGCAGGCCGTTGCGCCGGATCGGGGTCGATGCAGCGCAGCACGAGTCGTCGCAGTTGTTCCCATGTGTCGCCCTGCCACAGATGCATGCCTTCGGGTAGGCCCGGCATGTCCCAGCCGGCCTTGCTGCTGATGACCTGGAGCAGCTCGCCCAGAGCCCGCACGTTGTCTTCGCGGGTGGGAGCGGCGCCCGAGCCCAGGTACATCCCGTCGACGGCACAGTCTGACAGGTCGCCCAGGACCACGGTGCGGCGCAGCACGTACACGCTGTCGGGGTCCAGCGTCGCGGGTATGAGCCGGTTGACGTGGCACAGGGCGACCGCGTTGGCGAGATAGCAGGAGACCAGCAGGCCCTGCAGGGTGTCGAAGGGCGCGGTGCCGTCGGTCAGGGCCCGGGTGAAGATCTCCGCGAGCCGTGTCGGCTGCGCGTCGGGCGCTCCCGCGTCCGCGATCGGTGTCATGGCGAGCCAGGGCGGGGACTCCTGCAGCCCGGCGGTGAGCAGCAGGGGCGCGTACTGGCCCTGGAGGCGGGCCAGCGCCTCGGCCTCCACCGCGATCAGTCCGGCGTTTGCGGCGGGCAGGTCGGCGCGTGGCAGACGCAGTACGGCCTCTCTGCCTTCGGTGTCCACGCCCCGGTAGACGATCGTGCGGCGCCCGCGCCGACGGCCGCGCAGTTCGTAGCCTCCGACGCTGCGCGGGTCCTCGTCGGTGAGCGGTTCCCAGTCGTCCGTACCGGTGCCGGGCCGCAGTGGGGCCGGCACCGGGGTGAGGTGTGTGTCGCCGAAGGACACACCGAACCGGCTGAGGAGCCGACGCTCGATGCTGCTGAACGGCAGCTGCGAGTCGGACAGGGTGTCGGAGCCGTCCGGGTGGAGCAGCCACGCCGGGAAGTCGGGTGAGCTGCCCGCGAGTTCCTCCAGACGGCGCGCGATCCGGCGGCCAGTGCGCAGGAGTTCCGCCTGCGGGACGGCGTCCAGGAGGACTGTCTTGGAGTCGTCCGAGAAGTCGAAGACCCGGTGCTTGGCCGGCAGCGGGCCGGACACGGGGGCCGGGTGGGGCCGCACGAGGCCGCCGAGGAACACTTCGGCAAGGTGTGAGGTGGTGGCGGACCAGGGCACCGCCGTCTGCACCAGCCGCATCACGGGCACGGAGAGCGGGGCGACCGCCGCGAGGTGGGCGGCGAGGCGGTACGCCTCGGGGGTGGCCGCGTCCCGGAAGTGCTGGGCGCTGCTCAGGTCCCGCGCCGTGGCGACGGCGGAGTACCGGTCGGGTCGGGCCAGCAGTGGCAGTTCCACGGTGATGCCGGGTGAGGCGAGCAGCCGGGCCCACACCCGCAGCGAGTCCGCCGTGGGTTCCAGGACGGGGACCGGGATGTCGTCGAAGCTGCTGATTTCAGCGGGCAGCACCGGGTCGGTGATCTTCCAGGAAGTGTTGGCGCCGCCGATGCGCCGGGTGGTGGCCTGCCAGTGTGCGGCCGAGATCCCGGAGGCATCCCACATGTCCGGGGGCAGGGTGTGCAGAACCGCGACCGGGCCTCGGCCCGCGCGCTCGGCGAGCAGCCGGTGCATCGCGCCGGACCGCCAGGCAGGGCCCATGCCGTCGCTGACGACCAGCAACAGGTTCCGTCCGGAGGGGTCGTTGACGGTGGTCAGCGGCAACTCGGTGCTGTCGGGACGGAACGGCCGGGCGTGCAGACGCGGTCGGCTCGCGCTGCGGGTGTCGAGGCCGAGAACCCGGGTGACGGCGAAGGCGCCGAGGCGCTCCAGGAGGGCGCGCAGTTCGGTGCCGAGCCGGTGCCATAGCAGCATGGACAAGCCGTCGTCGACGAGCAGGATGAGGTCCAGCCAGCGTTCTCGTACCGGCCGTTCCACCACGTCCGGCAGGTGCGTCTCGGCGAGCGCCGAGGCGGTGCGGTCCTCGTCGATCTCCGTGCGATGCCGGCTGTCGTGGCGGCGGCGCAACGGGCGCAGGGACCGACCGAGTTCCAGCTCGTCGGCGAGCGCCTTCTCCTCGGGGACGCGCACCGGCAGGGCCCGGCGGGGTTCGCGCCCCGCGGGCGCGGGCCGTGGCTCGGGGGCCGGGGTCTGGCGGGCCGACGAGTACAGGCTGGGGCTGGTAAGGTCCGGCAGCTCCGGGGCGCCGGGCTCAGGCGCGGGCTGGGGCGGAGCGGTACGGTCCTGCGGTCCGGGGTCGTCGGGCGGCGCGGGCTGCTGCGGCCGGTCGGGCGCGTGCCGGCGGAGAGGGGTGTCGGCGCCCGTGGGGAGGCGGCGGGCCAGCCACAGCACGTCGAGGATCTGGTCGGCGTCCAGGTCCAGCCCGCAGCCCGCGAGGGTGCGCAGCACCTCGGAGAGCCGCTCCCCACCGGCCGGCATGGTCACATCGCCCCGGTCAGCTGGTGCAGGACGGCGTCCAGCAGCCCCTCCGCGCCGAGTTCGACACCGCCGGTGCGCAGGAACACGGCGTTGAGCAACTGGTCGGTGGCCAGTTCGCCCAGGGCGCGACGGCGTAGGAAGACCTCGATGATGTCGTCGGCCTCCCGCATCGCCTCCTCGCCGAGGTGCGCGGCGACGATGGTGCGCAGCCGCTGCTCGTCGGGCAGTGGCAGGTCCAGCCGCAGGCACCGGCGCAGGAACGCGGGCGGGAAGTCGCGCTCGCCATTGCTGGTGATGACGACGACCGGGAACTCGGCGCACTGCACAAGCCCTTGGTGGACACGGACGGCGCCGCGGTGGTCGTACGTCTGCACGTCCACGTCGGCCACGTCCTCGGGCAGCCTGGAGAGTTCCGGGATGTCGAAGAAACCGTCCTCGAAGACCGTGAGCAGATCGTTCGGCAGGTCGACGTCGCCCTTGTCCATCTCGTCGATGAGCAGACAGCGCGGGGTGACCGAGGGGACCAGCGCGGTGCCGAGCGGACCGAGCCGGACGAACGTGCCGATGGACGGCTCTCGTTCACCGCGGTCGCGGCTGAGCGTCGTCTCACGCAGCCGGCCGATCGCGTCGTACTGGTAGAGGGCGTCCTTCACGGTCGAGCGGCTGTTGACGGGCCAGCGCAGCAGCTCGCCCAGCCGCAGCTCGTGGGCGATGGCGCGGGCGAGTGAGGACTTCCCGGTCCCGGCCGGCCCGGTGACGAGCAGCGGACGGCGCAGGTGCAGTGCCGCGTTGACGACGTCGGCGTGCTGCGGCGCGATCACGTACGGCAATTCGGGTCGCATCGACCGCGCGGGGGTGAAGCGACGCCACGGCGGGGCCGAGGGCAGCGTGACGGACCGGGGGACGCCGTCGCCGCGGAACAGACGCCAGTCGGCGTCGACAGCGGATGTCATGCGCTCTCCTGGGGTTCGGTCAGGTACAGCCGGGGTACGGTGCGGTCGGCGTCCGCCCAGGCGAGGACCGGGCGGCCGGGGAAATCGGGCGGGTTGGCCTTGGCGTTGGCGCGGTAGTCCCTTACTCCGTCGGGCAGTTCCGGCGTGGCGATCTGCGCCGTGTACCGGACGGTGTGGGAGGTGCCGTCGCGACCTCGGTCCCACACCACCACGGGTATGCCCAGGGCGAGGCAGGTCTGCACGATGCCGTCCCGGGGGCCGGGGGGCACGTCCACACAGACGCGTACGGTGTCGAGTTGGTTGACGAGCCGGGAGTAGATCGCGTCGCGGTCCATGGACGCGGAGACCACGAGCGTCTTGCCCGAGTCGAGCCGACTCCATCGGCTGCGCCAGTGGGCCAGGAACCGGGCGTGCCGACGCAGGAGTTCCGGACAGTGCACCACCAACGGGAACTCCACGCCGAGCACTCCGGGCACAAGGGCCTCCGGGTCCCGTGCCGTCCACTCGTCGACCGGCAGGTTGAGACCGCTGCGGTCCACCAGCACCTCAACGAGGGGCGGCCGTTCGTCGTCGGCGGGTGGCGTGAGGGAATCGAGCACGCGCAGCACTTCCCGCGCGGCCTCCGACGCCGAGTGCGACGTGACGCTGTCCGTCGAGACCTGCCGGGGCCCCGCGCCTTCGTCGCACCAGATCCTCAGCTGATGCCGGCCCTGCCCGGCCCGTGTCACCTGGACCAGGACGCGTACGCGCGCGGCCCGGGCACGCAACGACCGCACCCAGTCCTGGGCGTCGGAGCGGCGTTCACCGATGGCCGCCCGGGGGATGCCCAGCCGCTGTGCCACCCCGTCCGCCCACAATCGCAGCTGTGGCCGTACGGCGCTTGCGCACAGCGCACCGACATACTCCATCACCCGTAACAGTGCGGGCACCCGGGGCTCTCCGTCGCCCGAGCGGCCGTCGCCCGGCAGCGCCTCCAGGTGACTGAGGAGGGCCTCCACGGTGTCCGTGCCGGGCAGCGCCGCCAAGTGCGGCAGCGCGGCACGCACCGCCTCGGGGACCCGCGCCAGCACCTCCGGTTCCATCGCCCGCAGGTGCTTGCGGAGTGCGACGTACTCCCGAGGTGACAGCAACAGGGGCGTCCGGGACAGGGCGCCTGCCGCCAGGACGCGGTCGGCGTCCCGCGGAGCGTCGCGCCGCAGGTTTCCCGCCAGGGCCGCCAGCGCCCGCGGATGCGTCAGCAGGAACGCCGCGAACTCCTCGGGCGTGGGCGGGGTGACGTCGCTGCCGTGCGGGACCCCACAGGCCCGGGCCAGCCGCTTGGCGCCCTCCACGCGGCCGCTTGCGGAAGGGAAGATGTCCTCTATGGCCTGCACCAGCAGCAGGAAGGAGTGATCGTCCGGGTCGGGCGGCTCGGGCATCACACTGTCCAGCACGCCGAGCGGGCGCAGCTCGGCCTCCACGCGCTGCCACGGCGCGGCCCAGCTGCGCCGTGCGAGGTCCTGGGTGCTGGGCAGGCGCGGAGCGCCCGTGCCACGGTCCACGGGCGGCATGAAGTGGGCGACTACCAGGCCGACCACGGCCTTCTCCGCCTCGCACCACAGCGGGCTGCCGCTGTAGCCGGGGCCGACCGCCATTCCGGTGGGCGCGCCGTCCAGATAAGCCCGGGATCCGTTGAGCCGGCGCACGGTGAGGACCGCGAAGGTGGCCTCGACGCCGGAGCCGTGACAGGCCTCCACCTCCTGGCCGACCGTCATGGCCGCCCGACGGGGGCCGGCGGGCAGACCACCGGCCGGCCCGTCCACCCGCAGCACGGCCAGATCGCCGAGCCATTCGTCGTCACCCGGCCGCACTGGTCCGCCGTCGCGGGCGCGCGGGGCGATCCAGTGGGCCACGCGCGCGAAATACCGCTGCGAGGACGCCTCGCCGTCGTGCACCTCGACGACGATCTCAGCCAGTCCGGGCGCTCGCGGGTCGAGCATGGTCCGGCCCAGAGCTGCGTTGATGACGTGAGCGCAGGTCAGCACCGCCTCGCCGCCCAAGACGAATCCCGCCCCCACGGCCTTACCGTCCACGGCCCGGCGGATGGACACGACGTGGAGGGACGCGTCGCCGGCGCCGTCCCCCGCGGTTCCGAACCATCCCACGCGTCACTCCGCCGCGGACGCCGTGCCAGTCTGCGGAGCTGGCTTCCAGCTGGCGGTGACGGTGAGGTGGGCCTGGGCCGTGCCGCCGACGATCCCGAGCTTGAGATCCTGGCCGACCTGGACGCCGAAGGTCACGCTCAGCTCGGTCGGCGGCTCGGGCACGGCCGTGGCCGCGGAGTGGACCTCCTGGAGAAGCGGGCCGAGCGGTCTGAGCGCGCCGCGAAGGGCCCCGGCCGCGAAGTCGACGACCGCCCGCCCACCGGCCGACACGGGTACCGCCCTTCCCATGCCCTCGGGGAGGTCGTCGGCGGGTACGGTAGGCGCCGTGCCGTTGACGGGCGCGAGCAGGAATCGGACGGGTGTGCCGTCCTCAAGTTCGAGGTCACGTGAAGGGGACACGCTCATATTGTCGTCGGCCGGGCGCGCGCCGGAGGCGGTCTCGCGCAACTCGGTTACAAGATCGATGCATGCGGCATCACAATCACCCTTTCAAGCCGACCGCCGAGCCGTACATCGACACACATCTGCCTCAACTTCCTCTGGCCCGTGCTTGGCCGCCACATCGGCGGCGAGCCCGCGGTTACTGAGATTGAAAGGCTTGTCCAGTTTACCGACTACCACGCTGTCCGGGTGGTCTCTGAACTGCACTGATGCGTCGCTTACTGACTTCGGCGTCGTAGGGTCTGGGTCTTCGTCGGACCTGGTGACGGCGTGTCCCTTGGCTGGTACCCCGGAGGTATGCGGTACGCAGATGGGGGCGGGCTGACCGCCGAGCAGCGCAAGCGCCGCGAAGGGGTACGGATGCAGGCCGTCGACCCCTTCAAGGAGCGTGTGAAAGCACCGTGCATCGCCCGGGAGTTACGGGTGAGCGAGAAGTCCGTCTACCAGTGGCGCCGTGCCTGGAGGCGGGCGGGCGGGAGGCCCTGCGCTCCAAGGGGACCCCGGGCTGCGACTGCCTGCTCGGCCCTGTCCCGCGTGAAAATCCGAGTTCGGGCCACTGATCACGACGTTTCGCTGCGGGACGGTGGTAGACCGGGGCGTGATCGAGATCCATGCGGTGGTCATGGCTCTATCTGCTGACGCGCAGGTCGCTGGAGCTGGCGGGACTGCGGCTGCTGGGCAACGCTGCCAAGGACGTCGAACTGCTGGTGCTGCGGCACCAGCTCGCTGTACTCCAACGCCAGCTCGGTAAACCGAGGTTGGAACCGGCCGACCGGGTCCTGCTGGCGGCCCTGTCGCGTCTGCTGCCTAGACAGAGCTGGAGCAGCTTCTTCGTCACCCCAGCGACGCTGCTGCGCTGGCACCGAGAACTGATCGCCGGCAAGTGGACCTACCCCCACAAGAGCCCCGGTCGGCCGCCGATATCGGAGGAGACGCGGGAGCTGATCCTGCGTCTCGCGCGGGAGAATCCGCTGTGGGGACACCGCAGAGTGCAGGGAGAGCTGGCCCGGTTGGGCATCACGGTCTGCGCCGCCACCGTCCGGTCAGTTCTGCGGCAGGGCAACATTCCGCCCGCGCCCCAGCGGGCTCACGACGCCTGGGCCTCCTTCCTACGCGCCCAGGCTTCCGGACTGCTGGCCTGCAACTTCTTCCATGTGGATACCGCGTTCTGCCGGCGGCTGTACGTGCTGTTCCTCATGGAAGTCGCAACGCGCGGAGTGCACGTCCTCGGCATCAGCGCGCACCCGAACCGGGACTGGGTGACCCAGCAGGTGAGGAACTTGATGATGGACCTCGAAGACCGGGTGGACCGGTTCCGGTTCTTCCTACGCGACCGGGACAGGAAGTTCTCCGACGCCTTCGACGCCGTGCTCGCCAACGCGGGCGTGCAGGTGCTACTTTCCCCGCCGAGATCGCCGAAGGCAAACGCCTTCGCGGAACGCTGGGTCGGCACCGTCCGCCGCGAGTGCACCGACCGCCTACTCATCATGAACGAACGGCACCTGCGCACCGTCCTGAACACCTACACCGACCACTACAACCGGCACCGCCCCCACCAATCCCTCCACCAATGATCTCCCCAAGCCTCGGGGACCGGCCAGACGGCACCTGTCATCCCCTTCGGAGGCCGCGTCCGCCGCACTCGACTACTCGGCGGCCTCATCAACGAGTACCAGCAAGCAGCCTGACGGCAGGCAGACAAACGGCCTGATCAGCAGCCCGAACCAGGGTCTTCACGCGGGACACCACGGGGCACCTCCAGCCCTTCGACGCGAGTACCGGGATGAGGTGGCCTGCGCGAGTCCTCGGAATCGTCCGAAGGCTGGGTGGGGGACTCGTTAGGGATATCGCCAGCAGACATGACCTCAGCGTAGCGAGCTAGTAACGCTTTGCGCTCCCCTCTGGAGAAGGGGAGCGGACAACTGTCAGGCGGTGGTGAACAGCGCCCCGGCCGTTCGTGGTCTCCGCAGGCGCCTGGAAGAAACTGCCGGTGCGGACCTTGGGGATCGCCAGGTCGAGATCTCCGGCCTGCGTGGTCAGCGTCTTTCCACGGTGACCGTTGCGCAGGTTGGTCCGGGTCTCGATGTGCTCGCCGGGCTCGGCCCCGATGAACGAGGTGGCCTCGGCCTCGATCAGCTCCTGCAGGATCCGCTGGGCCAGGACCCGGACCAACTCGATTCCGTCCGCCGTACGCAGTGACTCCATCAGCCGGAGTAAGTCATGCTGGGACAAGGCCATCGCGTCACCTCTCTCAACGAGCCTCTCTGCTCGGAGAGTTGCGCGATGGCCGCCTCATGACCAGGGGCTATGCAGAGATCGCTGCTACACCACTTGGCGGGACACCATCGTCTCGTGCACCACGACGTAGCCGGACTCGGCGTATGCCTCACCCAGGGTCAGCTTCTCCTGCGGGAGGTCGACTCCCGCAGTCCGGGCCGGTACCGATGACTACCCCGCACCACCTCGGCGGCCGTAGACGCCGGGCGCGCTCGCAAACGTGCATGAGCCGGCGATTTCGCCGTGCTCGATGACCTGACTGAGCAGCCCGGTTCCCCGCATCAGAGCCATGGCGCCAGGCTTCGGCCAGGTGCCGAATAGGTCCATGTGAGACCACTCCGCCCGGCCGAACCACCAATGCGGGGCAACCCAACGACCGTCTCCGGCAAACACTTCAGGTAACGCCCCCAGCCCACGGCCTGCGTGCTACGGACCACTCCGCAGCACGCAGCCGCAGGCCAGGGCCATCTGCGCCTTGGCACCATCGGGCCTCAACATGCGGGCCAGGAGGGGATTCGGCCGGCTTCGAGAGTCACATCATGTGCACTTCGACCTCAAAGCCTTCCGCGAGCACGTCGTTGAGGTGCTCGGCGTGGGCTCCCAGCCATTGACGCGTCTTGACGAAGGGGGCGGTCAACTCGACAAGCACGTAGTCGGGTGCATCGTCGGTCGATCCTCCGCAGATACAACACCGCAGCCGCTCGGTCACCGCGCCAGTCCACGTCGATCGTTCGTCGGTCATTGCCATCGCCCACTGTTGAGCTTGTTGTCGAGATAGTTCTGTGTCGCGTCGTGCAACACAGTAGTCGGGGCAGCGCTGGGATTACTCAGGTCCCGCACCACAATGTCGTATCTCCCATTTCCGGTGGCCAGAACTTTCACAATTTGCCCATCATTTTGCGTGTACATCGTCCCGTTCTGCCAGACGTGGTCGACGTCGACACCACGCAGGCCTGTGCGGTCCGTACCGTGGATATCGCGGGTGGCTGTCCCGGATTTAGCCGTCTCACCCCAGGCCGCTTCACTCTCCGCGGCACCCTTGTCGGCATTGCGCGGAACGACCGGCTCTCCCCAGTTGCAGTAGCACTCTTCCGCATGAGTCGGTTCGCCGCAGGCATTGTGCACCAGTACGGGCGTGTTTCCAGCCATCACGTAGTACGTGTGAAGTTGCTGGACGGTGAGGTTGTACATGTCCGCGGCGCCAGGGGGGGCGATGACCGCGTCGATGCGGACGTGGTGGTTGGCGGCGGTGTTGAGGGCATGACCGGGTTTGAGTTTTCCGGCGGGGATCCAGGTGTGGAGGGTGTCGTCCCAGAAGGGATGACGCGAGGTGGTGTGGAGCGTTACGTCGTGGCCGCCGGCGCCTCGGATCGTTACATCGACGAGGTCGTCGTCGTGGTGGACCAAGCGAGCGGTGACCTTGCGGGGCCCGCGATGCTTACCACTCGCCTGGTCGGCGCTCTCCACGCGGTCACCCGGTTTGATCTTGCCGATGGGCTTTGTTTTTCGGTCGGCCATCAAAACCGGTGTCTTCGGATCGAAACTGCAGAAGGGAACACCCTCCGCCGCGGCCGCCATGGCTATACCGGCAGCCAGGTCACCGAGAGACTCGCACAGGCTTACAGCCGTGCAAGGGTTGCTCGGTACGTGCTTGATGTCGGCCCAGAAGTGGTAGAACTTCTGGAATCCCTGGCAGGAAGAGGTCCAGAGCAGGTCTTCACCGCTGCACCGTTCACGGTAATAGAGCTCAACGTTCCTCACCGGGGAGAGGTCTGCGCGGTACGTTCCGTAGCTCACCATCTGTGTGATGGTGGGTGTCCCCCCGCCGAAATCCTTCATGAGCTTGATCGGCGGCAGTTTCCTGTCCTCCGGTGGCTCATAGCCGGAGGACGCGGGGTCGTCGTATCGCTTGTACGGCTTGTTGGTGCCGTTGTCTCCGGAGCAGTAGTGCGGGTAGCAGGATTCGAGGCCGCTGGGGTCGGCGGAGGTGACGGGATTATCAGCGGCGTAGGTGTAGCCGCCGAGTTCCTGAGGGCTGGTGGCTTCCAGAATCGGGTCGACGCTGATGAAGCGGCCCAGGCTCGGGTCGTACTTGCGGGCTCCGACGTCCGTGTAGCCGGTGGAGGTGTCCTGGGGTTTGCCGAGGTAGGAGTGGGTGGGGTCGGGCCAGGTGGTCGCATTGGCGCTGGCGCGCGGCTGCCCGTAGGGGGTGTACTGCTGGCGGGCGACCTGTTGGGTGGTGGCGTCCATGGCCAGGGTCGCGGTGCCGTGGGGGTCGTTGAACAGGTACTTCACTCCGCCACCTGGGAGGCTGGAGCGGACGGCCACGGGGGTTCCGGCGCCGCCATGGGTGTAGGCGCGGACGGCGCCGAGGAGGACGTTGGGGGTGACGCCGGTGTTGACGATGATCTCGGTGTCGCCGGCGAACAGAGTGGTTTTGCCGGGGTCGCGGCGGATGAGCTGGTTGCCGTCGGCGTCGTAGAGGTACTTGGTGGTCGTAGGGCTGGAGCCGCCTGTGTCCACCTGGGCCAAGTGGTTCTCGTCGTCCCAGGTCAGGGTCTGGTCGGGGCCGGTGGTGGGGGTGCGGGTGTGCAGGTTGCCGTCTTCGTCGTAGCCGAAGTCGGTCGGGTTGGTGCCACCGGTGGTGGCGGTCAGGGTGTGGGGCTGGGCGCCGGTGCGGTTGCAGTTCGCGGTGCAGCCGTCGGTGTAGGTGGTGGTGACGTTGGTGCTCGAGCCGCCGGTGGCGTGGTCGACGCTCTGCTTCCGATTGCCGATGGCGTCGTAGCTGAAGCTCTGCCAGTAGGAGCCGGGCGTTGTGGTGAGCGTACTGGTCGTGGGCGGATCGGCGGCGCAGTTGTCGTTGGCGATCCAGGCGTCGGTGAGCCGGTCCAGGGCGTCGTAGCCGTAGCACTGCTGGTCGGTGAGGGTGTTGCCGGTCTCCGACTGCTGATCGGTGGCGGAGGTGGGGTTGCCGGAGGCGTCGTAGCTGTACGTGGTCTCGTCGACCGTCGGACCGGGCGCCTTTGTACGGCTGATGAGGCGGTCGGTCAGCCGGCGAGTCTGGTCGTCGTAGCTGTAGGTGGCCCACGCCGGGTTGGTGGAGGCACCCAGGGTGACCTGGGACGGTTCACCGTAGTTCGTGTAGGTGGTCGCACCGACATAGATGTTGGCGCTGCTGCTGGTTTTCGTCGGGTTGCCCAGCGTGTCGCGGCCGTACGTGATCAGCTCGCTGTTCAGCCCCTGGGTGCGCGGGTCGCTTTGCGTGGCCAGCAGTTGGTCCCTGACCGTGTAGGTGTACGTCGTCGTGTACGTCGACGGCAGTGGCGCCTCGGACGCCGGCAGGGTGATCTTTGTTCCGGTCGGCTTGCCGAGGACGGTGTAACCCGTGGCGGCGACCGTGTAGCCGCCGGTCACGCCCTCGACGTTTCGGGTGGAGGAGGTCGGCAGGCCGATGCGCAGCGTGTCGTAGGTCCAGGAGGCGAACTGGAAGTCGGACTTCGAGTGGTCCCTGGCGGTGAGCTTGCGGCCCAGGAGGTCGTAGGTGTAGTCGAGTTCGACCTGCTTGGCGTCGGTGGTGGAGGTCAGATTGCCGGCATCGTCGTACCCGTAGCTGTTGCCGCCCGCGTCCGGGTCGGTCTGCGACCTCTTGCGGCCGAGCAGGTCGTAACCGAACGTCCACACCGTCTTGTCCGGGCCGGTGGCCCGCGTCTGCTGCCCGGCGGCGTTGTAAGCGTAGGTGGTGGATGAGCTGGTGCCGCCGGTGGCGGTGAAGCCTGCCGCCGCCGACCCGCTCAGTGCGGGGGCAGCGGTGTACTGGTCGAGTTCGGTGCTCTGACCGCGAGCGTTCACGACCGTGGTGGTGGCCACGCCGCCCTTGGGCGGCAGGACGGTGGTCTTGTCCCCGGTGTAGGCGGTGGTCGTGGTCCGGCTCTTGGCCCCGTCGTGTTCCTCGGTGACCAAGTCGGCGCGGCCCTGCCCGTCGTGGTCGGTGACGGTGGTGTCCGGGATGGACACCTGCGAGACGGAGATCAGGCTGCTGCCGGGGGTGCCGCCCACGTTGTAGGCGTTGTCGGTGACGACCGTCCAGCCATGCGAGTCGTATTGAGTGTCCGAGACCGTGGTGGTGGAGTTCTCCGCGGTCGCCTGTACCTGCAGTGGCCGCAGCATCGCGTCGTACAGCGTTTCGCTGGTCTTGTAACCCCCGTTGTCCAGGAGCGCGTTGGACGCGACGACTGACGGGGCCGACTGGGACAGGCCGTAGGTGTAGGTCATGTTCGCCGGTGCGCTGTTGGCCTTGACCTCATTGGGCAACCACACGGCGGTCAGTCGGCCAAGTGCGTCGTACGTGAGCGAGGTGAGCAGGCCGGCCGCGTCCGTCTTGGCGGTGGGCAGGGTGCGGCCCGGGTCTACGGTGCTGCTGGTGAGCTGGCAGTCCTTGGATGACGTGGTGGCCGTGGAGCAGTCCACACCGGGCGTGACCTGGGTGATGGTCGTGCTGGTGGTGGGGAGTTCGCTGCTGGACGGGGTGTAGTGGGTGAAGATCGTTTGGGCGAGGCTCTTGCCGTCCGGGGAAGTGGATTTGGGGGTGCGGGTTTCCTTGGTGGCGCGGCCGTAGGAGTCGTAGCTGGTGGCGGCCTGGTCCACGAACGCGGTCGCGGTGGCGCCGCTGGCGGCCGATGCCTTCCGGACCAGGGTGACGTCACCGGTCTTGGGCAGAGCCGGGTTCTGCTGGCCGTCACCGTCGTAGGCGAAGGCGTTGGTGTCGTAGGAGCTGCGGGTGTCGGCGATCAGTGTCCCGCTGGGAGTGGCTCCGGCAGTGGAACAGTCCTGAGCGGTTGTGATGACCTCGGCGGGGACGACCAGGGTGTTTCCGCTGCCGGTGAGGTAGCGGGTGTAGGTGCACTTGGCGACGTTGTCGCTGTCGGCGGTTTCGCCCCGGTCGTCGACCTGCACGGGCATGCCGGTCGTCGATTTGCCCAACGTCCGATTGTAGAAGGTGTCGGTCTCGGTCTTGCGCCAGCCGTAGGACACGGCCTGTCGGGTCAGCGTCTTGGCGGGGCGGACCATCTGCGCGGTCAGGTCCGGAAGACCGCTGCGGTTGCGGCTGGCCGTGGGGCCGATGGCCGTGGGCACGTTGACGACGGCCTTGTCCAGGCTGCCCGTGGCGCTGGTGTAGGTGTCGGTCTCGAACGTCTGGCCGGCCAGGGTGTCGTCGTCCGCGACCGAGATGGCGCCGTCCTGGCTGGTCAGGTCGGGTACGGAACGGGTCTTGCCGCCAGGCAGGGTGTCGCCGTTCATGCCCAGGAAGTAATAGGTCTTCGTCAGGGTCTTCTGGTCGTGGACCTTGGCGCCATTGGTGTAGTGGAAGACGTTGAGGTCTCCGGTGGTGACGTCCACCTCCGGGTAGCCGCGGAATTGGCCCCATGTACGGTTCTTGGCTTTGACGAGTTCGTTGTCGTCGTAGTGCCAGCCGGGGTTGCCCTTGTACGTGTAGTCCGTCTCCAGTTCGGGCTGGGTGCCGTCCTGGTAGGAGTTGTGCGGGTCCGTGGTGACGACGGAGGTGACTTTGTACTTGTAGAACCAGTCCATCCACGGCGACGGCTGCCCGTCCGGCGTCCAGTACACCGGGAAGCAAGACAGGGTGTTGGTCGAGGCGAAGGTCTTGGCTGCCGCATCCGTGGGGTCGTTCGGGTCGCTCGCCGGGGCGCTGGAGCAGTCGGGCCGGTCATAGGTGACCGTGGTCTGCGCGCCGGTCTCGCTGGTGACCGTCTGGATTCGGTCGTGGTACATCAGCGGCATCTGCGGGATCGTCCCGACCCGGTTGGGCAGCTGCAGCGGGGGGTCGAAGCTCACCGCCGGCGTGGACGTACTGCCGGACGCGCCACCCAAGGTGTCCAGGCCGATGCGCTGAATGGAGTCCAGCCACAAGGTGGGCGCGTGGTCACCGCCGTCGGGGAAGGACTGCGTGAAGCTGTACTTGTCGACCTGCTTGGTCGCACCGCCCACCTGGATCTGGGTGGTGATCGACGTCAGGCGCTTGCGGGTCCAGAAGCTCGGGCCGTGGTTGGTGCAGCTCGACGAGCCCGAGGTGCAGTTCAGGTCCACCGGAACGTCTGGCCAGTACGCGGCGTTGGCGGGGGTGAACTGGCTGTCCGCACATGTGTTGCCCGAGGGAGTGCCCGGGATGCAGCGCTCGTCGGTGTCGAAGAGGATCTGCTCCGGCGCGGTGCCCGAGTAGATCGTCGAGGCGGTCATGCCGTAGTCGATGCGGGACAGGGTGCCGCTGCGAGTGTAGGACACCGCGGTGTTCTTCATGTCTGCGCCGTAGTAACCCGTTTCCGGCGAGTAGTACCAGGCGGTGGCGTTGCCATGGGTGTCGACCGCGTAGTCCAGGTTGAAGCGGTAGCCCAGCGTGCAGGAAGTGGAGGCGAAGTCCGTGCTGTCCGGGCAGTCGGATACGCCGCTGTGTGCGTGGTAGACCGGTTCGGTCCACACGGACTTCGTCTCGTCCTTGCCGCTGGACCAGCCCGGCAGCCGGTTGCGGCCGAAGAAGTACTGCACCCCGTCACTGGTGACCTTGAAGTACTCCCCGTTCGCCGTTCCGTTCGTGGCATCGGTCAGGTCCTCGATCTTGGTGGTGGCGTTGTCGTCAGAAGGGCGGAAGGTCTTGGTGGCATCGTCGTAGACGATATCGGTGGACTTGCCGTTCAGCGACAGGGTGAGGATCTGCCCCGCCCAGCATTGGTCGCCATCATTGTCCGGTGCACCGGACGACGAGTCGTCCCGGCAGGACTTGTACGTGCGCTCGACGTAGTTCTCCGTCGAGTTCCAGCCGTCGCCCAGCCACGAAGACTGGTTGTTGGTCCCCTCGGTGCGCGCGTCCTGGGTGGAGGAGGTGTAAGAGAGATCGACGTTCGGTACCGCTCCGCCGATCGCCGGTGGCACCGAGATCGGATAGCTGTAGGTGAACGCGCCCGTGTTGCCGGCAATCGACCAGGAGCCGCCCGGCGACAGACTGGTCGCCGAGTAGTCACCGGACGAACCCGACGTACCCGAGGTTGCCGCCATGACAGTCGCCGCCCCGGGCGACGCCGTCGCCGAGTGAGCAGAGCCGACGGCACGCGACGCCGCCGCGCTCGGGCCCGGGATGGCGACCTGCGCGGACAGCGGCGTGCTGGGGGCAGTGCGCACTGCGGTCTGAGCCTGGCACTTGGTCAGCTTCGGCGTGGTCAGCGCGCAGGCTGGTAGCTGGACAAGGTGCAGTCGTGAGGCGAAGTCACCGCCGAAGGCGTAGCGGAAGGAGGAGTCGTCGACACGCAGGGCGACCTTTCCGCCACCCGGGCTGGTGCGCTGCAGGGTGAAGAGCACACCGTGAATACCGGCCGCCCGCGCGGCCTTCTGGGACAGCACGGTCACCCGCACCCGCTGAGATCCGGTGACGTCCGTCGCCGGTGGCTGTGCACCCGCGGCGGCGCCGAGCAGGACGGGCGTGTTACCGGCCCGCACCTGAGTCGCCTTGGCGGTCAGACGCGTGGAGGCCGCCACGACGGGCAGAGTGACCGTCGCGCTGCCCGGCGCGGGGAGCTTCGTGTGCGCGGTGGGATCGAAGTGCTTGAACGCCTTGCGCGCGGGAACGTGCTTGGGCGTCTTGCGGGTGAAGGGAATCCGCTTGTCGTGCGGAACGGCTGGAGCAGACACGTGCCGCGTCTCCGAAGCGACGGCAGTGGCCACGCCGGAGGGCAGCAGCCCCGCCACCAAGGCGCCTGTCGCTACGAATGCCATGCGATGAGCCCGCCGGACGGCGCAGGTCGCCCGAACGCGTCTCCACCCCGATGTCCGCTCCATGCGGTGCCTTCCCCTCCTCGATCCCAGCACCCACAAGCAGCCCGCCGGTCGAGCGGGTGCACGCCAAAGGGGCGGCACAGTCGATCAAGGCCCCCCGCGGAGCTTCACGCTAGGGCGTGACTTCGACGCAATACGCAAAGGTTCTCCACAGAAGGAGCCAAAAAAAGCACCTGAGTTGACACGTCAGCCGACGTCAGTCCGTCAAAAAGCCACGCAGTGAAGTCACTTGACGAACAGTTAGCAACGGACCTCGACCTTGGTGGCCCTGAGAATTGCACACCGACGCGGGGCCCACGGGGGGAACCGCATGAGTTCGAAGGACACCAACTTCGATGTCCGCCTCTCACACACCCAAACGCGGTTCCAGACGCCCCACGGCGAGGCCGCTCGCCACCGTCCTCGCCGCAACCCTGGCAGCCGGGTCGCTGGCCGCCATGGCACCAGCACATGCGACACCAACCGCTCCAGCTTCCTCACGCCCTCACACCGCACGCGGCAGCGCTCCTCGGTCCGCTGAAACGCGTCTCAACCCCACAGAGGCGGCGTCCGCCCGGGCGAAGGCAACCGGCAAGCCGGTGACCATCGACCAACTCACCGACACGGGAACGGTGGTGGTGGCCAACCCGGACGGCACGTTCACCGCACCGACTCCTCGATGCCGCAGCGCACACTGCAGCGTGGGAGGTGGGTGCCGATCGACACCGCACTGGTGCGGCGGGCGGACGGGACCTGGGCGCCCAAGGCCGCCGTCACGGACGTGGCTTTCTCCGGCGGCGGCTCCGGTGCGCTGGACACGCTGCACAGCGGCAGCGACAAGTTGAGGTTCTCCTGGCCGAGTGCACTGCCCAAGCCGGTGATCTCCGGTGACACCGCGACCTACCCCGACGTGCTGCCCCAGGTCGACCTCCAGCTGACCGCGGACGCCTCCGGGTACTCCTCGATCCTCGTGGTCAAGTCCGCCAAGGCGGCGGCCGATCCACGCCTGCAGCACCTGACTCTCAACACCACCACGGCCAACGTCAAGTTGTCCGCCACGCGCGACGGCGGTGCGCAGGCCACGGACAAGCAAGGAAGAACGCCTCCTCGACATCGACGACGTCACCCTCGGCCACCGCACCACCATGACCCACAACCCCAGCGACGAGTGGATCTGGTCCAACGAACCCGCACACGAGCCGCTCATCGCCAAGGAACTCTTCGAAGCCGCCCAGCGGGCCCGCAGGCAGCGCGCCCGCGCCTACCAGCGGCAGGAACGCCCCAACCGGCGAAGCAGCCAGCGGGCCTACGTCCTGCGAGGCCGGGTGAAGTGCACTCTGTGCGGACGGAAGATGCAGCCCTCTGCGATCCGCGACCGCGTCTACTACCGATGCGAGTACAAAGTACAGGAAGCAGCCCTCTACCCCGGGCTCGACCACCCCCGCACCATCAACCTGCGCGAAGACATCATCTGCCGGGCACTGGATGCATGGATCGCCCGCGCCTTCGCCCCGGACCGGCTCACCGCCACGATCACCGCACTCAGCCAGGCCAGCATCGCGGCAAGCGCGGCGCAGCCCCAAACACTCGAGCAGGCCCAAGCCCGCCAAGCGATCAAGGAATGCGAGCGGCGTCTTGTCCGCTATCAGGCCGCCCTCGACTCCGGAGCCGACCCAACCGTCGTCACCCAGTGGATCAACGACGCGCAACGTGACAGGGAAGCGGCACAGAAGAAGCTCGACGCACTGCCCCCCGTCACCCGCAAGAAGGAACCGCCCCTCACGGCCGGCCAGATCCGGGAGATTACCGAGAGGCTCGGAGACATCGCTCAACGTATCCAAGCCGCAGACGCGGACAAGAAAGAGCCCCTCTACGAGGCCCTGGGCATCACGATCACCTACGACAACGCGACGAGGACCGCGACCGTCAGGTCGAGGCCCTCGATTCCGTATCGCTATAGCGAGTTAGCGAGTGTCCGAGGGGGGACTTGAACCCCCACGCCCGATAAAGGGCACTAGCACCTCAAGCTAGCGCGTCTGCCATTCCGCCACCCGGACTAGGTGTCTGCCGCCTGGCCAGGGGTCTTCCCCGCGGCGACAGGGACAACAATACCAAGGTTTCGGAGTGCCTTTCACCTGCGTATTCAGGGGCACGCCGGGTCCCGGGCGGGCCCGACGTTCGCTTACCCAGCGTGATCGCATGGCTGCGCCTTAACGCGAAGCCCAGGTCAGCGTGTCTCTGCCGCCCCCTCGGCTCGGCCGGGGGAGCCGGGCGCCACCCGCGCGAAGTGGGCGGCGCCCGGCCTCCCGTCACGGCATCAGCTGGTACTCCGGGAAGTTCCCCGGCAGCCGCTCCCCCGGCGGCCCCTGGGTCACCGCGCGGACGAGCAGCTCGCCGCCCACGAAGGCGCCGCGCCAGGACGCGCCGAAGCCGCCGAAGAGTTCGTCGCGGTCGCCGCGGGAGCGGGGCTTGCCGTGGCCGACCTTGAAGGCTCGGATCTGCGGGGCCAGACGGTCGTACGTCTCCTGGTCGTCCGTCGACAGTGTCGCCACCAGGGCGCCGTTCGACGCGTTCATCGCCGCCAGCAGTTCCGCCTCCGTGTCGACCAGGATGATCGTGTCGACCGGGCCGAAGGGTTCCGCGTGGTGCAGCGGGGAGGGCGGGGGCGGGTTCAGAAGGGTCACGGGGTGGACGTAGGCCGAGGTGTCCTGGCCCGGCAGGAAGCGCGCGTCCGCCGCCCGGCCCCGGTGCAGGGGGATCGCGCCGCGGTCGATCGCCTCGGCCACCTGGTCCGTCAGCTCCTTCGCCTTGGCCGCGTTGATCAGCGGGCCGAAGTCCAGTTCGGGGTAGGGGTCCTCGGGGTTCTCCACCGCGAGGGGGTGGCCGACGCGGACTCGGCGGACCGCCGGGAGGTACGCGGCCAGGAACTCGTCGAACAGGGAGCGCTGGACGACGAAGCGCGGGTACGCCGTGCAGCGCTGTTTGCCGTAGTCGAAGAGTTTCGGGACGACCGCGGTGAGCGACTCCCAGTCCGTGTGGTTCCAGATGCCCCAGGTGTTCAGGCCCTCCTGTTCCAGGATGTGCCGTTTGCCCAGGTCGGCGACCGCGGTGGCCACCGCGGCGCCGGTGTCCCGGCCGCCGACGAAGGAGACACAGCCGATCTCGGGCGCCCGCACGAGCGCCTCCGACAGCTCGCCGCCGCTGCCGCTGACGAGGGTGACGGGGATGCCCTCGCGTGCGGCGAGCGCACAGGCCAGGGTGAGGCAGGCGACGCCGCCGTCGGTCGGGGTCTTGGCGATGACCGCGTTGCCCGCCAGGGCCTGCACCAGCAGGGCGTGGACCAGGACGCTCATCGGATAGTTCCAGCTCGCGATGTTCGAGACAGGGCCGTCCAGCGGGGACCGGTCGCCGATCATCCGTTCGATTCCGTCGACGTACCAGCGCACGCCGTCGATGGCCCGGTCCACGTCGGCCTGCGCGAGTCGCCAGGGTTTGCCGATCTCCCAGACGAGGAGGAGGGCCAGCAGTTCGCGGTGTTCCGTGAGGGCGTCCAGGGTCGCCGCGACCCGGGCGCGGCGCTCGGGCAGGGGCACCTGGCGCCAGGCGCGGTGCCGGTCCAGTGCGGCCCGCACGGCACGGTGGGCGCTGCCGCGGTCCAGGCGCGGCGGCCCGGCGATGGGGCTGCCGTCGATCGGGCTGGTGGCGGGCAGCGCCTGGCCGTCCGCCTGCCAGGAGGAGTCCCAGAGGTTCAGGACGCGGTCGTCCCGGAAGGCCTCGGGGGCGACGGCGAGGCAGCGCTGCCAGGCGTCGGACCAGGAGGTACCGGATTTGAGGGTGAGGATGGGTGCCATTCGATTGCTCCGCTCTCGGTGCACAGTCGGGGGCGGGTCGTGCATGGCTCGTCTGTGTCGCACGCACACGGTGCCGGATGCCGGTACAGGAAAGTCGGTACGACGCTAGCGGGGCGTCGCGACGCCTGAAAGTGACCTGGCATCAACTATGAGTGACGTCACGCTCGGCTTCCAGCAGGGTGAGCACCAGGCGCGCCGTCTCGGTGGGCGCGTCGCCCACCTTCACCCCCACCCCTTCCAGCGCTTCCTTCTTCGCCTGCGCGGTACCCGAGGAGCCGGAGACGATGGCGCCCGCATGGCCCATCGTCCGGCCCTCGGGGGCGGTGAAGCCCGCGACATAGCCGACGACCGGCTTGCTGACGTGGTCGCGGATGTAGTCGGCGGCCCGCTCCTCCGCGTCTCCGCCGATCTCGCCGGTCATCACGATGAGCTCCGTGTCGGGGTCGGCCTCGAAGGCGGCCAGGCAGTCGATGTGGGCGGTGCCGACGACCGGGTCTCCGCCGATGCCGACGCAGGTCGATCAGCCCCGGCCAGTCGAACGCCGGCATCATCCCGGCGGACATCGCAATCGCTGCCGATCATCTTCAACTTCAACTACGCGTTCGACACCGCGAACTACGACGAGGTGCTGGACCGGACGACCGGCTGACCGGCGTACCGGCTGATCCCCGTACGGCCGTTGGTGGCCCTCCTGCGTCCGGGAGGGCCACCGCCGGCTGCCCGCATCCGCCCTTCGGTCCTCGCCGGAAAGCTCAGGTCTCCGTACGGGCGTGGTACGACCGCCGTGTGTGCTCGGTGTGTTCGCGCATCAGACGGGTGGCCCGCTGCTCGTCGCGGGCGGCGATCGCGGCGATCAGCTCCCGGTGCTCGTTCCAGGACTGCTGTCCTCGCTGCCGGGCGACCGGGGTGTAGTACCAGCGCACCCGCCGGTCGACCTGCCCGGCCAGCTCAGCGAGCACCGCGTTGCCCGCGAGCTCCATCACCTTCGCGTGGAAGCGGGCGTTCAGCGCGACGGCCCCGTCCACGTCGTCCTCGGCGACGGCACGCTCTCCCTGTGCGCACAGTTCCTCCAGGGCCGCGATGCCGGCGCTGCCCGCGTGCGCGGCGGCGAGCCGGGCGGCCTCCGCCTCCAGCAGCGTACGCACCGTCAGGAGCTGGTCGGCCTCCTCCTCCGTGGGCTCGTGCACGAACGCGCCCTGGGCGGGCCGCAGATCGACCCAGCCCTCGGTGTTCAGCCGCTGCAGCGCCTCGCGCACCGGCTGCCGGGAGACGCCGAGATGCCCGGCGAGTTCGCTCTCCACGAGGTGCTGGCCGGGCTGGAGGGCGCGGGTGGTGATGAGTTCGAGCAGCGCCTCGTAGACACGGTCGCGCAGCGGGCCGGGGCGCTCCAGCCTGGGCACCGCTCCCTGTGGCAGTCCTGTCGACAACATCGCGGTCCCCCTCCAGGGCAACGACGGCGCGATAGCCGGGAAGCCAGTATGGATTGTCTTTCGTCTACAGTCTACGGCGCGCAGGAGGCGTGAAGGGGCGGTCGGGCCGATGGGCGCGCGAGGGCGGTGGCGGAGGGGCACACGGGACGGCTCACGGACACCGGACGACCTGACCCGCGTACGACAGGTTCCCGCCGAAGCCGAAGAGAAGCACCTGGTCCCCCGTGGAGATCTCCCCGCGTTCCACGAGCTTGGACAGGGCGAGCGGAATGCTCGCCGCCGAGGTGTTGCCGGACTCGGCGACATCGCGGGCGACGACCGCGTTGACCGCGCCGAGCTTCTCGGCGAGCGGCTCGATGATCCGAAGGTTGGCCTGGTGCAGCACGACCGCGGCGAGGTCCTCGGGCGCGGTCCCGGCCCGTTCGCAGACCTGCCGGGCGATGGGGGGCAACTGGGTGGTGGCCCACCGGTACACGCTCTGCCCCTCCTGCGTGAACCGCGGGGGCGTGCCCTCGATGCGCACCGCGTGCCCCATCCCGGGCACCGAACCCCACAGCACCGGCCCGATCCCGGTCTCGGCGCCGGCAGGGCACGCCTCCACCACGGCGGCCCCGGCGCCGTCCCCGACCAGCACACAGGTCGTACGGTCCGTCCAGTCCGTCACCTCGGACATCTTGTCGGCGCCGATGACGAGCGCCCGGGTGGCCGCGCCCGCTCGCACGGTGTGGTCGGCGGTGGCGAGGGCGTGGGTGAAGCCCGCGCAGACGACGTTGATGTCCATCGCGGCGGGCTGCGGGACGCCGAGCCGCGCGGCCACGCGGGCGGCCGTGTTCGGCGAACGGTCGACGGCGGTGGAGGTCGCGACCAGGACCAGGTCGATGTCGCCCGGCGCCAGGCCCGCCGCCGCGAGCGCCTTCGCCGCGGCGTGCGCGGCCAGCTCGTCGACGGGCTCGTCGGGCCGGGCGATGTGGCGTGTGCGGATGCCCACCCGGGTCCTGATCCACTCGTCGCTGGTGTCGACCATGCCCGCCAGGTCCTCGTTGGTGAGCACCTTGGCGGGCTGGTAGTGGCCGACGGCGGCGATGCGTGAGCCGTGCATGGGTGGTTCCCCTCGTTGCCGTGGGTAGCGGGATCCACCAGTCTGATCAGTGACTCACGGGTATGGCGGCAGGTGAAGCGACAGGAATGGGCCGTCCGTGTTGTCGGCTTCCCGCAGACCCTCGGACGCCCGAGCATCCGCGGTACGGCCGTCCGGGCTCATCCGCCGGCTCACCCGGTGAACAGTTGCCTCGCCTTCAGGACCAGCTCGTAGAGGCCGTAGCACAGGGGTGCCCCGACCCACAGCCAGGCGAGGACGGTCAATGTCCGCCGCTCAGGCGGGCTGCTCTCGCCGGCCATCGGCGGCCTCCTTCGGTGCGGAGAGGTGGTGGCGGGGGTGGACGGGCCGGACCAGCTCGTTGGCGATGAGTCCGATCACCAGCAGACCGATCATGATCATGAAGGACAGGCCGTAGAGTTCCGGGCCGTGTTTGCCGGCCGCCTTCTGGTGGTCCGCGATCCAGTTCACGATCAGCGGCCCGAGGACTCCCGCGGTCGACCAGGCGGTCAGCAGCCGGCCGTGGATCGCACCCACCTCGTACGTCCCGAAGAGGTCCTTCAGATAGGCGGGGACGGTTGCGAAGCCGCCGCCGTAGAAGGAGAGGATCACCAGCGCGCAGAGGATGAACAGCGGCTTGGACGAGTCGCCGAACGACGCGATGAGCAGGTACATCAGCGCGCCGGCGCCCAGGTAGACGCGGTAGATGTTCTTGCGGCCGATCAGGTCGGAGGCCGAGGACCAGCCGATGCGGCCCGCCATGTTCGCGGCCGACAGCAGGGCGACGAAACCGGCGGCCGCGGAGGCCGACACGGGCGTCGAGGTGCCCGCGAAGAAGTCCGTGATCATGGGCGCGGCCTTCTCCAGGATGCCGATGCCGGCGGTCACGTTCATACAGAGCACGACCCACAGGCACCAGAACTGGGGGGTGCGCACGGCGCCGCGGGCGGAGACCTGCGCACCGCCGACGGCGCTCGGCCCCTCCGCCACGGGCTTCTCGGTGCGCGGCACCCGCACCAGCAGGACGCCGAGCGACATGAAGACGGCGTACGCGAGCCCGTGCACCAGGAAGGCGAGCGCGATCCCGGAGTGGTCGGTACCGAACGACCGGAGCATCTGCGCCGACCAGGGCGAGGCGATCAGCGCGCCGCCGCCGAAGCCCATGATGGCGATGCCGGTGGCCATGCCGGGCCGGTCCGGGAACCACTTGATCAGCGTGGAGACCGGCGAGATGTAGCCGACGCCGAGGCCGATGCCGCCGACGAAGCCGTAGCCGAGGACGATCAGCCAGTACTGCTCGCTCGCCGCACCGAGCGCGGAGATCAGAAAGCCGGAGGAGAAGCAGACGAGGGCCACGGTCATCGCCCAGCGCGGCCCGTTGCGTTCGACGAGCGTGCCTCCGAACGCGGCGGACAGGCCGAGCATGACGATGGCGAGCTGGAACGGCAGGGCGCTTTCGGTGCCGTTGAGGTGGAGCGCGGACTCCAGGGACGGTTTGAACACGCTCCAGGCGTATGCCTGGCCGATGGAGAGATGAACGGACAGAGCGGCGGGCGGCACCAGCCAGCGGCTCCACCCCGAAGGCGCGACGGGAGGGCTCATGTGACGAACGGTAGGCAGCGAAAGGCGAGTTGAGAACCCGTCGCGTCGACCGTATGCGGTGAACGGTATCCGGCGCGCGGCGAACGGTCGTACCGGGCGGTGTGGTCACCGTCCTCGGCCCCAAGGCCGCCGGCGGCGGCGGCAACGGGAACGTGCGGGACGCGGCCCGGCTGGGCGAGGAGCCGCGGATCGACAACGAGCTGTACGTGCGCGACTACGACGAGTGCGTCCTGTGCTACGAGTGCGTGGACGCCTGCGGCGAGCAGTGGCAGAACACCTTCGCGATCACCGTGGCCGGGCCTGGCCTCGGCGCCCGCATCGCCGTCGAGCGCGACGGCCCGCTGACCGAGTCGGCGTGTGTGTACTGCGGCGACTGCGTCGAGGTGTGCCCCACCGGGGCGCTGTCCTTCAAGTCGGAGTTCGACCGGCGCGCGGCGGGTACCTGGGACGAGTCGGCGCAGACGCGTACGACGACCGTGTGCGCGTACTGCGGTGTGGGCTGCGCCCTCACCCCGCACGTGCAGGACAATGAGATCGTCAAGGTCACCTCCTCGCATGACGACCCGGTGACCCACGGCAACCTCTGCATCAAGGGCCGTTTCGGCTACCAGCACGTACAGAACCGGGGCTGATCAGGACATGGGACGAGTCACCGAACGACGCAAGGTGATCCGCATCCGGGACGGCGCGGTCTCCGTCCGCCCGGACACGCTGGTCGCTGAGGAGCCACTGGAGATCCGGCTGAACGGCAAGCCGCTCGCGATCACCATGCGCACCCCGGGCGACGACTTCGCGCTCGCGGCCGGATTCCTGGTCAGTGAGGGGGTGCTCGGCGCGGCTTCCGAACTGCGCAACATCGTCTACTGCGCAGGGGCCACCGTCGACGGCTCGAACACCTACAACGTGGTGGATGTGCAGACCGCGCCGGGTGTGGCCGTCCCCGACATCACGCTCGAGCGCAATGTCTACACGACCTCGTCGTGCGGTCTGTGCGGCAAGGCGAGCCTGGACGCGGTCCGTACGACGGCTCGCTGGCCCATCGCCGACAACCCCCCGGTCCGGGTGGAGCCGGAGCTGCTCGCGAGCCTCCCCGACCGGCTGCGGGCCGCCCAGCGGGTCTTCGACCGGACCGGGGGGCTGCACGCGGCGGCCCTGTTCACCGAGGAGGGGGAGCTGCTCGACATCCGGGAGGACGTGGGCCGGCACAACGCGGTGGACAAACTGGTCGGGCGCGCCCTGCAGAACGGGGACCTGCCCCTTTCCCGGACCCTGCTGCTGGTCTCGGGCCGGGCCTCCTTCGAGCTGGCGCAGAAGGCCGTGATGGCGGGCATCCCGGTGCTGGCGGCGGTCTCGGCGCCCTCGTCGCTGGCGGTCGACCTGGCCGCGGAGACCGGGCTGACGCTGGTGGGCTTCCTGCGGGGCAGTTCCATGAACGTGTACGCGGGCGAGGACCGCATCACCCTGCGGACCGCGGACGCCCGGGGCTGACCGGTTCCCCGCGGCACGGCGGCGGGGAACCGGCCGGCGGGGAGAGCCCCCTGCGCCGCAGGGGCCCCGTCTCAGCCGCGCTCCCGGGCGGCCAGGACGACCGCGGCGATCCTTCCGCAGGCCGAGGTCCATGGCCGCCCCTCGGCCCTGCCACCCGGGCGGGCGGCGGACCGGCCGGTCACCCCGTGGTGAAGCGCACCTGCGAGACCGTCACGACCGATCCCAGGCGGGGGAAGTCGAGCCGGACCGACGCCTCATGCTCGGCGGCGGTGAACGCGGCCATGGCGTCCTCGACGAAGACGAGGCCATAGCCGAGGTCGGCGGCGGCGCGGGCGGTGGACTCCACGCCCAGGTTGGTGGCGACACCGCCGAACACCAGGGTGGTGACGCCCCGTTCCCTCAGGCGCTCGTCGAGGCGGGTGCCCTGGAAGCCGCCGATCGTCCCCTTGACCACCTCCAGGTCGCCGTCCCTGAGCAGGCCGTCCGCCAGTCCGCTGCCGGGCGGCTGCTCGGCGACCGAGGGGCGTTCGACGCGGATGAGCACGACGAGGGCGCCGGCCGCGCGGAACGCCCGCGCCAACTCCTCTGCGGCGAGCAGGACTTCGGTGCCCTTGCGGGGCTCCAGGGGCAGCGCGACGATCCGGTCCATCAGATCGACGAGCACGAGCGCGGTGCGCGCGGAATCGAGCGTGAGAGGTGCGGTCATGACGGAACGTTAACCGCCGTCAGCCCTCCGTGCCCGAGATCCGGATCAGCAGATCCATGAAACGGTCGCGCTCGGCCGCCGAGAGCGTGGCGAGCAGGGTGTCGTTGGCCCGGCGGGCCGCCTGCTCGCAGCGTTCCTGCAGCCGTCCGCCGTCCCGGGTGAGCGACACGGCGTTCTTGCGCCGGTCCTTCGGGTCCGCGAAGACTCCGGCTGCCCGCGGGCGATCCGCGCCATCCGCAAGCCGGTCACGGTCCCCGTCGTCCACGGGGAGTTCCCGCTGGAGGAGGCGGCGAAGGCGCACGCGGTGATCGAGTCACGCGAGAACCTCGGCAAGGTGGTACTGCGCCCCTGACCCCGTGCCGGCTGCCGCGCCCCGCGGGAACATGGGTCCTGCACGCTTCTTGTGGGGCGGTTGAGACCCCAAGTAGCGTCTGTGGCCCGCACGTTGGACATGGGATGTCCAGTATGTCCAGTCACATGAGTCCAGACGCATGAAGGGCGGGCCGCACCATGGCGTCAAGTCTCCGTGCACGACTCAGATCGACCCTGACCGCCGTCCTCACCACCGCCGCGCTCCTCGCGCTGCCGAGCCCGGCGGGTGCGCAACCGTCCCGGAGCGAGGGCCTGTTCGAGCAGCAGGTGCTCTTCAAGGCCTCCCAGGACCCCGGCTACGCCTGCTTCCGCATCCCGGCCGTCGTGAAGACGGCGAAGGGCACCCTCCTCGCCTTCGCCGAGGGCCGCGTGCTCAACTGCGGTGACGCCGCCGACATCGACATCGTGGTCAAGCGCTCCACCGACGGCGGCCGCACCTGGGGCCCGTTGCGGGTCGTCAACGAGGGCGCCGGGGACACCCACGGCAACCCGGCCCCGCTCGTGGACCGGAAGACGGGCCGCGTGCTGCTCGCCGAGACCTACAACACGGGCCGCACGGACAGCGCGAGCTGCTCGGTGCCCTGCGACCGCACGCCCCATCTCCAGTACAGCGACGACGACGGGCTGACCTGGTCGGCGCCACGGGATCTGAGCCCGCAGATCCTGCCCGCGAACTGGAACTCCTGGTACGCGACCGGACCCGTGCACGGCATCCAGCTCACCCGCGGCCGGCACGCGGGCCGTCTGGTCTTCGGAGTCAACGCCGAGACCTGGAACGGCAGCCGGGTCACCGCGAACCACGCCGCACTCATCACGAGCGACGACGGCGGCGACCACTGGCGCATCGGCGCAACCGACTCCTGGCCGATCGCGGACGACGGCACCTTCCGCCAGAAGCCGTCAGAACTCACCCTCGCCGAACGCGAGGACGGTTCGATCCTCGTCAGCGGGCGTGAGCAGGACGGCACCGACCTCGGCCATCGCACCCAGACCGTCAGCCGCGACGGCGGCGGCAGCTTCGTCGCCCCCTTCCAGGATCTGCCGGACCTGTACACGCCCCAGGTGCAGGGCTCGATGCTGCGCCTCGGGGACAGCATCCTGCTGGCCTGCCCCGGCGATCCGGACCGCCGCCGGACGATGATGATCCGCTCCTCCTACGACGGCGGACGCACCTGGGACAGCGTGGACCGCGGCACGGTCGTCACCACGGACTGGTCCGGCTACTCCGACCTGGTCCGCGCCGACCAGGACACCGTGGGACTCATCTACGAGGGCGGCACGGTCGACGCGCGGGACGAGATCCGCTTCGCCCGCTTCACGCAGGACTGGCTGCAACCGCGCCGCGGCCCCGACCCGACCACACCCGACCTGGCCCCGCACGCCCGGCCGGCCGCGGTCCTGGGCGGCGCGCGGCAGACGGACGGGGTGTTCGGCGGCGCCCTGGACTTCGACGGCACCGACGACGCCGTACGCCTGCCGTACCAGTCCCGGCTTCCCCTCGGGGACAAGGACTTCACCGCCTCGCTGTGGTTCCGGTACACGGCGACGGCCGGTGAGCAGCCCCTGCTCTGGATGGGCGGCATCGGCACCTCACAGCCCCAGGCGTGGCTGCGCGGGGAGCCCGCCTCGAACCGCATCCAGGGCCTGATCACGGTCCGCGACGGCGCCGCGGCCCCGCAGTCCGCGTATGTGCGCACCTCCGGCGCGTACAACGACGGCCGGTGGCATCATCTGGCACTGCGCCGGGGCGGAGGCCGGCTCACGCTGTTCATCGACGACACGCGGCTCAGCACCGCGGACGTGCCCGGTTCCGTGAGCCGTAACTCCCCCTTCGGGGTGCACATCGGCCAGCGGATGGACAGCCGGGCCTTCTTCACCGGCGCGATCGACGACGTACGGGTCTACGACCGGGCGCTCGGCGACGACGAGATCACCGCGCTGCGCACCGGCGCCCGGGTCTCCGCCCGGGACACGGTGGTGTGGCTGCCCATGGACCGGGTGAGCGGCAGCCACTAACGTCCCGGGCGTGCCCGACGACGCAACGGCACGACGGCGGGCCGGGACCGGGCTCGGCCTGGTCCTGGCCCTGGTGTGCGCGGCCGTGCTGCTCACCGCCTTCCCGCACCACGACCGGGAGGGCGGCGGCCGCTGCGCCCCGCGCACCCTCGGGTCCTGGACGGCGGACACCACGCTGGACGCCGAGTTCACGCGGTACGGCGACGATCCCGCCCGCACCGACGACTGGACCGGCGGCGACGGCACCCATTCGGTGCGGCTGCCGGACGGGCGGGTGCTGTGGCTGTTCTCCGACACCTATCTCGGCCCGGTGCACGGGCCGCCCAACCCGATCGGCGAGTCGTACGCCTGGCGGGACCTCTCGACCCCGCTGGTACGCAATTCCGGGGTCGTGATGTCCCGTGCGGGCCGGCTGGAGAGCACGCTTCCCGCGCCCCTGTTCCCCGACCCCGCGCCCGGTCGGTGGCGCTGGCCGGTGGCGGCCCGGGTCGAGCCCCGCTCCCCCGGCTCGGCCGAGCAGGTCGTCCGCGTCCTGCTGTGGACCCGTACGACCGGCACATACCCCTGGGTCTACGGGGTCCCCGCCGCCACGGAGGTCGCCACGCTCTCCCTGCCGGATCTGCGCGTCGAGAGCGTCGCACGGATCCTCGGCCAGCGGCAGATCACCGATCCGTCCCGGCGGGTGCTGTTCGGCACGACGGCGGTGGCCGACGGGAAGTGGACCTACGTCTTCGGCGGTGACGATGCCCGGGCCGCCGCACGCCCCGCCTCCCGGGCGTATGTGGCCCGCGTGGAGCGCGGCCGGCTGGCCGAGCCCACGGCCTGGCGGTACTGGAACGGCTCTGGCTGGATCTCCCGGCCCCGGCCCACGGCCGTCCTGGGCGACGGGCGCGGCACCGGCGTGGCGAGCGCGTTCACGGTGGTCCGCGACGAGGGGACCTATGTGCTGTTCACCATGGCCGCAGGCACGCCGGGGCTGACCACGGTCACCTCCTACTGGGCGTGCGCGCCCACGGGGCCCTGGCACGGGCCGGGCCGGGGACTGCGCGCGCCGCTCCCGGGGGGCGAGGTCGCCGCGTACAACCCGCAGGCGCACCCGGAGCTGAGCGGCGACGGCAGGCTGGTGCTCAGCTACGACGTCAACTGGCTGGCGGCGACGGGCGGCGCGGCGCAGGTGAACCTCAGCCGGAACGTGTCCCTGTACCGACCACGGTTCGAGGTGCTGCGGCTGTCCCGGGGCTGACCGCCGGCCGCTCGGCGTCGTGCGCGCGGCGCTTGGCGATCACCGCGCACACCATGAGCTGCATCTGGTGGAAGAGCATCAGCGGGAGCACGGCCAGTGAGGCGTGGGCGCCGAACAGGACACTCGCCATGGGCAGCCCGGAGGCGAGGGACTTCTTGGACCCGGCGAACTGGATCGCGATCCGGTCCTCCCGGCTGAAGCCCAGCGCCCGGCTGCCGTACCAGGTCAGGGCGAGCATCACGGCGAGCAGGGCCGCCTCGACCACGAGCAGGCCGCCCAGCCTGAGCGGGCTCACCAGGTGCCAGATGCCCTGGACCATGCCCTCGCTGAAGGCGGTGTAGACGACAAGCAGGATCGAGCCGCGGTCGACGAGCCCGAGCACCTTCCTGTGCCGGGTGATGAACCCGCCGATCCAGCGCCGCAGCACCTGGCCCGCGAGGAACGGCACCAGCAGCTGGAGCACGATCGTGACGAGCGAGTCCGCGGAGAACCCACCGCCGCTGTCGCCGAGCAGCGCCGCCGCGAGCAGGGGGGTGAGCACGACGCCGGCCAGCGAGGAGAAGGAGCCCGCTGAGATCGCCGCGGGCACATTGCCACGGGCGATCGAGGTGAAGGCGATCGACGACTGGATGGTCGACGGGACGAGTGTGAGGAAGAGCAGGCCGGTGTAGAGGCTGTGCGTCAGCAGCACCGGCACCAGGCCGCGGGCGGCGAGGCCGAGCAGGGGGAAGGTGACGAACGTGCAGGCCAGCACGGTGACATGGAGGCGCCAGTGCCGCAGTCCCGCCAGCGCCTCATGCGTGGAGAGCCGGGCGCCGTAGAGGAAGAAGAGGAAGGCGATGGCGGTCGTGGAGGCACCGGAGGCGACGTCCGCGGCCGTGCCCCGCGCCGGGACGAGGGCCGCGAGCCCCACGGTCCCCAGCAGCAGGAGGATGTAGGGGTCGACGGGCATCCATCGCGGCCATCGCAGGCGTTTCACTGTGCTCCACTACGTCGCTGTACGTCAGGGTTCGGACACGGTCGTGCCGTCTCCATCGTCCTCTCGCGGCGATCGATCGGGAATCCCATACACCGCTCTGACTGTCATCGCGTTTCGCGATAACGTCGAGGGCGTGTACGACCCCGCCCAGCTCCGCACGTTCCTGGCGGTGGCCCAGACGCTGAGTTTCACCCAGGCCGCCCGGCGGCTCGGGCTGCGCCAGTCCACGGTGAGCCAGCATGTGAGACGGCTGGAGGACGCGACCGGGCGCCCGCTGTTCGCCCGGGACACACACTCCGTCCAGCTGACGGAGGACGGCGAGGCGATGCTCGGCTTCGCCCGGCGGATCCTGGAGGTGCACGAGCAGGCCACGGCGTTCTTCACCGGCACCCGGCTGCGCGGCCGGCTGCGGTTCGGTGCCTCGGAGGACTTCGTGCTCACCCGGCTGCCGGAGATCCTGGAGCGCTTCCGCTACGACCACCCCGAGGTGGACCTGGAGCTGACGGTCGAGCTGTCGGGCACTCTGCACGAACAGCTGGCGGCGGGCCGGCTCGATCTGGTGCTGGCCAAGCGGCGTCCTCAGGATCCACGCGGCCAGCTGGTCTGGCACGACAGGCTGGTGTGGATCGGCGCGGAGCGGCTGCGTCTGGACCCCGACCGTCCGGTGCCGCTGATCCTCTATCCCCCGCCGGGCATCACCCGGGCGCGTGCCCTCCAGGCGCTGGAGCATCAGGGGCGCGCCTGGCGCATCGCGTGCACGAGCGGCAGCCTCAACGGTCTGATCGCGGCGGCCCGGGCCGGTCTTGGTGTGATGGCTCACGCCCGGGGGCTGGTCCCGCCGGGCCTGGTGCGGGTTCCGGAGCGGGCGGGCCTGCCGGACCTGGGAGAGATCGACTTCGTGCTGGTCCAGGGGGAGCGCCCGGGCCCGGCGCAGCACACGGCCCAGGCGCTCGCGGCGGCGATCCTGGCGAGCGGGGACCGGCTGCACCGGCGCTAGTGCCGCGCCGGGCGCGGATACGTGAGCCGTTCGACCCGCCGCAGGAACAGGGTCTGGTGCGGTCGCCGCGGGCCGGAGTGACGGAAGCGAGGCCGCACACGCTGAAGGAGACGGCGGCACGGCGGGGCTGAGCGGGGCGGGGCGGTGATCCGCGACCCGGGTCACCGCCCCGTACTACTGGCGAGTAGGGTGTAGGGGGCGGTAACCGCGTCGTACAGATTCCGTGGAGATTAACGCGCCGGAACCTACGACGCCGTAAGGAACTTCGTCCGCCCCCTCCCCATATGCGCATTTTTTCCGGGGCTGACCTGAGCGTTTTGTGCCGTGCCCAACGGGTTTCCCACCCCCTCCCGCCCTGCCGTGCTGTCGGGTAGCTTTCACGGCGCTGTGCGGAGCGCCTCAAGGAGCGGGGATTGCGCGAGTTCACCAACCCTCCGGCGGCGTCGACGCCGCCGGAGGGCGGTCTGGCCGACGTCGTCTTCGAGTATGCCCAGGAGGAGCCGCTCCGTATCGCCCTCGGCCGCAAGGACCAGGAGGGGCACTGGCGCGATGTGACCGCCGCCGAGTTCCGCGACGAGATCCTCGCCCTCGCCAAGGGCCTGCTGGCCCAGGGGGTCCGGTTCGGGGACCGGGTCGCGATCATGTGCCGTACGCGCTACGAGTGGACGCTTTTCGACTTCGCGCTGTGGACCATCGGCGCCGAGGTGGTGCCGATCTATCCCACCTCCTCGGCGGAGCAGGTGTTCTGGATGCTGCACGACGCGCAGGTGTCGGCCGCGATGGTGGAGCACGAGGACCACGCCATGACCATCGCGACGGTCATCGACCGGCTTCCGCAGCTGCACCGGCTGTGGCAGCTGGACGCGGGCGCCCTCCAGGAGCTGTACGACGCGGGCGCGCATGTCGGGGACGAGGTGGTGCACCGGCACCGGCAGGCGGTCACCCCCGACACCACGGCGACCATCATCTACACCTCCGGCACCACCGGCCGCCCCAAGGGCTGTGTGATCTCGCACGGCAACTTCATGTTCGAGGCCGACACGGTCATCGAGCGCTGGGAGCCGGTCTTCCACTCCCGCAAGGGCGATGAGGCGGCCACGCTGCTGTTTCTGCCGCTGGCGCATGTCTTCGGGCGGATGGTGCAGGTCGCGGCCTTGCGCGGCAGGGTCAAGTTCGGCCATCAGCCCCAGCTGAACGCGGCGGCGCTGCTGCCCGACCTGGCGGCGTTCAAGCCGACGTTCTTCCTGGCCGTGCCGTACATCTTCGAGAAGGTCTTCAACGCGGCCCGCCGCAAGGCCGAGAAGGAGGGCCGCTCCGGGCCCTTCGAGAAGGCGGTCGAGGTCGCCGTGAAGTACGCGGACGCGATCGAGGCGAAGGCGTGGGGCCTCGGCCCCGGCCCCTCGGCGGCCCTGCGGATGCAGCACCAGTTCTTCGACAAGGTCGTGTACGCCAGGATCCGCGCGGCGATGGGCGGCCGGGTCCGGCACGCGATGTCCGGCGGCTCGGCGATGGACCGCCGGCTCGGGCTGTTCTTCGCGGGCGCGGGCGTGCAGATCTACGAGGGCTACGGCCTCACGGAGACGACGGCGGCGGCGACCGCGAACCCGCCCGGGCGCACCCGGTACGGCACGGTGGGCCAGGCCATCCCCGGCACCACGGTGCACATCGCGGACGACGGCGAGATCTGGCTGCACGGGGGCCATGTCTTCCAGGGCTACCTCAACAACCAGAAGGCCACGGACGAGGCCCTGCACGACGGCTGGCTCGCCACCGGTGACCTGGGTTCCCTGGACGAGGACGGCTTTCTCACCATCACCGGGCGCAAGAAGGAGATCCTGGTGACCTCCGGCGGCAAGAGCGTCTCGCCGGGGCCGCTGGAGGAGCGGGTACGGGATCATCCGCTGGTCGCGCAGTGCATCGTCGTGGGCAATGACCGCCCCTACGTCGCCGCGCTCGTCACCCTCGACGCCGAGGCCGTGGAGCACTGGCTGGCGATGCGTGGCAAACCACGGCTCACTCCGGCCCAGCTCGTGCGCGATCCCGACCTGGAGACCGAGGTGCGCCGGGCGGTGGTCGCGGCGAACACGCTGGTCTCACAGGCCGAGTCGATCCGCACCTTCCGGATCCTCGCGCATCAGTTCACCGAGGAGCACGGGCTGCTCACCCCGTCGCTGAAGCTGAAGCGCAAGGCGATCGAGAAGGCGTACGAGAACGAGGTGGAAGCGCTGTACCAGACCTGAGCCGGGCCACGGCGACCCCTCGACGCGTCCACCCCCTCGGGGTTCAATGTTCAATCAACCCGGGGGTCGCGAGGAGGTCGCACCATGGCGGAACTGGGCATCGCCGACACGGTCGGCATTCTCCGGCAGCCCGGGGTGCGGCCCCGGGGCAGCAGCGCCGGGCTCGGCTGGGAACGGCTGTATGTGTCGTCCCAGGAGGAGCTGTCCTACCGCGCGGACTTCGGGCCCGCCCCCACGCATCTGGTGATCCTGCACCTCAGTTGGTGAGCGCGAGGGAGCCAGGCGGGGCGGGGATGTTCACATGCGTGCACCCAGCGACTCGTATGGTGCCGCGTTGCGGAGTCACGGGATGAGCGGGCCCGGTGAATGGGTCCGACCCAGGAGGTCGGGTCCATTTCCGGCCAATCTGAGGGGCGTGGCCCAGATTCGGCGGGGAAATCACGGGACAGGAATGCGCACGGATCCGTGATCGTTGACCATGGCAGTACCACCCGACGACTTGAAGGATCGAGAGCTCGTGAGCAGCAAGGTCCCCCCGATCATCCTCAACAACGGCGTCGAGATGCCCCAGCTGGGCTTCGGCGTCTGGCAGGTGCCGGACGACGAGGCGGAGAGCGCCGTCGCCACCGCCCTGGAGGCCGGGTACCGCAGCATCGACACAGCGGCGATCTACGGCAACGAGGAGGGCGTCGGCAAGGCGGTCGCGGCCTCCGGCATCCCGCGCCAGGACCTCTTCATCACCACCAAGCTCTGGAACAGCGACCACGGGTACGACTCCACGCTGCGCGCCTTCGACACCTCGCTGGAGAAGCTCGGCCTGGAGTATGTGGACCTGTATCTCATCCACTGGCCGCTGCCGTCCCGGGGCACGTTCGTCGAGACGTACAAGGCCTTCGAGAAGATCTACGCGGACGGCCGCGCCAAGGCGATCGGCGTCTCCAACTTCCTTCCGGAGCACCTTCGGACGCTGATCAAGGAGACGTCGATCATTCCGGCGGTCGACCAGATCGAGCTGCACCCGCACCTTCAGCAGCACGCGGCGCGCGAGTACCACGCGGAACAGGGCATCGCCACCGAGGCCTGGTCGCCGCTCGGGCAGGGCAAGGGCCTTCTGGAGGTGCCGGCGATCGTGGCCATCGCGCAGAAGCACAACCGGACCCCGGCCCAGGTCGTGCTGCGCTGGCACCTCCAGCTCGGCAACGTGGTGATCCCGAAGTCCGTGACGCCGTCCCGCATCAGGGAGAACATCGACGTCTTCGACTTCACACTGGACACCGAGGACATGGCGGCGATCAGCGCGCTCAACGAGGACCGGCGCATCGGCCCGGACCCGGCGACGTTCGGCGTCTGACAGACCCGCGACCGCACGGCGCGCCCCGGATCGCTTCCACGGCGGCTTCGGGGCGCGCCGCCGTGTGTGCGGTGGCAGGACCGGGCGAGTCGGGGAATCCCCCTGGCTGCGGATTCCGTCCCCGGTCCCCAACTCGCCTCGGCTATACGGGCATGAGGGCTTGACGCGGCCATGGCGAGGGGTCCACCTTGTACGACACTGGTAAGGAAACTTTCCTAACAGAAGGGTCTTCCCCACAGTGCGCACTCGAACACTGACCCTCGCCGCGTCCGCCGGCGCCGCGCTCCTCGCCACCGCCGTGCTCCCTTCCAACGCCTCGGGCGCGACCACTCCCAAGTCCGCCCAGGAGGGCTCCGTCAGCGCGGCCGCCCTCCTCGCCAAGGTGACGTCCTGTTCGCAGATATCGAACGGCAAGTACAAGACCGACGACGAGACCTCGGCCACCGTCCCCGTGTGCGGCAAGAACGGCGCGGTGTTCTGGAAGGCCGACATGGACGTCGACTGCGACGGCCAGGTCACCAGCAAGTGCAACGGCGACACCGACCCCTGGTTCCAGGACGACACCGCATTCCACCAGTCCGACGGCAAGCCCCTGCGCGCCGACTCGCTCCCGTACGTGGTGGTGCCGAGCGCCGGCAGCATCTGGAAGTACTCGAGCTCCGGCATCAAGGGCGGCGGCGTGGTCGCCGTCATCTACGACAACAGGGTCGAGTACGCGGTCGTCGGCGACACCGGCCCCACGAAGATCATCGGCGAGGCGTCGTACGCCACCGCGAAGGCGCTCGGCATCGACCCCGACCCGGAGACCGGCGGTGCGGATTCGGGCGTGACATACATCCTGTTCAAGAACTCCCAGGTGTCGCCGATCGAGAGCCACAGCGCGGCGGTCTCGCTCGGGCAGTCGCTGGCCCAGCAGTTCATCGACAGCAACTGATCGGCCGCTCGGGACCGTTGATCGCCACTCCCCCGGTCCCCCCACGGCCGGGCACGGCCGCCCGGTGCCGCGGCACACGCGGTACCGGGCGCTCGCGCGCCTCAGACGGGCCGCACCGCCGTGTACACCGTGTGTGCCTTCAGCACGAACACATCCGTCCGGCGGTGCACGCTCGCCTCGTCATCCGGGTCGAGAAGGCGGTCGAGGGTGGCGCGGTCCTCGGCGTCGAGGCCGCCGGCCAGGGCCTCGCGCAGCCGGGTCAGGACGGCGGCGACATACGTCCGGGCCCGGTCGCCGACCGGGGCGGGCAGGTCCAGAAGGAAGCTGCGCGTGCCGGTGTGCTTCAGACCGGCGGCGGTCAGCAGGGCCGGCCAGTCCTCCGCCTCGGTGACGGAGCCGGGCAGTTCGGCCCGCATCCGCGCGAACCACTCCGCCTCGGTCGCGTCGAGCCGCGCCTGGAGGCCCGGGCGGCCGATGCCGATGTCCCGCGGCAGGAACCGGGCGGGCAGACCGCCCTCAAGCAGCGCCAGGGTGCCGCCCGGCGCGAGCCGCTCGGCGAACACGGCGAGGGCGGCCCGCTGGTCGCCCAGGTGGTGCAGGCTGTTGCCGGCCCACAGCAGATCGGCAGGGTATGCCAACTCGGTGAGTGCCTCGGGCAGTTCGCCGGTGAGGGTGGAGAACCGGTCGGCGAGGCCGAGGCGGGCGGCCCGGGCACGGGCGCGTTCCAGCAGCGGACCGGAACCGTCCACCGCGACGACCCGCGCACCGGGGAACGCCTCGGCGAAGAGAGCGGAGACGACGCCGGGTCCGCTGCCCGTGTCGACGATCAGGCCGGGCTCCGGCGCCTCCCGCGCCAGCCATGCCATGACCGTCCGGTACAGAGGGGCGAACAGCTCCGCCTGGGACTCCAGCATCGGCCCCATCACGGCCCAGTCGAGGCCGGTGTCGCCGTGGTGGCCATGGTGACCGTGAGGGGCGTGGCGGGCCCGTCCACCTTCGTGGGCCTGTTCGCCTTGGTGAGCCTGCTCGCCTTCGTGGGCCTGTCCGCCTTCATGGGCCTGTTCGCCTTGGTGGGCCTGTTCGCCTTGGTGGGCCTGTTCGCCGTCGTGGCCACGCTCGCCGTCGTGGCCGTGGTGCTGGTGCGCCATGGTGGTCAGCCTCTCTTTCTCGCTGCCGCCAGCCTGCGCCGACAGACCGCGCACAGGCCACTTCTCTTGCCGGAGCAGCAAAATCCGGGGTGTCACACGGCCGGCCGCGGCGGCGAAAAACCGGGTGCGGCACGGCCGGCCGGTCGGGAGCATGAGCCCATGGACGACGAACTGGTGGAGCGTTTCCTCAACGACGGCTTCGTGAAGGTCGAGGGCGCCTTTCCCCAACGGGTCGCCGAGGACTGCGCACGGCTGCTGTGGCGGGAGACGGGCTACGACCCGGAAGACCCCGGCACCTGGAAGGACCCGGTGTACCGGGTGAACGGCATGGCGCAGGGCCCGTTCGCCGCCGCGGCCAACTCCCCCGCCCTGCACGAGGCCTTCGACCTGCTGGTGGGCGAGCGCCGCTGGGAGCCCCGCTACACGCTCGGCACCTTTCCGCTGCGCTTCCCGCACCAGGAGGAGCCGGACGATGCGGGCTGGCACATCGAGGGGAGCTATCTCCCGGAGGGAGCCGACCTGTGGCACGCCAATCTCCGCTCCCGGGAGCGTGCTCTGCTGATGCTCTTCCTGTTCACCGAGGTCACCGAGGACGACGCCCCGACCCGTATCCGCGTGGGCTCGCATCTCGACGTACCGCCGGTCCTCGAGCCGTACGGCGAGGAAGGTGCCTCCTTCCTGGAGCTGGGCCCCCAGGTGGACGCGGCCTCCGCGCATCGCCCGCTCGCGTACGCCACCGGCCGCCCGGGAGACGTCTACCTCTGTCACCCGTTTCTGGTCCACGCCGCCCAGCCCCACCACGGCACCCGGCCCCGGTTCATGGCGCAGCCGCCCCTGTATCCGGCGGTGCCCTGTGAGCTGGAACGGGCGGACGGGAACTACTCGGCGGTGGAGTTCGTGATCCGCCGGGGTCTGGCCCGGGAGGGCTGACATGGCCGACGCCCGGGTCCGGGCCGGGATCCACTTCCGCTCGGCGGACCTCGCCGGATGCCGCGCCGGCAGCCGCATCGGGGTGTGGGCGCTCGCCCACTGCTTCCGGCCGCTGCGTTCGCGGTGAGCACCGGCCTCGTCGCAGCCCGCTTCCCCTGCGGAGTAGGCACCCTGACGGTACGACGGCCGGCGATGAAGGTCTCGGCCCGGGCGGATCGCCTCTGTGAGCAGGACAGTTCCGTGCCGCCCGCGGGGACACGGGCGCGGATGTCCGGGTGTCAGGAGCCGGTCTTGCGGAAGGCCCGGAGGGTGAACTCCGGGTCGGGTCGCGGGCGGTCCTGGTCCGGCAGTGCGGCCAGCCGGACCGTGATCCGCTCTCCGAGCGGATCACCGGGCCTGAGCGTGGTGAACCAGCCGCGTCGCAGGTCCGCCGCCGTGCCGCGGGGGCTTCGGCCCTGGCCGACGCCCTGGAAACGGGCCCCTCCGGCCGGCACCAGACCGCACGCGGCGGCATGTTCCGCGACCGCCTCCGCGGCGTCGGACGCGGGCCGGCGCGGGCGCCGGGCGAGCACGGCGTCGATGTCGCTGCCCACGTCATGCGCGGCGGCCTTGTCGACGGTGGTGACATACACACCGCCCGGCCTCAGCACCCGGGCGCACTCGGCGAGCACGGCCCTCACCTCCCCGGGCCCCTCGACGAGATGCAGCAGCCATACGCTCGTGACCGCGTCGAACGTCCGGTCCGGGAACGGCAGTCGCCGGCTGTCGGCGAGGACGACGGCTCCGGGCAGCCGGGTGGCGGCCCGGCGCACCATCCCGCACGTCAGGTCAGCGCCGGTGACCCGCAGCCCGGGCCGCCCGGCCGCGAGCCGCCGGGTCACGATCCCCGTGCCGCAGCCCACGTCCAGCAGCCGGTGCGCGTCCTCGGGTATCAGTGCGAGGACGGCGGAGGCCGCCGCCACGGCGCGCGGCTCGCCACCGCGCGAAGAGTCGTACTCCTCGGCCTCCTTGTCGTAGTCCAGCATGTGCCGTGCCCCGTTCAGTGCGCCCCGTGCCCGGGCGCCAGCTCCTCGATGCGGTGGGCGAGATTGAAGTCCAGCTCGGTGACGGCGCCCCCCACACTGTGCGTGTTCACCGTGAGGGAGACGGTGTTGTACCCCAGGGTGCAGTCGGAGTGGTGGTCGAGTTCCTCCTGCACCTGGGCGATGTGCACGACCATCGCGGTGGCCGCGAAGTGTGAGCCCAACCGGTAGGAGCGGGCGATCCGGTCGCCGTCCAGCGACCAGCCGGGCAGCTCCGCCAGCCGGTCCTCGATCTCCTTCTGCGACAGCGGTTCGACGGGCATGGCCTGGCTCCTTCCGTACGACGCGGGGTGCGCCCCACCCTGTCACATCCCCTCCGTGGCGCGCCGTACGCACGGCCGTGCCCCCGGGCCGTCAGCTTCGTGCGCACTCCGCCGCGAGGTCGTCCGCGACGACGCTGATCTCGGCCCGGCCCTCGACGCGCTCCAGCCAGTCCTGCGGCAGCCCGTGGTCGCCGTGACGGGCGCCGAGGAGGTTGCCGCACAGGGCGCCGGTGGAGTCGCTGTCCCCCGAGTGGTTGACGGACAGCAGCAGAGCGCGCCGGACGTCGGGCTCGGCCAGGGCGCAGTACACGGCGATGGCCAGGGCCTGTTCGCCGACCCAGCCCGCGCCGAGCGTCTGCACCTTCTCCGCGGTGGGCAGGCCCTCGGCCGCCAGGTCGACGGCGCCGCGCAGCGCGGCCGTGGTCTCCTCGTGCCCCGGGTACCGGGCCAGCAGGCGCAGAGCGCGCAGCACCGCGCCCTCCAGGGAGTCACCCTCGAGCAGATGCGCGACGACCGCGGCGAAGGCGCCCGCGGAGTAGTAGCCGGTGGGGTGGCCGTGGGTGGTCTGGGCGCTGCGGGCCGCCATGGCGAAGGCGGTGTCGGCCGGCACGCGGGTGAGGCCGAAGGGCGCCGAGCGCATGACCGCGCCGCAGCCCTTGGAGTCGGAGTTCACGGGGCCGGGACGGCCGAGTGCGGCGTCCGGGTCGGGCACGAAGTCCTGGGCGAGGCCGGACAGACAGGCGTTGCCGGGCGCGCGGCGCGCGTACAGCCACGGCTGGGCCGCGAGGCCCTCGGCACCCTCGGGCGGGCCGGACAGACGCTGTGTGTCGAACCAGCGGCCGTACGCCTCCCGCACCAGCTGGGACCAGCCGCCGCCGATTCCCCGGTGCCGTTCGCGTCGGTGCGCCAGCCGGAGCCCCTCCACGGTGAACAGGGTCATCTGGGTGTCGTCGGTGACCCGGCCGACGACACCCCCCGCGTCCGGCGCCAGTCCGGTGACGCCCTGCTCGCCGTACAGTGCCCGGATGCGGTCCAGGGAGACGAACTCGACGGGATATCCGAGGGCGTCGCCCACGGCACCTCCGAGCAGGGACCCGCGCACCCGGGCCCGGTAGATCGCCGTGGCCTCCCAGGACGGGTTCAGCCGGTCGTACATGCACCACTCCTCGACTACGGTCGTCCGTATGACCATTGTCGCGACCGGTGCCCCCGCCTCCCCACCGGCCCCTTCGGACTCGGGCATCGGCCCGCTGCTGCGGGGCTGGCGCGAGCGGAGACGGGTCAGCCAGCTGGAGCTGGCGCTGCGGGCGGGCTCCTCGGCACGGCACATCAGCTTCATCGAGACGGGACGCTCACGGCCGAGCGAGGAGATGGTGCTGCGGCTCGCCGAGCAGCTCGACGTCCCGGTGCGCGAGCGTAACGCGCTGCTGCTGGCGGCCGGTCACGCACCGCGCTACCCGGAGACACCGCTGGACGACCCGTCGATGGACGCACTGCGCGGGGGCGTGGAGCGGCTGATCCGGGGCTACGAGCCCTATCCGGCGCTGGTGGTGGACGCGCGGTACGACGTGGTCGCGGCCAACCGCGGCATCGCGCTGCTTCTGGACGGCGTCCCGGAGCGGCTGCTCGCCTCGCCCCTGAACGCGATGCGTCTCACGCTGCATCCCGAAGGGCTCGCGCCACGCATCCGCAACCTCCGCGAGTGGCGGGGCCACTTGCTGGCGCAGATGGAGCGCCAGATCGCCCTGCACCGCTCGCCGGCCCTGCGGGCCCTGTACGAGGAGGTGGCGGGATATCCGGTTCCGGACCCGGCCGGGCCCGAGCCCGGAACCGGTCCCGAACCCGACGAGGCCGTACCGTACTTCGCGCTGCCGATGCGGATCGAGCACGACGGCCGGGTGCTGTCCTTCATCTCGTCCATCTCCACCTTCAACACCCCGATGGACGTGACGGTGGCGGAACTGGCCATCGAGACGTTCCTGCCCGCCGACCCGGCGACGGTCACATACCTCCGCTCACTGGAGTCCCCGTGAGACGTACGTCCGAACGTGCCACACTGCTCACGTACTTCGGCGCGTAGGGGAGGCGTGGCGTGAGTGAGCGGCGGGCTGCGCCCACCGTGGGGCAGGTGGTGCTCGGTCGGCGGCTCCAGGAGTTGCGGGAGGCCGCGGGGCTCAAGCGCGAGGAGGCGGCGCAGGTGCTGCGGGTCGCTCCGGCGACCGTGCGGCGGATGGAGACCGCCGATGTCGCGTTGAAGATCCCGTATGTGCAGGTGCTGCTCACGCGGTACGGCGTGCCCGACGAGGAGGTCGCCGCCTTCGTCCGGCTCGCCGAGGAGGCCAACCGGCCCGGCTGGTGGCAGCGGTACCACGATGTGCTGCCCGACTGGTTCAGTCTGCATGTGAGCCTGGAGGGCGCGGCCCGCATCATCCGTTCCTACGAGCCGCACTTCGTGCCCGGGCTGCTCCAGACCGAGGACTATGCCCGTGCCGTGCTGGAGGCCGGGACCGTCGGGCAGATCCGTCCCCAGGACATCGAGCGGCATGTGGCGTTGCGCCTGGCCCGGCAGGAGCTGCTGACCCGCCCGGACGCGCCGCACCTGTGGGTGATCATGGACGAGACGGTGTTGCGAAGACCGGTGAGCATCCGCTCCCAGGTGATGCGCGACCAGCTCGACCGGCTCCTCGAGGCCAGTGAGAACCCCGCAATCACCTTGCAGGTGGCCGAGTTCGCCGCCGGGCCGCATCCGGGAACGTACACCCCGTTCGTGCTCTTCCGTTTCCAGGAGCCGGAGCTGCCCGACATGGTCTACAGCGAGTACCTGACCGGTGCCCTCTATCTCGACGCACGCGCCGAGGTGGCCATGCATCTGGAGGTCCTGGACCACATGTCCGCGAAGGCGGCCTCCGTCCACCGCACGAGGACGATTCTGCGCGAGTACCGCGACACCTTCTGACCCGGCCGCACGGACCACCCACCGAGCACACAGCCCACCCCCCATCAGGAGCCTGCACATGACGACCGGACCCGAGGCGACGCCTACCCGCATCGACACCGGCAAGCCCCATCCCGCCCGGGTCTACGACTGGTGGCTGGGCGGCAAGGACAACTACCCGGTGGACGAGGAGCTGGGCCGGAGGATCCTCGCCGTGGATCCGACCGTGCGGCGCGGGGCGCGCGCCAACCGCCGGTTCATGCACCGGGCGACCCGGACGCTGGCGCAGGCGGGGGTGCGCCAGTTCCTCGACATCGGCACGGGCATCCCCACCGAGCCGAACCTCCACCGGATCGCCCAGGACGTGGCTCCCGAAGCGCGGGTGGTGTACGCGGACAACGACCCGATCGTGCTGCGGCACGCGGAGGCGCTGCTGCGCGGGACCGCGGAGGGCACCACGGACTACGTGCAGGCGGACGTTCGCGACCCGGACGCCATCCTCACCAAGGCCGCGCGGTCCCTGGACTTCGGGCAGCCGGTCGCGCTGTCGCTGGTCGCGCTCACGCACTACCTCGACGAGGAAGTCCACGGGCTGCTGGGGCGGTATGTGGAGGCCCTCGCGCCCGGCAGTTTCCTGGTCGTGTCGCAGGTGACCCCGGACCTGAACCGGGAGGCCGTGGAGCGGGCCGCCGGCCTGTTCCGGCAGAGCGGCACGCCCTTCTTTCCGCGCCCGCTCGCCGAGTTCTCCCGCTTCTTCGAGGGTCTTGAGCTGCTGGGCCCCGGTGTGATCCCCGTCAGTGGATGGCGGCCGGATCCGCAGGACGTCGCGCTCCAGGCGGAGGGCATCGTGCCGGTGTACGCGGGGGTCGCGCGCAAGCCCTGAGCCGGCGGCTCCGGCCTCAGGCCGTCCCGCCCCGTGCGTCGTTGTCGTCGTCGACGATCTCGGCGTCCACCACGCCCTCCTCGTCCTGGGGCGGTGTGTGCTGCTCGGTGCTCTCGGTCCTCTGCTGGGCCTGGGCGTACATCGCCTGCCCCATCCGCCGGCTGACGGCGGCGAGTTCCTCGACGCCGGCCCGCAGCGCCGCCGTGTCGGCCTCGCCCTCCAGCAGGCTCCTCAGCCCGGCGAGGGCGGCCGTCACCTCGCTCCTCGTGTCCGCGGGGACCCGCGCCTCGTGCTCGGGGTTCTCCCGCAGGAACTTCTCGGTCTGGTACACGAGTTGCTCGGCCTGGTTGCGGGTCTCGGCGGTCTCCCGGCGCCTGCGGTCCTCCTCGGCGTACTGCTCCGCGTCCCGCACCATGCGGTCGATCTGGTCCTTGGGGAGCGCGGAGCCGCCGGTGACCGTCATCTTCTGTTCCCGGCCGGTCGCCAGGTCCTTGGCGGAGACATGCATGATCCCGTCGGCGTCGATGTCGAAGGCCACCTCGATCTGCGGCACCCCGCGCGGCGCGGGCGGCAGTCCGGTGAGGTCGAAGACGCCGAGCTTCTTGTTGTACGCGGCGATCTCACGCTCGCCCTGGTAGACCTGGATGCCGACGGACGGCTGGTTGTCCTCGGCGGTCGTGAAGATCTCCGAACGCCGGGTGGGAATGGTGGTGTTGCGCTCGATCAGCCTCGTCATGATGCCGCCCTTGGTCTCGATGCCGAGGGACAGCGGGGTGACGTCGAGCAGGAGGACGTCCTTGACGTCGCCGCGGATGACACCGGCCTGGAGGGCCGCCCCGACCGCCACGACCTCGTCCGGGTTCACACCCTTGTGCGGGTCCTTGCCGGTGAGTTCCCTGACCAGTTCGGTGACGGCGGGCATACGGGTCGAGCCGCCGACGAGGATGACATGGTCGATCGCGGAGAGCTTCACGCCCGCGTCCGTGACCGCCTGGTGGAAGGGGGTCCGGCAGCGGTCGAGCAGATCGGCGGTGAGCTCCTGGAACCGGGCGCGGGACAGCTGCTCCTCCAGGTGCAGCGGGCCTTGGGAAGAGGCCGTGATGTAGGGCAGGTTGACGGTGGTCTCGGTCGAGCTCGACAGCTCGATCTTCGCCTTCTCGGCAGCCTCGCGCAGCCGTTGCAGCGCCATCTTGTCGGCTCCCAGGTCGATGCCGTGCTGCCCCTGGAACCGCTGGGCGAGATGGTCCACGATCCGCTGGTCCCAGTCGTCCCCGCCGAGGTGGGTGTCGCCGTTGGTGGCCTTGACCTCGATGACACCGTCGCCGATCTCGAGCAGGGAGACGTCGAAGGTGCCGCCGCCGAGGTCGAAGACGAGGACGGTCTGCTCCTCGGCGCGGTCGAGGCCGTACGCGAGGGCCGCGGCCGTCGGCTCGTTGACGATCCTGAGGACCCTCAGTCCCGCGATCTCCCCCGCCTCCTTGGTGGCCTGGCGCTGGGAGTCGTCGAAGTAGGCGGGCACGGTGATCACGGCGTCGGTGACGTCCTCGCCGAGGTACGCCTCGGCGTCCCGCTTCAGTTTCTGGAGCACACGGGCCGACAGCTCCTGTGCACGCAAGCGGGTGCCGTCGACGGACCCGTGCTCCGGGAAACGCCAGTCCGGGTCGCCCATGTGCCGCTTGACCGAGCGTGCCGTGCGCTCGACGTTCGTCACCGCCTGCCGTTTGGCGACCTCGCCGACCAGCACATCGCCGTTCTTGGCGAAGGCCACGACCGACGGGGTGGTCCGCGCGCCCTCGGCGTTGGCGACGACGGTGGGTTCACCACCCTCCAGTACGGCCACCACCGAGTTCGTCGTACCGAGATCGATCCCGACCGCCCGTGCCATCGCCGTCCCCTTCCGCCAGGGCGCCTGTCGCACTCCATCACAGAACTCGAGCGGCCCCGTGTCCATGACGCCGGCCCGGCACCCGGCCACCGTCCGCCCCCTGTCATCGGATACCCGGAAAACGGCTGTGCCGCGCCCCCGTGCGGCGGGCGCGGCACCGGTGGACGTGTGCGCGTCAGGAGAGCTTGGCGTCCAGGGTGATCGTCGTACCGGCCAGGGCCTGGCTGACCGGGCAGTTCTTCTTGGCACCCTCGGCGGCGGCGACGAACGCGTCGTTGTCGATGCCGGGGACGGTGCCCTCGACGGTGAGGTGGATGCCGGTGATGCCCTCACCCGGCTGGAAGGTCACATCGGCCTTGGTGTCGAGCTTGGTGGGCGGGGTGCCGGCGCCGGCCAGGGCGTGCGACAGCGCCATGGAGAAGCAGCTTGAGTGGGCGGCGGCGATCAGCTCCTCCGGGCTGGTCCTGCCGTTTGCCTCCTGGGAGCGCGAGGCCCACGTGACCGGCTGCTGTCCGATGCCGGAGGAGTCGAAGGTGACGACGCCCTTGCCCTCGAGCAGATTGCCTTCCCAGACGGTGTGTGCGGTGCGCGTGGTTGCCACGATGAGTCCTTTCGCATGCCGTGCGCTCTCGTCAAGGCGGTCCCTTTCCCGGGTGCCGCGCCCTATCCGATCACATTCCGGCCCGGCACACCCGGCGACCGGCTCGGGGACCATGAACGGGTCCCGGGGAGTGACGCAACGCTTCCAGCGACGGTCAGGCGGCGCGTTCGCCCTCGTCCTCGCGTCCGCTCAGGGGAACTTGGGGGCCGTCGCACTCGCGCAGCCAGCGGCGGAAGACATGGTGGAGCCGCTCGGCTCCGACGAGTTCGGCGCCGTCCCCGGCCGGTGCGGACAGGGTCACCGGCCAGAGCAGGAAGGGCCGCCCCTGGGCGCCGCCCAGTCCGCCGTGCGAGCCGATCTGCTCCTCGAAGGCGAGGACTTCGCCCGTGGCCGGGTCGCACCAGGAGTTGACCATGATGTCGGCGGTGTGCGGGAAGGAGTGCGTGCGGCGTACGGCGTCGGCGGCACCGGGTCCGAAGTCGGCCAGCGGACCGCTCCCGTCGGCGAGCCGGTCCACCGGGACCTCCACGCCGTGCGCCCCCAGCACCACCCCGCCGTGCTCCTCGCTGCGGACGAGGACGAAGCCGACGCCGGGGTGCTCGGCGAGCGTCGGCAGCAGCGCGGGGTGACGCCGGTCGATCTCCTCCTTGCTCATCCGGTGCGGCACGTCCGGGAAGGAGACGAGTCCGAGATTCCCCGAGGCGAGGACGACGGGCTCGGTGCGGCGGCGCGTCGCCCGGTGCCCCCCGCCGTTCTCCTCGACCGGTCGGCGCAGTGCGGCCCGTACCGCCGCGCGCGCCTCGGCTCCGCTGTGGGTCCGCTCGACCCGGCGCGGCACCGGCAGGGCGCAGCCGGCCCGCACGAGCTGACCGAGGCTGAGCCCGTAGCGGCTCCGGAAGGTCTCGCCGGGACTCTGGCCGTGGTCGGACAGCACCACGATCCGGTACGGGCGCGGGGCGTGCTCGGCGACCTGGGCCAGCAACGCCAGCGAGCGGTCCAGCTTCCGCAGGACCTGCTCGGCGTCGCGGCTGTGCGGACCGGAGTGGTGGGCCACTTCGTCGTAGGCCACCAGGTCCGCGTAGACCGCGTTGCGCCCTGCGAGCATGTCGCCGATCACCGCGGCCACGACGACGTCCCGTTCCACGACCGTGGCGAAGGCACGGACGAAGGGGTAGAGACCACCGCGGCCGACCCGTGGCCGCTGCCTGGCGAGACGGGCCCGGGTGGACTGCCCTGTCTCGCGACCGACCTCGGCGACGAACGACATGGCGGTGCGCACGGCGCCCGCGGGATCGCTGAAGTAGGCGAAGTAGCCGGCCCGGGAGCGGTTCTCCCGGCCGCGCCGCGCGGCGACGGACAGCACCAGGGCGAGCTGGTCGGCGCCGCCGCTGAACAGATTGCCGCGGCTCGCGCCGTCGACGGTGAGGAGCCCGCCGTCACCGGTGCGCTCGATGGCGCGGCGCTGGAGTTCGGCGGCGCTCGTCGGCCGGTTGCAGACCATGACCTCGCGGCTCTCCTTCTCGTACCAGCGAAAGGCCGGCACATCGTGGTTGGAGCCGTGCAGGATGCCGAGCTGGCTGGCGCCGGTCTGGCTGGACCAGTCGGTGCGCCAGGCGGTGAGACGGTGGGCGGGGCCGCGGCCGTCGGACGGCGTGAGCCAGGAGGCGACGGTCGGCATCAGCCCCCGGTCGACGGCTGTCCGCAGCACATCGTGTCCGACGCCGTCGAGTTGCACGAAGACGGCACCGGGGGTGGCCGGTCCGTCCTGCCCGGGGGCGGGTCCGCGCCGCCGGGCGGCAAGCCGGTAGAGCCTTCTGCGGTACGCGTCGTCGTCCCGGACGGCCAGGGCGGCGCCGGTGGCCGAGGCGACGGCGGACATCGCGGCGGCGACCACCACGGCGGTCTCGGGCGCGGCCTCGCCGCGCCCGGAGGGGTTGACGCGCAGGGCGAGCAGCAGCAGGGAGCCGTTGAGGAAGAAGACGAGCAGCCCGAGGACGAGGGCGGGCACGAGCAGCAGCAGCCGGACGAGCAGGGGCCACACAAGGGCCGACAGCAGACCGAAGACACCGGCGCCGGCCGCGGCGGTCACGGCGATCCGGGTGGCGCTGTCGCCGCCCGCGGACTGGAGCCGGAAGTCCGGGAGGATCCCGGCGAGGACGAGCATGGTGACGGTGGACGCGGCCCACACGGCGATGCTCCGCCCCCCTGCGCCGATCAGGCTGTGCCAACGCCCGCGACCCACTCCACTCCTCTCGTTCCGACCCGTCCTCCGCGCCCCGCGAGGCCATCCCCACCCTGTCACAACGGCGCGGGACACCGGCCGGGGCCTGGGAGCGTCCGAGGAGCGCGGACCGGGCCTGGCGCCGGGTCAGCGACCGTCGTAGCCCGCGGTCGGCATCGAGAGGCGGCGGTGGACGCGGGCCTTCATCTGGGCGTCGTAGGAGGGTTCCGCGTGGCCGACCGTCTCGACGCGCACACCCCGCCGCGCGCACTCGGCGGTGAACTCCTCGACGGAGGACAGGGCGCGCTCCAGAACTCGGCGGCTCGGGGCGACGAACAGGTCGATCAGGCCCGCGTCCACGTCCGACCACAGCGCGCTGTGGTCGGGGCGCAGCCCCCGCACAAGCAGTTCCCGCGTCACCACATAGCCGCGCTCCGCCGCCCAGCGGGCGCACATCGCGTGCTGGCTGCGGGAGTCGACGAGGAAGGGGTCCGCGTCCAGCTCCTCCAGCGGCGTCAGACTGGCGATCGCCGTGACCCGGACCGTGGCCGGGCCGCCGGAGGCGTCGCGTGTGCCGGAGGTGCCATGCGCATCTCCCATGGGGTCCCCCCTCACCTCAGGGTTTCGCCGCCGACCCTACCCCTGCCCGTAGGCTCGGGGGGAGTCGCGCGAAGGAGGCATCGGGGTGCCGGTGGAGATCACGTGGTGGGGACACGCCACCTGCACCGTCGAGGACTCCGGTGTGCGGGTACTGACCGATCCCCTGTTCGCGCGGCGCCTGGCTCATCTGCGGCGGCGCCGCGGTGCCCCGCCGCCGCCCGAGGCCGCGGTCGCGGATCTGGCGCTGGTGTCGCATCTGCACGCCGACCATCTGCATGTGCCGTCGCTGGCCCGACTGGCCCCGGGCACCCGTCTGCTGGTGCCGCGCGGAGCCCCCGGGCAGGTGCCGGGACTGCGCAGGCTCGGTCGGCTGCGGGTCACGGAGGTCGTTCCCGGTGACCAGGTGCAGGTCGGCGACCTGGTGGTACGGGTCGTCTCCGCCCGGCACGACGGACGCCGGCTGCCGGTGGGACCGCATCGCTCCCCTGCGCTGGGGTTCGTCGTCGAGGGCGAGGCCCGAACCTACTTCGCCGGGGACACGGGCCTGTTCCCGTCGATGGCGGAGGAGGTCGGGACGGTCGATGTGGCGCTGCTGCCGGTCGGCGGCTGGGGACCCTACCTCGGGGAGGGGCATCTGGACGCGGGGCGCGCGGCGCAGGCGCTGGCCGGGCTGATGCCTCGCAGTGCGGTGCCGGTGCACTACGGCACGTACTGGCCGATCGGAATGGACGCCGTGCGCCCCCATGAATTCCATGCGCCGGGCCAGGAGTTCGTGCGCCTCGCCGCGCAACGCGCGCCGGAGGTCGCGGTGCACCTCCTCTCCCACGGGGAGAGCGTCCGGCTGGAGGGCGCCCGGTGATGTTCCTCGCCGTCACGGGCGGCGTCATGCCCACCGAGTCCACACAGCAGGCGGTGGGTTATCCGACACTGTTCCTGCTGGTGCTGATCGGGGCCCTGGTGCCGGTCGTACCCACGGGGGCCCTTGTCAGCACGGCGGCGGTGGTGGCCTTCCACGAGACCGCGCCGTTCTCCCTCGCGCTGGTCTTCGTCGTGTCCTCGCTCGGGGCCTTCCTCGGGGACGTCGCGCTCTACTGGCTGGGGCGGCGCGGCGTGCGGTCGAAGAACGGCTCCCGCCGGCTTCGGGCGATCCGCGACCGCGCGCCCAAGGAACGGCTGGACCAGGCGCAGCGGAAGCTGAACGACCACGGCGTCGCGGTGCTCACCCTCTCCCGGCTCGTCCCGGCCGGCCGGATACCGGTGATGCTCGCCTGCCTGCTGGCCGGCATGCCGCTCAGGGACTTCGCCCGCGGCGACGCCCCGGCCTGCCTCGCCTGGGCCGTGACGTACCAACTGATCGGCATCCTGGGCGGCTCCTTGTTCCCGAAGCCCTGGGAGGGTGTGGTGGCGGCGGTCGTGCTGACCCTCGCCATCAGCGCGGCGCCCGGGGTCTGGCGCCGGGTGCGCCGCTTCGCCGCCTCCTGAGCGGCCCGCTCACTCCAGCACGCGGGACGCCCCGATCGGCAGGTCCCACAGGTGCTCACGGGCCAGCCCCGCCTTCTCCCAGGCCGCCCGCACCCGCGTCAGCGGTTCCAGGACCGGTTCCGCCGACAGCACGAACGTGCCCCAGTGCATGGGCGCCATCCGGCGCGCGCCCAGGTCGGCGGTCGCCCGCACCGCCTCCTCCGGGTCGCAGTGGACGTCGCTCAGCCACCATCGCGGGTCGTAGGCACCGATCGGCATGAGCGCCAGGTCGATCCCCGGATAGCGGCGGCCGATCCGCTCGAACCAGTGGCCGTACCCCGTGTCGCCCGCGAAGTACACCCGCTGTCCGTCGGGCGCCGTCAGTATCCAGCCGCCCCACAGGGAACGGCAGGTGTCGGTCAGCGTGCGCTTGGACCAGTGGTGGGCGGGGACGAAGTCGAAGCGGACGCCGTCGAGTTCGGCGCCCTCCCACCAGTCCAGCTCGGTGACACAGGTGAATCTGCGCCGCCGGAACCACGGCGCGAGCCCGGCCGGTACGAACACCGGTGTCGTGGACGGGAGCCGGCGCAGGGTCGGGGCGTCCAGATGGTCGTAGTGGTTGTGGCTGATCACGACGGCGTCGATGCGCGGCAGGGCGCTCCAGGCGATGCCGACGGGGGTGATCCGGGCCGGTGTGCCGAGGATCCGCCGGGACCAGACCGGGTCGGTGAGGACGGTCAGCCCGCCGATGCGCACCACCCAACTGGCGTGCCCCGCCCAGGAGACGGCGAGGGTGCGCGTGTCGGCGTGGGGCAGCGGCTCCGGCTCGTACGGCAGCAGTGGGATGTCCCTGAGGCCCTCGGGCCCTGGCCGCACGGTGCCCTCGCGGGCGAAGCGGGCGAGGGCCTTGAGGCCGGGCAGGGGGGCGGTGAGCCGGTCGACGAAGGAGCGGGGCCAGATGCGGCGCTCGCCCAGCGGACGGGGCTCGGCGAGCGGCGGGAGCGGGGGCGCTGCGGGGGCCGGCCCCAGCAGTGAGGTGGGCACCGGCTCGCCTGCGTTCCGGTACGCCGGGGTGGGGTTCACGGTCGGCTCGGACTGCTGCGTCATCGAGGAGGCTCCCATCGCTGAGCGTCGTCGCATAGATCGTCGAAGACCGATCCCAGGAGGTTCAACGCGCGTTGCAGGTGCGGCAGTTCCAACGGCGCGGGGGACAGGAGGGACTGGATGCGCTCCTCGGCGGTCGTGCCGAGGAGCGGGCCGGTGGACAGCCGCACGCGGAGCGCCGCGAGGTCGTCCCCGAAGCGGTGGCCGCCCGGGACGGGCATGCCGAGGCGGGCCGTGAGGAAGTCCTCCAGTTCCTGGGCGTCAGCGACGTCGTGGGCGCCGAGCGCGGGGCGCAGCGGTTCGAGGTCGGCGTAGAGGTGCCGCCCGGCCTGCGGGGGTCTGGCGAGGACGCCCGCGGACACCACGGTCCGGTGCACGGCGTCGGCCACGCGCGTGTGCAGCGCGACAGAGGCGCGGAGGCGTTGGGTGATCTCGGGCGGCTCGTCGAGGGCGTACGCGGCCGCGGCGGCCACCGGGTCGGCGATATGGGCGCCGAGGGCGGTGAGCACGTCGAGGACGCGGGCGCGCAGCCCGGCACCGTCGGCGGTGGCCGGGAAGCGGGCGACGGCCGCGGGCCAGCCCGCCGGCAGAAAAGGGCCGGCGAGGTCGGTGACCACGGTGACCCGTTCCGGCAGCATCTCGGCGGGGCTGAGCAGCACGGTGTCGCGCGACTGGTGCACGGTGTCGCGCCATGTCTCGTCGCTTACCAGGTGGAGCCCCTCCCCGGCGGCGGCCTCCACGGTCTCGTGCACCAGTTCGGGCGGCGCCACGGTGGCGGTCGGGTCGTCGGCGACCGCCAGCACCAGCAGCCGAGGGTCGCCGCCTTCGGCGCGGATCCTGCGCACGGTCTCCAGCAGGGCGTACGAGTCGGGGACGCCGCCGCACTCGGCGGGTGTCGCCACCGGGAACACGGCCCGTCCGAGGGCCCTGACCTGGGGCACCCACCAGGCGGCGCAGGGCCGTGGGACGAGCACGTCACCGCCGAGCGCGGCGGTGACGGCGAGAAGCAGGGAGGCGGCGCCGGGTGCGGCGGCCACCTCGTCGGGCCGGGCGGGCAGTCCGCGTCGCTCGAAGTAACCACAGGTGGCGCCGGGCAGCCCGCGGACGCCACCGGTGGGTTCGGCGCCGTCATGGCCCCCGGCCTGGGCGAGCGCGGTGGACAGCCCGGGCAGCAGAGGCAGCCCTTGACCCGGCAGGGACGGGCCGTGACGGACGGTGCCGTGCCCTTCCGGTTCCGTCCGCCGCATGCGTGCCTCCGCGCAGTCCCTGTTGGCGTCCCGCATCCCTGGCTCGCCGCGGACACCCGCCGCCCGCCGGCCGTCCTCGTCACCCCTGTTCCTCTACGGTGCCGGTTGTTCCCCTACGGTGCTGGTGGGGCCCCAGAGGTCTGAGTACCCCGGGTGCGGGCCGATCATGGGTGTCCGTCCGGGTTCAACCGCGTCACGGGTTCAGCCGCCTCCGTCCGCCGCGCAGCCAGACCCGGTGCAGGGCGGCGGCGAGCGCGCCCGCGATCAGGAAGCCGCCGATGACGAGTGCGGGGACGGACCACCGGGCGTAGGAACCGCCCAGGCCCGCGTCCACCCCGTGCTGCGAACCGACGGCCAGTCGCCCGCCTTTGTCTTTCTGACCTTGCTGCCCTTGCTGCTGCCCTGTCCCGTTCTTTCGGGCCTCGCCCGACTGCCGACCCTGTCCGTCGCCACCGGCCTGGTCCTGGCCTTGTCGGCCCCCCTGCCCCTCGCCCCGGAACTGTTGCTGCCCTTGCTGCTGGCCGAACTGCTGCGGCCCACCCCCGCCCGGCTGCTGACCGAACTGCTGCGGCCCACCCCCACCCAGCTGCTGACCGAACTGCTGCGGCCCACCCCCACCCAGCTGCTGACCGAACTGCTGCGGCCCACCCCCACCCAGCTGCTGACCGAACTGCTGCGGCC
>NZ_JBIVNO010000011.1:186113-254978 GCF_044753645.1 Streptomyces sp. NPDC093261
CCCACCCCCACCCAGCTGCTGACCGTACAGCTGCGGCCCACCCCCACCCAGCTGCTGACCGAACTGCTGCGCCACGCTCTCGTCCAGCTGCTGACCGTACAGCTGCACCTGACCCGCCCCCGGCTGCTGGCCATACTGCTGCGCCAGGCCCTCGTCCATCCGCTGGCCATACTGCTGCGCCAGGCCCTCGTCCATCCGCTGGCCATACTGCTGCACCTGACCCACCCCCGGCCGCCGCCCGAACTGCTGCACCTGACCCACCCCCGGCCGCCGCCCATACTGCTGCGCCTGACCCACCCCCGGCCGCCGCCCATACTGCTGCACCTGACCCACCCCCGGCCGCCGCCCGAACTGCTGCACCTGACCCACCCCCGGCCGCCGCCCGAACTGCTGCACCTGACCCACCCCCGGCCGCCGCCCATACTGCTGCGCCGCGCCCGCCCCCGGCCTCCTGCCCTGCCCCCGCCCTTGCTGCGGCCCCGACCCGTCGCACCGGCCCTCATCCGCCCGCCACGCCGGCCCGTCGTCCAGCTCCGCACCCGGCTGCCGCCCGAACTGCTGGGACTCCCCCTCTCCCCGCTGCCCGTACTGCTGGACCTCGCCTCCCCCAGGCCGCCTCCCCTCCCCGTACTGCCTCCCGGGCCGCCGGTCCTGCTCCGACAGCCCGTCCAGGTACTCCCCTTCCGGGCTCGGCCTGGTGTAGCCCTGCTGCCCCGGTCCGGTCTTCGGCTGCCGCCGGCCCAGGGGCCGGTCCCGGCCGGCTGCCGGGCGGGTGCCGTCTTCGGTCTCCGTCAACGCGGTGTTCCCCGGCCTCTCGCCGCCGGGGGACCGCCGGCACCGTCCGTCCAAGCCGTGCTGCCCGTCACGGCGCTCGGCGGCGGCGCCGACGTAGGCGGCCCCGACGGCCGCAATCCGTGATGTGCCGCCGTGCCGTACAGCGGTGCCGCCCCCGCCTCGGCCGGCCGTCGCGTCGGCGCGGTCGGACGCGTCGTAGCCGTCGGGGCCGCTCGGGCCTCCGTCACCGCCGTAGGCACCGTGGCCGCCGTAGCCCCCGAGGCCCTCCGGCCTGCTCGGGCCTTCGTCACCGCCGTAGGCACCATGGCCCCCGTAGCCGTCATAGCCGCCGTAGTCGTCAGGTCGGTCGGCCGGGCCGCAGGACACCCCGGCCGTGGGCATGCCGCCGCGGTCTGCGGAGCGTGGGACGAGGGCGCCGGAGGAGTCGGCGGCGGGCAGAGATATCGCGCCCAGGGCGACCGCGGGCGGGCCGGCCACGCCCAGGGCGGCACCGGCCAGAGCAGTGGCGGACAGGACGCGCGTACTACGGCGCATACGAACTCCTTCGGCGGGGGGTGTTGCGGGCACGGTGGCCGTGCCCGCAAACCCATGACAGCCCGCCCGGCCCCGGCCCGCGCGCGGCCGTGCCCCATTCGCGCGACGGGGGCCTCCTCGCGGGTGACAACCGCGCGCCCGCGGGTCAGCCGGACGGCGAAGCCGGCCATCCCCTCCGGTACGGCTCTGCCGCGTCCGTCACGCGGCGTCCTTCATGACCTGATCCCTGAGACGGGAGCAGCAGCGGCTGATCAGGCGGGAGACATGCATCTGGGAGATGCCGAGCCGTTCGGCGATGCTGCTCTGCGTCATGTCGTCGAAGAACCGCATGTAGAGGATGGCGCGCTCCCGTTCGGGCAGGGCCTGCAGCCGCGGCTTGACTGCCTCGCGGTCGACGACGGTGTCGAGCGCCAGGTCGGGCGCGCCGAGGGAGTCGCCGAGCGAGTACCCGTCCTCGCTGCCCGGCACCTCGGCGTCCAGCGACAGCGCCGTGAAGCTCTCCAGGGCCTCCAGCCCCTCCCGGACGTCCTCCTCGCTCATCCTGGCGTGCTCGGCGATCTCGGCGATGGTGGGCCTGCGACCCGAGATGGTCCCCGACAGGTCCTGGCAGGCGAACCGGACCCGGTTGCGCAGATCCTGGACGCGGCGCGGCACATGCAGGGTCCACATGTGGTCACGGAAGTGCCGCTTGATCTCTCCGGTGACCGTGGGGACGGCATAGCTCTCGAACGCGTGACCGCGTTCCGGGTCGTACCGGTCGACGGCCTTGACCAGGCCGAGCGCGGCGACCTGGCGCAGATCCTCCAGGCTCTCACCACGGCTGCGGAACCGTACCGCGAGCCGATCGGCCATGGGCAGCCAGGCCTCGACGATCTCGTCGCGGAGCGCGTCGCGCTCGGGGCCTGCGGGGAGCGTGGCAAGCCTGCGAAAGGCCTCCGTGGTGTCGGGGGCGTCGTCGTGCGGGTGGTGCTTCACGCTCACTCGGTTGGGCATGGTGGATCGCAACTCCCTAGCTGGTGCCTTGGGTGGACGGTCAGCGTGGGAGGGCACCCGGGCCGGACGGGCACACCCGTGGCCGGTATCCACCGCTCCCACGGACGTGCCTCCTGTCCGAAGCACTGAGACAGCGCCTGCCCCGCCGCCTCCGCGGCAAACACCCGAGCACTCAGCGTCACCCGGATGGCCCCGGGGGACCGGGCCGCGGACCGGCTGCCGGGTTTCCGTGTCGATCGCGACCCACCGGGTACGCGACTGCCACCCCCGAACATCTGGAGGGAGTCATGCAGCGAGGCAGCGACCGGCTGAACGTTCACCGCGACGACGAGATGAAGCACGAACTGCAGGGACTGCTGCGGTCCGGTCACCCGACGCGGAGCGAGGAGTGGCACGACCCCGAGCCGGGTGCCGACGACGACCCGGCGATCTGGGCCGGTCCGGTGGTTCCGGGCGCCGGGCGCTCGGTGGCCGATGTGCGCTACGAGTTCGCACGGATCCTGGGGCGCACGGCCTTCCCGGCGCGTCGGGACGACCTGGTCGAGGAACTGCGCCGCAGGCACGCCCCGGACACCCTCGTCGAGACCGTGGCGCGGCTTCCGCGCTCGGCGCGCTACGCCAACGCCCAGCAGCTCGCCGAAGCCGTCGTGGAGGCATGAGGCGGCGAGGGAAGGCCAGGGTTCCCGGCCGGGGGCACTGCGGGCGTGGCCCCGCAGTGCCCCCGCGAGAGCCGGGGGACCCGGGAAAGGACCACAAGCACCACAGCGCATGGCTGATCCCGTCCGTCAGGACAGCCGACCGGCGCCGGACGGGTGCTACGCCGGATGGGTGCTACGAGGACAACCCGCTTCTGCCGTGCGTGCAGTTGGCCGGGGCCGAGGGGCACTGGGCCGCACGGCACGCGGAGGCAGAGAAAGGACAGTGAACATCATGCGTATCGCGTTCCTGACCGCACCCGAGGGTGTGGAGCAGGTCGAACTCACCGATCCCTGGAAGGCGGTGTCCGACGCCGGTCACGAGCCGGTCCTGGTCTCCACGGAGCCTGGCCACATCCAGGCGTTCAACCATCTCGACAAGGGGGACACCTTCCCGGTGGACGAGGTGGTCGGCCAGACGGACGTCGAGTCCTTCGACGGGCTCGTGCTGCCGGGCGGCGTGGCCAATCCGGACTTCCTGCGGATGGACGAGCGGGCCGTCTCGTTCGTCCGGTCCTTCTTCCAGCAGGGCCGTCCGGTCGCCGCGATCTGCCACGCGCCCTGGACCCTGGTCGAGGCGGATGTCGTACGAGGCCGGACGCTGACGTCGTGGCCGAGCCTGCGGACGGACATCCGCAACGCGGGCGGTACCTGGGTGGACGAGCAGGTGCGGATCGACCAGGGCCAGAACAAGCTGATCACCAGCCGCAAGCCGGATGATCTGAAGGCGTTCTGCGAGGCGATCCTGACGGAGTTCGGCGGTTAGGGCAGGGGGCCCGGCCGGGATACGGGGCCGGGCCGGCTCACCGAGCCGGTTCGGCTCCCTTGCACGGCTCGACATCGGCCGTTCCCCGCTCTCGCGCCCCGTTGCGCGTCCGGCTCGCCACGACCGGGCGGCGGGGATGGCGGCGCAGATACTCGCCCTCCAGCTGCGCCATGCGGTCGTTGTGCGCCCTCAGTGCGTCGTTCGAGCCGTGCAGCAGCGTGTCATGACGGGTGCGGTGGATCGTCTGCAGCTCCTTCATGAGCTGCTGGTCGGTCAGCCGGCCCGGGTCGACTCCGGTCATGGTGTACCCCGCTCGTCGTGTTCCTCGGTGCGGTCCGGGTACCCGCCCGGAAAGGCACTACCCCGAGCAGCATCCGGGAGGGAGCCATGGATCTCGCGTTCCTCCATCCACTCTACGAACATCCAGGCCCCTGGGCTTCCGTATACGTCGACACCTCCCGGCACACGGAGTCCACCCCCCATGAGCTCTCCCTGACCGCTCAGGCCCTCGCCCGGCGGCTGGCCGGACACGGCGCGGACGAGCCCACGTGCCGGGCCGTGCGGGAGGCGGTCGAGGATCTGCGCCACTCGCCGGAGCCGTACGGAAGGGCCATGTTCGCCCGTGCGGGGGAAGTGGTCCTGGACCCGCCCCTGGTCACCGCCCCGCCCGGCTCCTCGGCCGACTGGTCGCCACTGCCCCACACGGCGCCGCTGCTGGAGCTGGCCGGCGAGGATCCGGTGTGCGTGGTGGCGTACATCGACCGCAAGGGCGCCGAATTCGAGCTGCGCGGGGCGCTGGGCAGCCGGGAGGCCGGGCAGGTGGCCGGGCAGCAGTGGCCCCTGCACCGCGGAAGCACCGCGGACTGGTCGGTGCGTCACTTCCAGCTGCGGGTGGAGAACACCTGGGAGCACAACGCGGCCGAGATCGCGGACGCGCTCGCCGTCTGTGAGGAGGAGACCCGTGCCGACCTGGTGATCCTCGTGGGCGAGCAGCGCGAGCGCCACGCCGTGCGGGAGCGGCTGCCGCGACGGCTGAGGAACCGGGTGGCCGAGGCCCCGCACGGCGTGGGCAGCCGGCTGCTGGACGAGGACGTGGAGCGGATCCGGGACGAGCATGTGCGCCGGCGGGCGGACGAGGAGCTGGAGCGGTTCCTGGCGGCCCTGGCACCGGACGAGGAGGGACGGACGCGGGCGGTCGAGGGAGTGCCCGCGGTCGTCGAGGCGGCACGCGAACACCGGATCGACGAACTCCTGATCCGGCCGGACGGCCCGGACACCCGTCGTGAGGTGTGGGTCGGCGAGGACCCGGACCAGCTCGCGATGCGCCGCAAGGACCTCAGGGCGCTGGGCGAGCATCACGCCTGGCCGGCCCGCGCGGACGACGCCCTGGTGCGCTCCGTGGTGGAGACGCGGGCCGAGGCCGTGTCGGTGACGGGGCCGACGGCGGGCGAGGTGCCGACGGGCGGCGTGGGGGCGTTGCTGCGCGGGACCTAGACCGCGCGCCCCTTCCTACGGCGTACACCCCTGGCGCGCCCCCCCACGGCGTACACCCCCAGCGCGCCCCTCCCCACGGCGTACACCCCTAGCGCGCCCGCTCCACCCGCCGTTCGTCCCACACCGGCTCCGGCGTCTCGCGGAGCCGGCCGTCGCTGCCGAAGACCAGATAACGGTCGAACGAGCGGGCGAACCAACGGTCGTGGGTCACCGCGAGGACCGTGCCCTCGAACCCCTCCAGGCCCTTCTGGAGCGCCTCCGCGGACTCCAGGTCCAGGTTGTCGGTCGGCTCGTCGAGCAGCAGGGCGGTCGCCCCCTGAAGTTCGAGCAGCAGGATCTGGAAACGGGCCTGCTGTCCGCCGGAGAGCCGGTCGAAGGACTGCTCGGCCTGCGCGGTCAGCTCGTAGCGGCGCAGCCGGGACATGGCCGCTCCCCGGTCCTGGGAGTGCTCCCGCCACAGGATGTCGAGGAGCGTACGGTCCTCCAGCTCGGGGTGCGCGTGCGTCTGGGCGAAGTGCCCGGGCACGACGCGCGCCCCGAGCCGCCACTGCCCCGCGTGGGCCACGTCACCGCCCGCGAGCAGCCGCAGGAAGTGCGACTTCCCGGAGCCGTTGGAGCCGAGGACGGCGACGCGTTCGCCGTAGAAGACCTCCAGGTCGAAGGGCTTCATGAGGCCCGTCAGTTCAAGGCCCTCGCAGATGACGGCCCGGACGCCGGTCCGGCCGCCCTTGAGCCGCATTCTGATGTCCTGCTCGCGCGGCGGCTCGGGCGGCGGCCCGGCTTCCTCGAACCTCCGCAGCCGGGTCTGGGCGGCCTGGTAGCGGGAGGCAAGCTCATGGCTTACGGTCGCGGCCTGACGCAGATTCACCACCAGCCTCTTCAGCTGTGCGTGCTTCTCGTCCCAGCGTCTGCGCAACTCCTCGAAGCGCGCGAAGCGTTCCCGCCGGGCCTCGTCGTAGGTGGCGAAACCGCCGCCGTGCAGCCAGGCGTCGGCGCCGGCGGGGCCCGGCTCCAGCGACACGATCCGCTGTGCGGCCCGGGCCAGCAGCTCCCGGTCGTGGGAGACGAACAGGACGGTCTTGCGGGTCTCGGCGAGCCGCTCCTCCAGCCACCGCTTGCCGGGTACGTCGAGGTAGTTGTCGGGCTCGTCGAGGAGCAGGACCTCGTCGGTGCCACGCAGCAGCGCCTCCAGGACGAGCCGCTTCTGCTCGCCGCCGGAGAGGGTGCGCACCTGGCGCCACTGGGCCTTCTCGTAGGGGATGCCGAGCGCGGCCGTGGTGCACATGTCCCACAGCGTCTCCGCCTCGTAACCGCGCACCTCTGCCCAGTCGGCGAGGGCTTGCGCGTACCGGAGCTGGGCGGCCTCGTCGTCGACGGTCATGACGGCGTGCTCGGCGGCGTCCACGGCGCGGGCGGCCTCGCGGATACGGGGCGGAGCGACCGAGACCAGGAGGTCCCGCACGGTCGTCTCGTCCCGTACGGACCCTACGAACTGGCGCATCACACCGAGCCCGCCGCTGGTGGTGACGGTCCCGCCGTGGGGCCTGAGCTCACCGGACAGCAGCCGCAGCAGGGTGGTCTTCCCGGCCCCGTTGGGCCCGACGAGCGCGACGACGGCGCCTTCGCCGACCCGGAAGGACACATCACCGAGCAGTGCCCTCCCGTCCGGGAGGTGGTACTCGAGGTGCGCGGCTTCCAGATGACCCATGCGGCGCATTGTGGGCGGCCGCGAGGGGACCGGGCAAACGGATATCGCCCGCCCCCGGCCTCACCCCTGGTCCCTGCCGCCGGTATGTCACCCGGCCCCGGGCAGGGCCCCGCACGATTCGTTCATCCGGGGGTATCCGCGCCCCATGACCCCAGATGTCGACCTCACCACCCGCCCGCCGGGCCCGCATCCGTTCCGTGACCGGCTTCTCTCCCTGGACTGCCGTGTGTTCGAGGCCGTCGCCACCCGGCACTGGCCCGGGGCCGACCCCCTGCTCCCCCGCCTGAGCCGTGCCGCCAACCACGGTGTCCTGTGGTTCGCCACGGCGGCGGCCCTCGCCGCCACCCGGAGCCCCCGCGGACGGCGGGCCGCCGTCCGCGGTGTCGCCTCCCTCGCGCTCGCCTCCGCCACCATCAACACCGTCGGCAAGCGCTCGGTCCGTCGTCCCCGTCCCGTCCTGGACCCGGTACCGGCCGTCCGCCGGCTGAAGCGCCAGCCGATCACCACGTCGTTCCCGTCGGGCCACGCCGCCTCCGCCGCCGCCTTCGCCACGGGTGTCGCCCTGGAGTCGCGCGGCTGGGGTGCTGCGGTCGCGCCGCTCGCCGCCGCGGTCGCCCTCTCCCGCGTCTACACCGGGGTCCACTTCCCGAGCGATGTCCTCGCGGGAGCGGCCCTGGGCGTGGGGGCCGCCTATGCGGTACGGGCCCTTGTGCCCACCCGCGACCCGGTGCCGCCGCCCGGCCGCCCGCGTGTGGACGCGCCCGCGTTGCCGGACGGGGCGGGGCTGGTGGTCGTGGTGAACAAGGGTTCGGGGACCCCGGACCGTGTCCGTGCCCTGCAGGACGCCCTTCCGGCCGCGGAGACGGTGGAGTGCGAGCCCGCCGATGTGCGCGCCGGGCTGGAGAAGGCGGCCGCCCGTGCCCGCGTCCTCGGGGTGTGCGGCGGCGACGGCACGGTGAACGCGGCCGCCGATGTGGCCCTGCGCCACGGCCTTCCGCTCGCGGTCCTCCCCGGCGGCACACTCAACCACTTCGCGCTCGACCTCGGCATCGAGGAGGTCCATGACGCGGTGCGGGCGCTGAAACGGGGTGACGCGGTCCGCGTCGATGTGGGCCGGTTCTCCTCCGGCGAAACCCAGGGCTGCTTCCTCAACACCTTCAGCCTGGGCGTCTACCCGGAACTGGTGCGCGAGCGGGAGCGCTGGTCGTCGCGGATCGGCGGCTGGCCGGCCGGCGTCGTCGCGGCTGTGCGGGTCCTGCGTGGCGACCACCACCCCCTCCGCGTCGAACAGGACGGCCGGACGCACCCGTTGTGGCTGCTGTTCGCCGGCAACGGCACGTACCACCGCAGGGGGCTTGCTCCGGGGCGCCGTCACGACCTGGCCGACGGGAGGCTGGATGTGCGGGTGGTGCACGGCGGCCGCCGTCCCGCCACCCGGCTGCTGGCGGCCGCGTTCGCGGGCCCGCTGTCCCGCTCCCCCGTGCACTCGGCGGTCCGGGTGCGGCGTCTGCGTCTGGACGGCGTGGCCCCGGGCACGCTCCTCGCCTACGACGGGGAAGTCGGCGAGGCGGCGGGCCCGGTGACGCTCGAGAAGCTCCCCGAGGCCCTGACCGTCTACCGCCCGCTCCCCTTGCACTGACGGGGTCACCCCACCCCTTGTCCGCATGGCAAGACGCGGGTCTCATTATTCGGGTGAGCGTCTACGGTGATGCGTACCGCCCCGCGGCGCGGCCCTCGGGGCGGCGGGCCACCGGTACGAGGAGAAGAGGATGGGCATGCCGAAGGAGACCGCTGTCTACACGCACGGCCACCACGAGTCCGTGCTGCGCTCGCACACCTGGCGGACCGCCGCCAACTCCGCGGCGTACCTTCTCGACTCACTCAAGCCGCACATGCGGATCCTGGACATCGGCTGCGGCCCGGGCACCATCACCGCGGACCTGGCGGAGCTGGTCCCCGACGGCCAGGTCATCGGCGTCGACCGCGCACAGGGGGTCCTGGAGCAGGCCCGGGCCACGGCCGCCGCCCGCGGCATCACGAACATCGACTTCGCGGTCGCGGACGTGCACGCGCTGGACTACCCGGACGACACCTTCTGCGTGGTCCATGCGCACCAGGTACTCCAGCACGTGGGCGACCCGGTACAGGCGCTGCGCGAGATGCACCGGGTCACCCGTCCGGGCGGTTTCATCGCCGTGCGCGACGCCGACTACGCGGCGATGACCTGGTACCCGGCGTCCAAGGGCCTGGACGACTGGCTGGACCTGTACCGGCGGGTCGCCCGCGCCAACGGCGGCGAGCCCGACGCCGGACGGCGGCTGCGGTCATGGGCGCTGGCGGCCGGCCTCGCGGACATCCGGGCCACCTCCAGCACCTGGACCTTCACCACACCGCAGGAACGGGCCTGGTGGAGCGCGCTGTGGGCGGACCGCACCCTCGCCTCCGCCTACGCCGACCGCGTCGCCGAGGGTGGTCATGCGACGGCCGAGCAGCTCGCGGCCGCGTCCGAGGCCTGGCGGGAATGGGGACGGCGCACGGACGGCTGGTTCGCGGTGCTGCACGGAGAAATTCTGTGCCGAAAGGCCGACTGATTCGCGGATTTCGGGAAACCCGGTGAGCAGGAGGTCACACTATGGTTCCCGTTCTGCTGGTTCTTCTGCTGGCGCTGATTCTCTTCGGCGCCGGATTCGCCGTGAAAGTCCTGTGGTGGATCGCTCTGGCGGTGCTCGTGATCTGGCTCCTGGGATTCCTGGCGCGCGGTACGACCGCGGCCGGAGGAAGGGGGCGATGGTATCGATGGTGACCGGTCGGAGCAGAAGATCCGTCCGTCACCCGATCGCCGGTTGATCCCCGGCGATCACTCCCGGGGAAGCAATGTCCCCAGCGGCCCGAGGTCCAGATTGAGGTCCTCGGGCCGCAGTCCGTACCGCTCCCGGAGTTCGGTCATCCGTTCCTCGAGCAGCATCAGGGTGAGCCCGATGCGCTCCTCCTGCTCCTCACTCAGCTCACCGGTGTCGAACCGGCGCACCGCCTGCCGCTCCATGAGCTGGCGCAGCAGTTCGACGACGGTCAGCACGAGTTTCACCAGGTCCCGCTCCACCGTGTCGGGGTCGAGGTCGAGCCGGTTTCGTTGGTCGGGTCGATCCTGCCGGTCGAGCGGGTTGCGTTGCTCGAGTCGATCCTGCCGGTCGAGCCGGTTCCGTTGGTCGGGTCGGTCCTGCCGGTCGAGCGGGTTCCCTGGCTCTGGCGGGTTCTGTCGATGGGTCACGATTCCTCCGGCCACGGCGCGGACACCTGCGTGCCGACCGAGCTGATCAGCGCGTTGAGGTCGATACGGACGAGGTCGACGTCCGCGATGCGCAGGGTGAGGTCGCCGGTGATGACCACCCCGCCGGCCAGCAGCCGGTCCAGAAGGTCCACCAGGGCGACCTGCCGGTGCTCCAGGGCGGTCATGACCGGGCCCGTCCCTCTACGCCGGTGAAGGAGTACGCGGCCCAGGGCCCCGTCAGTTCCACGCGAACCCCGGGAATTCCGCTCTTTTCACGGTCCACTCTCTCCACGAACTCCTCCGAAGCGGAACGCGGCACCAGATAGGCCGCGTTGAGTACGTTGCGGCCGGACACACCGGAAAGCGCGGGATTCTGCGGAGCATGCAGCAGGGAGTCCTCGGCACATCCGGAAAGGGTGTCGTGCAGCCGGCGCGCGAACCTCTCCGTGTTTTCCCGCATTTCGTCCTGAGCGTGGTGACGCAGGCGCCGCTGACGCAGGTAATCACGGCCCGAGGCCGCTTTCCGGGGCTCCGGGGCCCCCTGCGGCCCATCCCCCGGATCCGCCGCCGCGTACACCTTGACGCCCCATTCCACCCGTCCGTCGAGCCGGTCGAGCGCACGGTGGAAGTCGTCCTCGCGTTCCTCCAGCATCGCGCGTACGCCGCTGTCGTCCCGGAACACGGTGGCGAGCCGCAGCGGCAGGGGTGTCGTGACGGAGGTGAGCGCGTCGATGACGCCCTGGTGGGCGCGGGCGGTCGTGGTGAGCCAGTCCAGGTCCTCCAGATGGGCCCTGAGCGGGTCCTCGGCGAAGTCCTCCTCCGGGACCGTGCTGACGATGGCGATCAGGTCCCGGTGGGGCAGTTGCCGGGGCGGCACCCCCGCGACGCCGGCGGGGCCGTCCTCGAGCGCCGCGCCGAAGGGACGGCAGACGGCGTACACATACCGCAGTCCGGTCATGACCTCTCCTCCTCGGCGGGCGCCCCCTCCAGTGCGGCCAGCCGGGAGCGCAACTCGGCGTTCTCCCGCGCGAGTTCCCTGTTCTGTGCGCCGGAGGACAGCGCCGGGTCGTTCTCCCACCAGTCGATGCCCATCTCCTTCGCCCGGTCGACGGAGGCGACGACCAGCCGGAGCTTGATGGTGAGCAGTTCGATGTCCAGCAGATTGATCCGGATGTCACCCGCGATCACCACGCCCTTGTCGAGGACGCGTTCGAGGATGTCGGCGAGGTTGGCACCGCCGTCGCGCGCGTAGGGATCCGGCAGTCGTCCCGGCGTGGTCATGAACGACCCCCTTCCTCCGGGTTTGCGTCCTCGTCGACGAACTCGGCGTACTCCAGGTCCTCCGGATCCTCGTCGACCAACTCGGCGTCCTGCGGGTCTTCCGGATCCTCGTCCGCGAACTCCGCCTCCACAGGACCCTCCGGATCCTCGTCCGCGAACTCCGCCTCCACAGGACCCTCCGGGTCCTCGTCCGCGAACTCCGCGTCCACCATGTCCTCCAAGGCTTCCACGTCCTCGTCCACAGGGTGGGCGGGGGCGCCGCTCCGGACGACATGGCGGCCTACGGCCAGGGCGAGGCGGGCGAAGCCGGGGCTGTTGCCGTCGGCGACGTCCTTGAGCCGCAGGCTGACGACGCCCAGCCGGCGCCCGAGGGCGGCGAGCAGGGGCTGGGCCCGCACCACCGCATACGCCCACGCCTCCGCCTTGAGCCGGTCGAAGGCCGGATCGTGGGCGCCCGCCGGGGTGCGGGCCGTCAAGGGCTGCCTCGACCTGCCGCTCCTGCGCCCGAGGGCGTAGGCGATGCCCAGGGCAAGGCCGAGTTCCAGTCGGTTCATCGCGCCGTACCGCCCGCTGCGCCGGGACCACCGCGTTCCATGGCGGTCTGCAGCCGGTCCAGGAGCTCGTCCTCCAGCCGGTCGAACTCCTGCTCGTCGATCTCGCCGGCCTCCAGCCGCTCCTCCAGGCGGGCCAGTTCGGCTCGTACGGCGGCCGGGTCGTAGTACTGGCGCTCGGCCTCGGCGAGCACCTGTCTCACCGCCCAGAAGCTGCCGCGCACAGGCGCGAACGGCAGCAGCAGCACCTCTCCGATCAGCCCCATCACTCACTCCGTGGCGGTCGCGGCGGCCGCGGGCTCGGCCGGCCCCGGCTCCACGAAGCTGTACGGCGGCAGCGGGCCGTTGACGCGCACATCGAGGTGCGGGTGGGCCTTGCGGACCTCCTCGACGGCGTTCAGAAAAGCGGCGGAGGCGTCACGGCCCACCAGGAACGACACATTGACCAGCCATCCCGTGGACTCGGGCCCCACACTCACGGCCTCGGCGACGGGCTCCAGGGAGCGCTGCACCTGGGTGGCGTCCTCGCCCTCGCGGGCCTGCACCGCGGCCGCCACCATCTCGCCCAGCCGCAGCCGGTCGTCGTAACTGCCGCCACCCGACTTGCGGTTCGCCTCGGCGAGGGCGCGGATGTCCGGGTTCTCGGACATCACCCGGTGCAGCACGGCCTCTTGGTCGTGGCTCGCCTTGATGTTGTACTCGATCCTGCCGGCCAGCGCGTCCAGCCGCTCCAGGTAGTGCTCGACGCGCTCCGCGAGGACATCGCTGACCGCATCGTCGTCCGCCGCGACACTGCCGAACCGCATGGGCAGCACGGATCCGCCCGCCGCCGCCTCGTTGAGCACGCTTTGGTGGGCGAGCAGGTCACGGCGCTTGGGGCGCAGTCCCTCGGGCGCGTCGCTGACGATCGCCGCCAGCTCACCCCGGGTCAGGACGCGCACGGGACGGGCCGGGTCGCCCACCCCGCCCATACCGGTGGGGAGCGAGGGGTGGGAGGCCGCGGCGATGCCGTAGACGTAGGTGCTCACTCCTGCTCCTCCTTCTTCTCCCGCGCGGCGGTGGACTTACGGGTCCGCGCGCGCGGCTGTCCCTCTTCACGGGCCTGACGGAAGGCGTCGGATATGGTCTCCGCGGCGCCGGAGAGCGCCCCCTTGGACTTGCCGCGCGCACCCGACTCGGTGACCTCACCGACCAGGTCGGGCAGTCCGGGGCTCTTGTGCGGGCCGGACTCCAGGTCGAGCCGGTTGCACGCCTCGGCGAAGCGCAGATACGTGTCCACGCTGGCGACGACGACCCGCACGTCGATCTTCAGGATCTCGATGCCGACGAGGGAGACGCGGACGAACGCGTCGATGACGAGCCCTCGGTCGAGCACGAGTTCCAGGACGTCGTACAGGCCGCTGCTGCCGCCTCCTCCAGTCTGCTGTGCCGGGACAACGGTCATGGCAAACGAACCTCCTTGCGGTCTGAAAACGGGACATGGGTGAGTACGAGGTACGGCTGCGGGTACGGGACGGCGGTCCGCTAGGAGCGGCCGCCCGTACGGGCGTCGGCCCTCCCGCGTTCATAGCGGCGCACGCGCCGGTAGCCGGTCAGCTCGCCGTCCGCGGCGAGATCCACCTCGTAGCTCGCGAGCAGGCTCATCGTGTCGGGGACCCTGGCGAGTTCCAGGACCTCGATCTGAAGGGTCCAGCCGTCCTCGGTGCGTTCGAAGGACGACACGGACTCGGAGGCCAGGCCCGTGAGCTCCGTGAACTGGGCGCGCGCCTGGCGCAGTACCTCCATGGTGCTCGGCCGGCCGGCCGGGCGGGCGTCGTCGTGGTCGTCGGTAGAGTCGTGCTTCTTCGGTGTACGTGGTGTGTTCGTCATGGCCACCTCTCCCCTCGTGTGGCCGCAACGGCGTTGGCCAAACCTGTGGGTCCCCGGTTCAGCCACGCAGTTCCCGCAGCCTCCGCCGGGCGGACCCGAGGGAGCGCCCCCTGCGCGGCAGATCCGCCCAGGGGTCGGTACGGGCCTGGTCCACCGCGTCGGTGATGGTCCAGCGGCGCGCGTTCACGTCCGGGTCGTCCAGCTGCTCCCAGGTGATGGGCATGGCGACCGGGGCGCCGGGCAGGGCGCGAACGGTGAAGGGAGCGACCGCGGTCTGCGCGTAGGCGTTGCGCTGCACATCGAGGTAGAGGCGGTCGCCCCGGTCCTTCTTGCGGGCGGCGGTGGTGAGGCGGTCGGGGTGGGCCGCGGCGAGGGTGTCGGCGACGTCCTTGGCGAATTCGCGTACCTCGTCGAAGTCATGGGAGCCGTCGACCGGCACGACGATGTGCAGTCCACGCGAACCGGTGGTCATCAGGCCCGAGGGCAGCCCCAGATTCCCGAGCAGCTTCCCCATCTGCCGTGCGGCTTCCCGTACGGACCCGAAGTCGTCGCCCGCCGGGTCGAGGTCGAACACCAGCCGGTCGGGCCGCTCGGGCCGGTCGGCGCGGGAGAGCCAGCGGTGCAGGGTGAGACAGGCCTGGTCGGCGAGGTAGGCGAGGGTGGCGGTGTCGTCGCAGACGGTGTGGCAGACGGTGCCGCCCTCCTTGGACAGCTCGGCGCGGTGGACCCAGTCCGGATAGTGGTCCGGGGTGTTCTTCTGCATGAAGCGGGGGCCGCCGACACCGTCCGGGTGCCGTTCCAGCATCAGGGGCCGCCCGCGCAGATGGGGCAGCATGCGGGCGGCGACGGAGCGGTAGTAGTCGACGAGGTCGGCCTTGGTGTACTCCCCGCCGCCCCCGTCGCCGGGGAACAGCACCTTCTCCGGCCGGTGGACCTCCAGTGTGCGGCGGCCCGCCCGCACGGTCCGTGTGCTGGTCATCTCGCTCCTTCGATCACGGCACCACCGCGTGTTCCACCAGCAGCCGGGCCGCGGCGGCGATCGACTCCGCGTCGATGCCCGCGGCGTGCAGTTGCTCGGCGGGCGTCGCCGAGCCGGGCATCGTGCGGACCGCGAGGCGCACCAGACGCGGTACGGGCCGCCCGTCGGCGAAGGCGTCGAGGACCGCGTCGCCGAGACCGCCCTCCTCCCGGTGGTCCTCGACGGTCAGCAGGCATCCGGTGCGTTCGGCGGCCTCGCGCAGGGTGGCACGGTCGACGGGCTTGACCGAGTACAGATCGACGACCCGTACGCGGATGCCCTGCCCGGCGAGGGCGTCGGCGGCCTTGAGCGCCTCATGGACGGTGACTCCCGCCGCCACGAGGGTGAGCCGGTCCTCGGCACTGGCGCGCAGCACCTTGCTGCCGCCGACCGGGAACTCCTCGGTGGGGCCGTAGATGACCGGGGTCTTGCCGCGGGAGGTGCGCAGATAGCGGATCCCCTCGCAGCCGGCCATGGCGGCGACCAGCTTGGCCGTCTGGTTGGCGTCGCACGGGTACAGCACGGTCGAGCCGTACACGGAGCGGAACATCGCGAGGTCCTCCAGGCCCATCTGCGAGGGCCCGTCCTCACCGATGGCACAACCGGCGTGCGATCCCACGAGGTTGATGCCGGAGCCGCTGATCGAGGCCATCCGCACGAAGTCGTGGGCGCGGGTGAGGAACGCGGCGAACGACGCGGCGAACGGCAGCCATCCACGCGCGGCCATGCCGACGGAGGCGGCGACCATGAGCTGTTCGGCGATGTAGCACTCGAAGTAGCGGTCGGGGTGCTCCTTGGCGAAGTACTCCGTGCGCGTGGAGTCGCCGACTTCGCCGTCCAGGGCCACCACGTCACCGCGGGCGCTGCCGAGTGCGGCGAGCGCCTGGCCGTAGGCGTCCCGGGTGGCGACCTCGTCACCGATGTCGTAGCGCGGCAGCTCCAGATGGCCGCCCTGGACGGCGTGCAGCATCCGGGCGGCGGGAGGCGGCTGGACCTCGATGTGCAGGTTCCGTACGCCGCCGAGTTCCTCGATCGCCTCCTCCGCGTCCGGCAGCGGCTTGCCGTGCAGGCCCTCGCGGTCCTCTACGGCGGCGACGCCCTTGCCCTTGAGGGTGCGGGCGAGGATCACGGTGGGCTGTCCGGTGGTGGACTCGGCCTCGGCGTAGGCGCGGTCGATGGCCTCGACATCGTGCCCGTCGACCTCGACCGTGTGCCAGTCGAAGGCCTTGAACCGGCGTGCGTAGGCGTCAAGGTCGTGCCCGTGGCGGGTGGGCCCGCGCTGGCCCAGCCGGTTCACATCGACGATGGCGACCAGGTTGTCGAGATGCTCGTGCCCGGCGTGCTCGGCGGCCTCCCACACGGACCCCTCGGCCAGCTCGCTGTCCCCGCACAGCACCCAGACCCGGTATCCGGTGCGGTCCAGCCGCTGCCCGGCCAGGGCGATGCCGACGCCGACGGGCAGCCCCTGGCCGAGGGAGCCGGTGGCCGTCTCGACCCAGGGCAGCTTGCGGGGCGTGGGGTGCCCTTCGAGCCGGCTGCCGAGCTTGCGGAAGGTCAGCAGCTCGGTCTCGTTGATGGCCCCTACGGCCCGGTAGGCGGCGTACAGCAGGGGCGAGGCGTGCCCCTTGGAGAGGATGAACCGGTCGTTGGCGGGGTGGGCTGGGCGCTCGAAGTCGTAGCGGAAGTGCTTGGCCAGCAGAACCGCCATCAGGTCCGCGGCGGACATCGAGGAGGTCGGGTGCCCGGAGTTCGCCGCCGCGGCGGCGCGGACACTGTCGACGCGCAGTTGCTGGGCGAGTTCGGTGAGCTGACGGGTACTCGGCTCGGTGCGCTGACGGGTGTTCATGACTCATCCTCCGTACCGGACTTTTCGGGGGCTCCCGGCACCCGGGCCAGTTCGGGCGACGCGGTGTCCAGTGGCACGTTCCAGGAGCGGACCAGCCCCAACTGGACTGCCTGGCGCGGCAGTACGGTGTCCAGAAGCCAGTCGGCGGCGACCCGGACCCTGTTGCCGGGCATCGCCGCCAGGTGGTAGCCGCGGGTGACGGCGCCCGCGAGCGGTCCGGACAGGGGGACGCCGAGCGGGTTGGCGGCAGCCTCGACGCCGCCGAGGTCCACGACGAACCCCAGGTCGCGGTGGCGGTAGGGGCGCCGGCCGCCGATGCCCAGCGAGGCCGCGACATTGACCGCGGCGACCTTGCCCTGCCGCCAGGCGTGCTGCGCCGTCATCGGCGTGTACTGGCCGGGCTTGTCGAGGTCGGGCACGGCGGCCGCGTCCCCGCAGGCGAACACGTCGGAGTGGCCCGGCACCCGCAGATACGGGTCGACCAGCAGCCGGCCGCGCTCCAGGGGGCGTCCCAGGCCCTCGACGAGCGGATCCGGGCGTACGCCGACACACCAGATCAGGGAGCGGGTGTCGATGAACTCCCCGTCCGTCAGCAGGACTCCGTCGCGGGTGGCCTCCTTCACGGAGACTCCCATCCGCACATCGACGCCGCGCCGGCGCAGGATCCGGTCGGCGGTGCGGGAGAGCCGCTCGTCCATCTCGGGCAGCACACGGGGCGCGATGTCCAGCAGCAGCCAGCGCGGGCGCATGCCCGCGCGCAGCGGCTGCTTGCGCACCAGTGCGTCGGTGAACAGCTTGCCCTGCGCGGCCACTTCCGTTCCGGTGTAACCGGCGCCCACCACCACGAAGGTGCAGCGGGAGGCGCAGTGCTTGGGGTCCTCGCCCGCGGCGGCCAGTTCCATCTGGCGGGTCACATGGTCGCGCAGGTAGAGCGCCTCGGGCAGGCCCCGGAAGCCGTGGGCGTTCTCGGCGACGCCGGGGATGGGCAGCAGCTTGTTGACGCTGCCGACGGCGAGCACCAGCCGGTCGTACCCGAGGGTGCCGCCCCGTCCCTCGGGGTCGGTGTAGTGCACGCTGCGCGCGTCGAGATCGATGCCGTCGGCCTCGCCGAGCACCAGGCGGACCTGGCGCAGGGTGCCGGCGAGGGAGACGGCGACGCGTCGCGGCTCCAGGATGCCCACGGCGACCTGGGGCAGCAGGGGTAGATACAGAAAGTAGTCCGTCGGGTTCAGCAGGGTGATCTCGGCCCGGTTGCGGGTCAGCCGGGAGAGGGTGCGGGCCGTGCGGTAGCCGGCGAATCCGGCACCGACGATGAGGATGCGAGGTCGACTCACGTTTCGCCTCCGGCGAGGTCGCGCGTATGTCGTCTGCCTGCCGGGCGCACAGTCGCCGCCCGTGGAGACCTTCCGCGTTTCCCCGGTCAGGACGCCCAAACCCGGCAGCCCCGGCGTTTCGCCCCCGCCCCCGCGGTCACCCGTCCGCAAAGCGAGGCGGCACGCCCCGCCCCGGCGTCAGCCGCGGCGGCGCAGGGCTCCGGCCGTCACGGCGGCGCCGAGGCCGCCGGCCAGCAGGCCGACGCCGATCCTGCCCCGGTTGCGGGAGAGCCATTCCTCGCCGCTGGCGGGCAGGGACTCCGCGTCGAAGCGCCCGTGCGCCCCGAAGTCGCGGCCGTGCGGGCCGTCCGCGGGAGACCACAGATTGCCCACGCCGTCGTACTCCGCCCTGTGCCGGCGCTCGTCCCGCTGACTGTCCCGCCGCTCGTCCTGGGGCTTGTCCTGCTGTGCGTCGAACCCGGTGCGCGCGAGGTAGCGGTCCAGCACCCCGGGAGCCACCGCGTTGGCGATCAGCGTGGCCACCGTCGATCCGCCCACCCAGTACTCCCGGCGCCGGGGGTGCCCGGCCGCATGCACGATCGCGCGTGCCGCCACCTCCGGCTGGTAGACGGGCGCCACCGGCCTGGCCCGCCCCGGCATCCGGCTCAGCACCCAGTCGAACTGCGGGGTGTTCATGGCCGGCAGCTGCACCATCGTCGTCCGGACCCGCGAACGGTCGTGCAGCAGTTCGCACCGCAACGACTCGTTGAAGCCCTGGATGGCGTGCTTGGCTCCGCAGTACGCCGACTGGAGGGGTATCCCCCGGTACGCGAGCGCCGAGCCGACCTGGACGATCGTCCCGTGGTTCTCGGGCAGCATATGCCGCAGGGCGGCCCGCGTGCCGAACACACAGCCGAGGTAGGTCACTTCGGTGACCCGGCGGAACTCGTCGGCCGTGATGTCCATGAACCGTGCGAAGACGCCGGCGAAGGCGTTGTTGACCCAGACGTCGATCCGCCCGAACGTGTCGGCGACCTGCTGCGCGGCATCCTCGACCGCCCTCGCGTCCGCGACGTCGACGGGCACCACCAGCGCCTCACCGCCGACGCGCCGCACCTCGTCGGCGGTCGCGGCGAGGCCCTCGCGGCCCCGGGCGAGCAGGGCGACCCGATCACCCCGGGCGGCGAAGGCCACGGCGGCGGCCCGGCCCACGCCGCCGCTCGCCCCGGTGACCACGACCGCCCTGCGACGCCTGGTCGGCGCTCCCGGCCACGGCCTGCTCATCGCTCACCGGACCCGTCGGCGGGACGCGTCGGCGTCTTCCTCCGGCACGGCCGGATCCGGGACGCCCGGCACATGCGTACCCGTGCCCGGCGCGCCGGGGACCGGGGGCGGCATCGGCGGGTACGGCATGCCGAGACCGCTCGGCGGCCCGGCGGGCGGCGTACCACCGACGACCCGGCCCGGGGCGGCATGGGCCCCGGCCCCGTGGTGGTGGCCGCCGGAGCGCGCGGCGCCGCGCAGCAGGTAGGCCGCCACGCCCAGCACCGCCGCCATGATCAGCGCGGCGGCCCAGCCGGGCACGCCGAGAGCCAGGGCCAGGCCTGCGGCGAGCGCCAGCGCGGCACCCGCGTACAGGCCGGTGGCGCCGGACGCGGCGTACAGCGCGGCGGTACGGCGCTGTTTGCGCGTCTGCTCGCGCAGCTCGTCGCGTACGGCCTCACGGGCCACCTGCGCCAGCTCGTCGGCCAGCTGCTTGTCCAGATGTTCCAGATGATCCAAGGGCTTCATGTCCGCCGGGTACCCGGGCCCCGGCGCGCATAACGCCCGCGCCCGGGCGCGCACGCCCCGGCCGAGGTGAAGAGCGGCCCGGATCCGGGGGAAACGATCTCCCGGCCCGGGCGTGCCCAACTAGGCTCGCGGCATGGAGATTCTGGGAGCCTCGCTGCGTGTCTGCGTCGACGACCTGGAGACCGCGGTCCACTTCTACGAACGTCTGGCGGGCAGCAGAGCTCTCCGTTTCGAACGCGGCGGTGTGCAGGTGGCCGCGGTGGGCTGTTTCCTGCTGATGAGCGGTCCCGCGGACGAGCTGGAGCTGTTGCGCAAGGTGGCCGCGACGATCGCCGTCGAGGACGTCGACGAGGCCCACCGGGTGTTGACCGAGCTCGGCGCCCGGGTCATCGCCGGCCCGGTCCCGACACCGGTGGGCCGCAATCTGATCGCGGCGCATCCTGACGGGGCGGTGTACGAGTACGTGGACCGCCGGCCTCCCGTGTAGCGGCTCACGTGCCGGGCCGCATCCGGAAGTCGTAGCGCGCCGGCAGCGGCTCGTCGGTGATCCGGGCCCACAGCTCGTCGATCACCCGGGCGCCCTCCCGCAGGTCCGCGACCTCGAATCCCTCGTCGAAGACGGCCCGCGCCGCCTCGCGGTTCCCCTCGGCGAGCAGCAGCCGCGCCTCGGTCAGCCGGAAGCGGCCGCGCTCGCGCGTCTCGGGGTGAAGGCGGTACCACACGGCCCGTGCGTCCCGGGTGCGGCCCACGGCCAGCAGCGCGTCGAGGGACTCGCGGCCGAGCGCCGCGGTGGCGGCCGTCCAGGTCTCGCCGTCGTCGCGGCGCTCCCGGCACAGGTCGTCGAAGGCCTCGGCATACCGGTCGGCGGCGCGCTCGTGGTAGCCGGCCTCCTGGTCGGCCACCGCGAGACAGCGCAGCAGCGGCCACAGGGAGGGGGCGAGCGGCAGGGCGCGCTCCCAACTGCGCACCGCCTGTGCGCGGTCGCCCGCATGCCACTGCGCGATCCCCAGGTGATACTCCGTCAGTGGCCGTGCGGGCGCGGTCTCCAGCATGTCGCGCCAGTGCGGCGCCACCAGCGTCTCCCCCGGCGGCCCGACCCGCCGTGGCTCGGGGAAGGAACCCGAGCGCAGCAGCTCCAGCCAAGGCGCCTGCGCGTCACCGACCGTCGCCTCGTCGAACGGGGTGCCCGGCAACTTGCCGCCCATGCGAAGGAGTTCGAGCGCGCCCCAGCCCGAGCCGGCGGCGAGCACCTCACCGGGTTCGGTGTCGGCGTACGGCCGCCAGGCCGCGTAGGCGGCGTCGACGCGCTGACGCGGCAGGCAGGCTTCCAGGCGTGCCTCGGCCGCGTGTACGACGCCGGGCCACTCCCCTTCGCGCTCGGCGTGCAGCGGCCCGTACGCCTCCAGCCATGCCACCTCGCACTCGGCCTCCAGTCGCAGATGCTCCAACTGGGTGCGGGCGAGCCCGGCCTGGATCTCGCAGTAGCCGCCGGTGCCCGGCTCGGTGAGCCACTCCTGCCAGCGGCGCCCGCCGGTGCCCGTCCCCCAGACGAACAGCTTGCGGCCGCGCAGCACATCGGTCGACGCCTGCACCAGTCCGTCGCCGTCCTCATCGAGCGCGGCGATCCAGCGGCGCCGCCCGTCGGGCACCTCGTAGAAGTAGTCGGCGGGATGGACGCTGTTCCCGGGGTAGGTGCGGTCGACACCGTCGTACGACGGCACGGGCACCCGGCGCAGCCGGCGCTCGTACCCGAAGTGGTAGGCCTCCCCGGCGGGTGCGAGCACCCGGCACTCCTCGGGTACGGCGATGTTGGACCACCAGTACACCGGCACCGGCCGGTCGTGCGGATTGCGGATCCGGACGCCGGCGTAGAGGAAGTCGGAGCCTTCCGGCAGCCACAGGTCGACCTGGAAGGGCAGGTCGCGCAGGCGCTCCCACTCCCACAGGCGCAGCATCTCCCCGCCGTCGGGCGCGGTGACGCGGGCCGCGTGCAGGGGTGAGCAGGACAAGGCGGTGTGGCCGGTGGCGCCGATGTTCCACTCGATGCCACCCGAGAACCAGGCGCCGTTGAGCGCGAAGCAGGCGGGCTGGAACACCGGGTTGCGGTAGAGGAGTTCACGGCCGGTCGGCTTGTGGAACAGGGATGCGACGCGTCCGCCGAGGCCGGGCAGGACGGTGGCGCGCAGCCGGTCGTTCTCGATGACGAGGGTGTCGAGGTCCCGGGGTGTGCGCCGTCTGCCGTAGCCGTCCCGGACCCGCGCGGGCAGCAGGCTGCGCAGCGGTTCGTAGCCGATCTGGCGGGCCATGTCGCGCGGCAGTTCGTCCCGGTCCCGGTCGTCGATGCGGTGGGTCTCGTCGAGCGGCCGCAGCGGGGGCAGCGGGTTGTCCGGCCCCAGTTCCGCGGCGGGCAGTGTCACTGCGTCACGTCGGATCGTCGTCACGACCGCCATGGAACCCGGCAGCCGACGACCTGACCAGGGGCTCTGCCGGTCAGGATTCCGCAAAGGCGGCCTGGCCGGGCCGCTGCCCGACGCGTCCGCCCTCCACGGCCGTCCGCCCTCCACGGCCCCGGCAGCCGGCGCCGGGTGCCCGCCGCGGGCGGCCGAGACGCGAGGGGGCGTGCGAGTGATGCGCCGTCAGCGATGGCCCGAGCCGGCTCCCGGCCATGGGGCGGGGGTTCTCTCGGTCTGGATACGACACAACGTGCGGCGACGGCGCGACCGACCCTCGGGACCGTCGATGTGCGCGATCCTGGGCCGGGTACACCGACGTCACGACCATCGGTGTGCAGGCTCCGGGCCGCAGCTTGCCGAGGAGGATGCATGACCACCCTTGCCGACCCCGTCCCCGGCGGACGCCCGGGCGACATCGATCGTGCCACCGCGCTGGAGACGGAACTGTCGGCACGAGGTGTGCACGGCGTTGTCCTGGCGTACATCGACACCGCCGGCATCGGCCGGGTGAAGACGATCCCGACGAACCGGCTCGCCTTGGCGACGGCCTGGGGTGTGGGGATGTCGCCGGTGTTCGACACCTTCCTCGCGAACGACTCCATCGTCTCCACGGACGTGCTGGGCTCGCCGGACGGTGATCTGCGCCTGTATCCCGACCTCGACCACCTGGTGGTCCTGTCCGGACAGCCGGGCTGGGCCTGGGCTCCGGTCGACCGGATCACCCAGGAGGGTGAACAGCACCCGGCGTGCAGCCGCACCTTCCTACGCCGTGTCGTCGCGGACGCCGCCCGGCGCCACGGCATCACGTTCAAGACGGCCATCGAGGTCGAGTGGACCGTCGGGCAGGGAGCCGCACCGGGAGACGGGTTCGTGCCAGCGGCCTCGGGCCCGGCCTACAGCGCCACCCGGCAGATCGAACTGAGTGACTACACCGTCGAGTTGCTGGCGGCGCTGACGGCCCAGGGCGTGGACGTCGATCAGATCCATCCCGAGTACGCGGCCGGGCAGTTCGAGATCTCGGTCGGTGCGCTCGACCCGGTGGCCGCCGCGGACCGGAGCGTGCTGGTGAGACAGACCATCCGGGCGGTGTCCCGACGTCATGGACTCAAGGTCTCCTTCTCACCGGCGGTTTCCGCGGAAGGGGTCGGCAACGGCGGGCACGTCCATCTCTCCGCCTGGCGCGGCGGCGTCAATCTGCACGCACACGGCGAGCGCCGCCACGGCATGACCGCGGAGGCCGAGTCATTCGCCGCAGGCCTGCTCGGCCACCTGCCCGCCCTCACGGCGGTGACCGCCCCGAGCCCTGCGAGCTATCTGCGGCTCAAGCCCTCGCAGTGGGCCGGGGTCTTCGCCGTATGGGGGCACGAGACCCGCGAGTCGGCGGTGCGCATCATCACCGGCACGGCGGGGATGCGCGGCCGGGCGGCGAATCTGGAGGTGAAGCCGGTCGACCTGGCCGCCAACCCGTACCTCGCGCTCGGTTGCCTCATCTCCGCCGGGCTCGACGGCCTGGAGTCGTCCTCTCCGCTGCCCGAGGAGGTCACCGGAGATCCCGCGCGGTTCACCGCCGAGGAGGCGGCGCTCCGGGGCGTGCGCCGCCTGCCGGCGTCGCTGGAGGAATCCGTCGGGAAGTTCCGCGAGGACGAACGGCTTCGCGCCGCGCTGGGGCCGGTCCTGGCGGACGCGGTGATCGCGGTTCGGCTCGGGGAGATCGCCGCCGTGGCCGGCCTCGACGACGAGCTCGTGGCGGCGGCGTACCGGTGGAAGTACTGAACGGAGCGGGACAGCAGACTCACCGAGCATTCCGGGAGGCCGCACAGCCGTGAGCAGCTCACCACCATCCGCCTCCGGGCCGGTCCACGAGACCGTCGCCGGTCTCTTTCTCGTGGATCACCACTGTCATGGGGTTCTCACCACCGATCCGAGTCCGGAGGAGTTCCAATCGCTGATCACCGAAGGGGACGTATGGCCCGCGAGCGGCATCACGTCCTTCGACAGCCCCGTCGGCGTGGCGATCCGCCGCCACTGTGCCCCTCTGCTGGACCTGCCACGACACGCTCCCGCCATGGAATACCTGGCACGGCGGGCCCAGTTGGGCTGGCGCGAGGTCAATCGCAGGTTCATCGCCGATGCGGGGACGGACGTGTTCTGCGTGGACACCGGCTATACCCCGGACCGTCTCACGACACCCTCCGAGCTCGCCGCTGCCACCGGTCGTCCGGCGGCGGCCGCCTACGACGTCGTACGCCTGGAGGCCGTCGCCGAGGCCGTGGCCGCCGAGGGAGTGGAGCCGGACGAGTACGCCTCCGTGTTCGTCGCGGCCGCGCGGAGGGCCATCGCCACCCGGGGGGCGGTGGCGGTGAAGTCCGTCGCCGCCTATCGCACCGGATTCGACGTGGATCCCAGTCGGCCGTCGGACGCGGACGTCACCGAGGCGGTACGGCGCTGGCTGGCCCCGGCGGGAACGGGCAGGTCAGGCGACGGAGCCGCGAAGGAGAACCACCCCCGTCCCCGCCTGAACGACCCCGTCCTCGTACGGCATCTGCTCTGGACGGCGGTGGACCTCGGGCTGCCCCTCCAACTGCACACCGGCTTGGGGGACAACGACATCCGGATGCATCGGGTGGACCCCACCCATCTCACCGACTGGCTGCACCTCACCTCCGGCACGATCGCCGTCCTGCTCCTGCACTGCTGGCCCTACCAGCGTCAGGCCGCCTACCTGGCCACGGTCTTCGAGCAGGTGTACCTCGACGTCGGGCTGACCCTGCACCACGTCGGCCCCGCCCGCGCCCGGGCCATCCTGGAGGAGGCACTCGAGATCACGCCGTTCCGCAAACTCCTCTACAGCTCCGACGCCTACGGACTCGCCGAGTTCTACCGGCTCGGAGCGCTGGCCTACCGGCGGGGTCTGACGGAGCTGCTCCAGGACCGGGTGGACGCGGACGAACTGAGCCTGCCCGACGCGCAGCGGATCGCCGTGTGGACGGGCCGCGACAACGCCTGTCGCGTGTACGGGCTGCCCCGGTGAGACGCGAGGGTTTCCACCGGTCCTCCCGAATCGCTCGTCGGACGGCGGCACTCAGCGCGAGACCACCGGCTACCGATGGCACAAAGGCGCATCCAGGGCAACCGGCCTCGGCACAGTCTGCTGCGGCACCGTCGTCACCGGCGCAGGAGGATGCCTCTTCCCCGGCTCTGCCCCCACCCACACCGTCACCGGCCGAGTAGCCACAGGCCGCCGCGCACGCCTGGCTGGTGCGGAACTTCTCGCCCAGGCAGCCCTGATCCAAGGCGATCTGACAGCCGCTCCACTACTGCGGCGACAGCAGCGAGGCCAGTGACAATCGGACTCGCGTGTGCCCGGACTCGCGTGTGCCCGGACCCGCGTGTGCCCGGACCCGCGTGTGCCCGACCCGCTGAGCGGCCTCACTTCCCCGAGGCCGCTTCGGCGCGGACCATCTCGGCGGTGATGGCCCAGCGTTCGTGGTCACGCCAGGCGCCGTCGATGTAGATCATGCCGGGTGAGTAGCCCTCGAGGCGGAAGCCGCAGCGCCGGGCGAGGGCGATCGAGGCGGCGTTGCCGGGCTGCGCGTTGATCTCAAGCCGGTGCAGTCCCATCGGCCCGAACGCGTACCGCACCACCAGACCGAGGCCCTCCGCCATCAGTCCCCGGCCGGCGGCGTGCGCGAAGGCGCCGTAGCCGAGTGCTCCGGACAGGAAACCGCCCTTGACGATGTTGTTGATGTTGATGAATCCGGCGATGGCCCCGCTGTCCTTCTCGCACACCAGGAACCCGGCCTTCGCCGGGTCACGGAGCAGCCGGCCGGCGTAGGCCGCGTAGGCCCCCGCGGTGTCCGGCGGGAAGAGCCAGGGGTGGTGCAGCTCCCTGCTCTCCCGCGCCCTGGCGGTGAATTCGGCCGCGTCCTCAAGGGTGAAGTGGCGAATGCCCACACGGGGGCCTTCGGCGAGAAATCCACGGGTCAGGGGCACACCGCCACCCTACGTGACCCGCCGGTCTCCGCGCCGTGCCGTCACGCCAGCGCCGGTTCGTCCAGCGTCAGCGTCCCCGCCTCCGCGTCCAGCTCGGCCCCCACGCCGAACGGGATCGTCAGCGCGCCGTCACCGTGCCCGAAGCCGAACTCCTCGGCCACCGGCACCCCCAGGCCGCAGAGCCGGTCGGCGAGGACCCGCCGCAGCAGCTCGTAGGATCCGCAGTTCTTCCAGGAGCCGAGCGCGATCCCGGCCACCCCGTCGAGCCGGCCGGAGCGCAGCAGCTGGGTGAGGGTCCGGTCGACGCGGTACGCCTCCTCGCCGATGTCCTCGATCATCAGCAGGCCTCCCCGGGCGCCGGACCGGGCGTGCGGGGTGCCCAGTTCGGCCGCGAGCAGGCTCAGGCAGCCGCCGAGGGTGACCCCGCGGGCGCGCCCGGGCACCAGCGCCGTCCCGCCGGTCGCGCGGATGGCCATCACGGACTCCGGCTCGAAGAGCGTGGCCCGCAGATGCTCCTGCGCCCGCGCGTTCTTCAGGAAGTCGAGGGCCGACACCATCGGCCCGTGCAGTGTCACGAGGCCCAGGCGGACCGCGAACGCCTCGTGCAGTGCGGTGATGTCGCTGAAGCCGACCAACGCCTTGGGCCCGGCGGCCCGCAGCGCGTCCCAGTCGAGCAGGTCCACCATGCGCTGTGCCCCGTACCCTCCGCGGGCGCACAGGACCGCGGCGACGTCCGGGTCGCACCACGCGGCCTGGAAGTCGGCGGCCCGGTCGGCGTCCGTGCCCGCGAGGTAGGGGAAGCCGGGGTGCCGGTCGAGGACGTGCGGGCCCACGACCGGGTCCAGTTCCCAGCCGCGCAGGAGGTCGAGCCCCGCGGCCAGCCGTTCCTCGACCACGGGCCCGCTGGGCGCGACAACGGCCACGCGGGCACCGGGGGCGAGTCGGGGCGGCCGTACGAGAGGGATCACGGCTTGAGCTCCAGGGTGGGTATGCCGGGCGGGTTCAGCCCGAAGACCTGCGCATACAGCGACAGCTCGGCCTCCAGGGCACGCACCATGGTCTCAGCCCGCCTGAATCCGTGCCCCTCGCCCTCGAAGGCGAGATAGGCGTGCGGGATGCGCCGCCCCGCCAGCCGGGCGAGGAACCGCTCGCACTGCGCGGGCGCGCAGATGGGGTCGTCGAGCCCCTGGAGCAGCAGGAAGGGGGCCGTGATCCGGTCGGCGTGCTCGACGGGCGACCGCTCGGCGTACCGGCCGGGCACCTCGGAGTAGGGCCCCACCAGGGTGTCCAGATAGCGCGACTCGAAGTCGTGGGTCTCCCCCGAGCCGAAGCTCTTCAGGTCGAGGACGGGGTAGATGATCGTGCCGCAGGCGTAGACGCCCGTCGATGTGAGGGACACGGCCGACGTCCAGCCGCCCGCGCTGCCTCCCCGCACCGCGAGCCGCGCGGGGTCGGCGGTGCCCTCGTCGGCGAGGGCGGCGGCGACGGCCGCGCAGTCCTCGACGTCGACGACGCCCCACTGTCCGCGCAGCCGGTTGCGGTACGCGCGTCCGTATCCCGTCGAGCCGCCGTAGTTCACCTCGACGACGCCGATCCCGCGCGAGGTGAAGTAGGCGATCTCCAGGTCGAGGACGAGCGGGACCCGGCTCGTGGGCCCGCCGTGGGCCCACACCACATAGGGTGGCCGCTCGTCGCCGGGCGCGGTGTGGCCGGGGTGGTGCGGCGGATACAGGTGTGCGTGGATCTCGCGGCCGTCGGGCCCGGCAAAGGAGCGGATCTGTGGCTCGGGGTAGTAGGCGGGGTCCACCGCGTTTTCGTGGGCGGCGCCGATGACCCGGGCGCGACCGGTGCGGGCGTCCAGCTCGACCACCTCATGGGCGGTGCGGGGGCTCGCGCCGACGGCGAGGATCCGGCTGTCGTGCGTGGCGAGCGTGGCGGCGAACTCGGTCCAGGGTCCGGCCGCGTCGACGACCTCGCCGCGGCCGGGGTCGAGGATCCCGAGCCGGCTCGCGCCCCGGCCGTGCAGGACGGCGATCAGCCCGCTGTCCAGCGGAGCGAACCACCGCAGGCCGACCTTCCACAGCGGCCCGGCGAACTCCTCCTCGCGCGGGCACAGCGGCACGCCGTCCCGGTACAGGTTCCACCAGCCGCTGCGGTCGCTTGCGTACAGCAGGGAGCCGTCGGCCGCCCACTCGGCCTGCGGGACCGACTCCTCGGGGCCGCCGGCGACGATGTGCGGGTCCCGGAACCTCCCGTCGCCGGTCACCTCGGCGACGATCAGCTCGGTGCCGTCCCACGGCATCCGCGGATGGTCCCAGGCGATCCATGCCGCACGCCGCCCGTCCGGGGAGAGACGGGGGCCGGTGACAAAGCGGTGCCGCGCCTCGGTGAGCTCCCGCACGGCCTGCCGGTCCTGCGCCGCGGAACCGTCCAGGGGCACGGCGACCGCCACCCGGCGCACGTCGGAGGGCCCCTCGCCGGTGAACTCCTCCAGCACGCACCAGACCTCACCGCGCTCGATGTGCAGTTGCGGGTCGATCCAGCGCAGTCCGCCGCCCACCGGCGACAGGGGGGTGAGCGGGCGCGGTCCGTCGCCGGGCGCCGCCGGCTCGTACGCGTACAGCCGCTGGTCCGCGAAGTCGACGAAGACCAGCAGCGGGCCCTCGGGGCGCATGACACCGGCCCAGGGGCGTCCGCCGTACTCCATGACCCGGCTGCGCACGTTCCACGGCGGGGGCAGCACCGATTCCTCCGCGCCGTCCAAGGTGCGCCGCACCAGCGTGCGGCGGCCGCCTTCCATGGGGCGCGGCTCCGTCCACCACGCCTCCTCGCCCACGAAGTCCACCGACTCCGGCTGCCCGTCGTGCGCGGCGGCGAGCGCCGCGTCGATGGGCGAGGGCCATTCCCCGTAGGGCAGGGTCCTCTCCATCTCTCCCCCTCCTCTATGCCGTCCGCAGAAAGCGGTCCAGGACCCGGACCCCGAAGTGCAGGGCCTCTACGGGGACGCGTTCGTCCACTCCGTGGAAGAGGGCCTGGTAGTCGAAGCCCTCCGGCAGCTTCAGCGGCGCGAAGCCGTATCCGGTGATGCCCAGGCGTGAGAACTGCTTGGCGTCCGTGCCGCCCGACATGCAGTACGGCACCACGTGCCCCTCGGGCGCGAACTCCTCCACGGCGGCGCGCATCCTGGCGAACGTCGGCGAGTCCACCGGCGCCTGGAGGGCGACCTCACGGTGGTGGAACTCCCAGTCCACGTCCGGTCCGGTCAGTTCGTCGAGTGTGGTACGGAACTCGTCCTCGCCGCCGGGCAGATAGCGTCCGTCGACTTGGGCGACGGCCTCGCCCGGGATCACATTGACCTTGTAACCGGCTTCCAGCATGGTCGGGTTGGCGCTGTTGCGGACGGTCGGCCGGACCAACGCGGCGGCCGGGCCGAGCTTCTCCAGGAGGCGGTCCATGGCGGCGGGGTCGTCGAGGCCGTCGAGGTCGGCCTCGAGGCCGTACAGGGCGGCGAGTTCGGTGAGCGCGGCCCGCACGGTCGGGGTGAGCCGCAGCGGCCACTCGTGGGCGCCGATGCGGGCGACCGCGGCGGCGAGCCGGGTGACGGCGTTGCTGCGGTTGGGCTTGGAGCCGTGGCCGGCGCGGCCGCGGGCGGTGAGCTTGAGCCAGGCGGTGCCGCGCTCACCCGCCGCGATGGGGTAGATCCGCCGGCCGCTACCGTCGTGGAACGTGAACGCCCCGGACTCGCTGATCCCCTCGGTGCAGCCCTCGAAGAGGTGTGCGTGCCGGTCCGCCAGGAAACCGGCGCCGTCCTGTGCGCTCGCCTCCTCGTCGGCGGTGAACGCGATGACGAGGTCGCGGCGGGGCCGCACACCCGCGCGTGCCCAGGCCGCCACGACCGCGAGGATCATCGCGTCCATGTTCTTCATGTCGACCGCGCCGCGCCCCCAGACGACGCCGTCGCGCACCTCCCCGGAGAACGGGTGCACGCTCCAGTCGGCGGCCTCGGCGGGCACCACGTCGAGGTGGCCGTGGACGAGCAGCGCGTCCGCGGACGGGTCGGTGCCCTCGATCCGGGCGACGACGTTCGTCCGGCCCTCGGTGCGCTCCAGGAGCGTGGGCTCCAGCCCCGCCTCGGCCAGCCGCGCGGCCGCGTACTCAGCGGCGGGCCGCTCCCGGCAGTCGCCGCCGCCGCGGTTGGTGGTGTCGATGCGGATGAGGTCCGAGGTGAACCGCACGACCTCGTCGAGTGCCCGCTGGTCAGCCATACTGCTCCTCCACCGCGGCCGAGACGATCGTGGTGACCGCCTTGAAGGTACGGATGCCCTCGTACATGGTGGCGCTCGTGTACGCCACCTTCCGCTCACCGATGCGGTCCACGCCCGGCACGACAGTGGCGGCCATGGCGAGATGCTCGGCGTCGAATTCGAGCGCCACGGTGAACGGACCCGAGGCCGCCGGCTCGTGACGCACCGCCAGGGCGGCCGCCTCCTTGGCGGCGGCGCGGATGTCGGCGGCGGTTCTGGCGGGAGTGCGGCACACGGCCGCGTATCGCGAGACGTGGTCCTTGACGGCGACCTTGAGCGCCTCCGGCGCGTAGCCGAGCGCGTCCTCGCAGGCCACGTCGTCGCCCGTGACCAGGATGACGGGCACGCCGTACTCGGCGACCACCCGCGCGTTCAGCAGGCCCTCGCTGGCGCGGACGTCGTTCAGCCAGACCCCGGTGATGGAGTTGGCGAGGTAGGTGTGCGCCAGTACGCCTTCCATGCCGGCGCCCGCGTGATAGCCGACGAACGCGATGCCGTCCACGTCGCCGTGCTGCACGCCCTCGACCATGGACAGGGACTTGTGACGGCCGGTGAGCATCTGCGCCCGCTCGTCGAGCCGGTCCAGGAGCAGATTGCGCATGGTCCAGTGCGCCTCGTTGATCAGCACCTCGTCGGCGCCGCCGTCGAGGAATCCGAGCACGGCGGCGTTCACGTCCGAAGTGAACATCGCCCGGCACCGCTCCCATTGCGGCGTCCCGGGCAGCACGTCGGCGGGCCAGGTCACACCGGTGGCGCCCTCCATGTCGGCGCTGATGAGGATCTTCATGGCTCGAAACCGTACGTCCTCGTGACGATGGGTGACCAGCCCTGTGGACAAGTGTCCTCGGCACGGCTGCCCGGCGCGAGTGACGGTCGCCGGCGTCAGGCGGCGCGCGTCGGCCGTGGCCGGGGCGGGAGCCGACCACGGCCGGGGCGGCTCAGCGGTAGAGCGCGGGCCGTTCGACCAGGCCGACCTCCATGCGGCGGCCCTCCCGCTGGGCGCGCACGCCCGCCTCGCAGACGGCCGCCGCGGCGTAGCCGTCCCAGGTGCTCGGCCCGGTGACCTCGCCGCGCCGGGTGGCGTCGACCCAGGTCTGCACCTCGTGGTCGTAGGCCTGCGCGAAGCGCTCCACGAAGTCCTGGGCGATGCTTCCGCCCCAGCGGCCCGCCTCGTGGAGAACCATGGCGTGTTCCTCGCCGATCCGGGCGGTGCCGCGCTCGCAGACCGCCTCGGCCCGCACCTGGTAGCCGAAGCCGCAGTTGACGAAGATCTCGACGTCGACGAGCGCGCCGCCATCGGTCTCGAAGACGAGGAACTGGGGGTCCGCGAGGCCTTCCGGGGCGTTGCGGGACGGTGCGGGGCGCAGCGCCGTCACCGCCGTGATCTCCTGGCCGAGCAGCCAGCGCGTCACATCCATCTCGTGCACGACCGAGTCGTTGACGAGCATCGCGTCGGTGAAGCCGGGCGGGCTGGCCGCGTTGCGGTGCCGGTTGTGCAGCATCAACGGCCGGCCCAGCCGGCCGCTGTCCAGCAGCGTCTTGAGCTTGAGGTACTCGGTGTCGTAGCGCCGCATGAAGCCGACCTGGACGCGCCGGTGGCCCAGTTTCTGCTCGGCCTCGAGGATCCTGAGCGCGGAGGCCGCGTCGGGGGTGAGGGGCTTCTCGCACAGCACCGGCAGGTCGTGCGCGAACGCCGTCAGCAGTGCGGCCTCGTGGGCGGGCCCCGGTGAGGCGATCAGTACGGCGTCGACGTCGTCCGCGGCCATGGCGGCGGCCGGGTCGGTGTAGGCGGTGCAGGCCTCGACACCGGCGGCGACGCTCTTGGCGCGTTCCGCGTCGACGTCCACGACGGCGCTCACCCGCGCCCCGCTCGTCACCTCGCTGAGGCGGCGTACGTGGTCGGCCCCCATCCGCCCGGTGCCGATGACGGCGACACCGAGCGTTCCACGCTGGGTCATGGTGGTCGATCCTCCCTTCAGGGGTCAGGCGCCGCAGGAGCGGAGGAACGCACGGGTGCGAACGGCGATGGGCAGCGGCTTGTCCGGCGGGCAGGGGTACATGTCCTGCTCGACGATGGCGAAGAGGTCGACTCCGAGGCCCTGGGCGGCCGCGAGGACCGGTTCCAGCGCGGGCACGCCCGCCGGGGGCTCGCACATCACACCCCGCTGCACGGCGGGCCCGAAGGGCACCCCGCCCCGCACGACGTCGGCGAGAATCTGCGGGTCGACCTGCTTGAGGTGCAGATAGCCGATGCGCTCGCCGTAGGTCTCGATGAGCTTGACGCTGTCGCCGCCGCAGTAGGCGTAGTGCCCGGTGTCCAGGCACAGGTTGACGAGGTCGCGGTCGGTGGAGTCGAGGAAGCGCCCGACGTGCTCCTCGGTGTCGATGTGGGTGTCGGCGTGCGGATGGACGACGATGTCGAGTCCGTAGGTGTCCCTGACCTCGCGGCCGAGCCGCTCCATGCCCCGGGCGAGGTGGGCCCACTGCTCGGCGGTCAGTTCGGACGGCTCGATGATCTCGGCGGTCTTGTCGTCCCGCCAGAAGGAGGGGATGACGACCAGATGCCTGGCGCCCATCGCCTGGGTGAGCGCGGCGACCCGGCCGACGTGCTCCCAGGTGGACTCCCAGACGTCCGGTCCGCGGTGCAGCGCGGTGAAGACGGTGCCCGCCGACACCTTCAGGTTCCGCTTGTTCACCTCGTCGGTGAGCCGCGCCGGGTCGGTCGGCAGATAGCCGTAGGGGCCGAGTTCGATCCAGGAGTAGCCGGCTTCGGCGACCTCGTCGAGGAAGCGTTCCCAGGGCACCTGCTGCGGGTCGTCGGGGAACCAGACGCCCCAGGAGTCCGGTGCCGAGCCGACCCGGATGCGGTCCAGGGCAGGGGTCATGTCAGGAGTTCCCTTCGGGAGTTGCCGCGACGGGTGCCTGGAGGTCCTCCGCGTCGGGGAGTCCCTCGACGTCGACGCCGCCGACCCGTGCCAGCTCGTGCTTGAGGGCGGCGAGTTCGGCGCCGCCGGCCATGTGGTTGGGCAGTTCTTCCAGACTGACCTGGCTCCGGTCGGCGCTCAGCTCCATGGTGCCCAGGCGCAGGACGCTGAAGTGGTCGCCGACCATATAGGCGTGATGGGGATTGTGGGTGATGAAGATGACGCCGAGGCCGCGCTCGCGGGCGGCCGCGATGTACTTCAGGACGACTCCGGACTGCTTGACGCCGAGCGCGGCGGTGGGCTCGTCCAGGATGAGGACGCGGGCCCCGAAGTAGACGGCGCGGGCGATCGCCACGCACTGGCGCTGGCCGCCGGAGAGGGTGCCGATGGGCTGTTCCAGGTCGTCGAGGACGATGCCCATGTTGCGCAGTTCGTCGTCCGCGGTCTTCTTCATCCGGGCGATGTCGAGGCGGCGGATCGGCCAGGGCCCCTTGGTCATCTCGGAGCCGAGGAAGAAGTTCCGCCATACCGGCATGAGCGGCACGGTCGCCAGGTCCTGGTAGACGGTGGCGATGCCGCGGTCCAGGGCCTCGCGCGGGGTCGCGAAGCGCACGGGTGCGCCGTCGACGAGGAACTCGCCCTCCGTGTGCTGGTGGAGCCCGGAGATGATCTTGATCAGGGTGGATTTGCCGGCACCGTTGTCGCCGAGGACGCAGGTCACCCTGCCGGGGCGGACGGCGAGGTCGACGCCGTGCAGGGCGCGGATGTTGCCGTACGACTTGCCCGCGCCGCGCAGTTCGACGAGGGGGGCCTGGCTGCCCGGGGCCGGCGTGTCGTGCTGGTGGCCGAGGTCGGCTCGCGTCATGGGGATCACCTCCGGGTCGCCGACTGGCGGACCCACAGATTGATGAGGGTGGCGCCGAGGAGCATCACCCCGAGGAAGGCCTTGAACCAGTCGGGGTTCCAGCCGGCGTAGACGATGCCCTGGCTGACCATGCCGAACATGAACGCGCCGAAGACCGGGCCGATGGCGGAGCCGTAGCCGCCGGTGAGCAGACAGCCTCCGATGACCGCGGCGGCGATGTAGATCAGCTCCTGGCCGACGCCCTCGCCGGACTGCACGGTGTTGAAGGCGAACAGCTGGTGCATGCCCACGAACCAGGCGCCGAAGCCGACCAGCATGAACAGGGTGATCTTGGTGAACCTCACGGGCACGCCGACGGCCCGTGCGCTGTCCTGGTTGCCGCCGACCGCGAAGGTCCAGTTGCCGTACTTGGTGCGCAGCAGGACCCAGGTCGCCAGGGCCGCGAAGCCGAGCCACCACAGGACGGTGACCTTGAACTGCACTCCGCCGATGGTGAAGGAGGAGGCGAAGACCGCCTTGGCCTGCTCGAAGCCGTCCATGTTGCTGATGTCGTCGGTGGCCACGTTACCGGTGATCAGTTTGGTGACCGCGAGGTTGACGCCCTGGAGGCCGAGGAAGGTACCGAGGGTGATCAGGAAGCTCGGCAGCCCGGTGCGCATCACCATCCAGCCGTTGAACGCCCCGATCGCGAGCGACACCACGAGGGCGACGACCACGCCCACCCACACGTTCATGGTCAGTTGGTAGCTCACCATGCTCGCGGTCAGCGCGGAAGTGATCACCGCCACGCCGGACGACAGGTCGAACTCGCCGCCGATCATCAGCAGCGCCACGGGCAGTGCCATGATCCCGATGGTCGACGACTGGTAGAGGACCGTGGCCATCGCGCTGCCCGTGCGGAACGTCGGCGCCGCGACGAAGAAGAAGACGAACACCGCGACGGCGCCGAGGAAGACGCCGACCTCGGGCCGGGCGAGCAGCCGGAGCGCAACGGATCGCTGTACGGTCCGGCCGTCACGCTCCTTGGGGCCGGAGGCCGGCGGTGAGGACACCGCCGGCACAGCCTGCCGGCTCATGGTCATCACCTCGTGCCCTTGACGGCGAACGCCGCGACGGCGCCCACGTTGGACTTGTCGACGAAGGCCGGGCCGGTCAGCACGGGCTGTTCGCCGCCGCCGCTGTAGTTGCCGTTGTTCTTCTCGAGCCACAGGGAGTCGACCGCCAGATAGCCCTGGAGATAGGGCTGCTGGTCGACGGCGAACTGGATGTCGCCCTTCTGGATGGCGTTGGTGAGGTCCTTGTTGAGGTCGAAGGTGGCGACCTTCGCCCTGCTGCCCGCGTCGCCCACCGACTGCACCGCGGTCAGGGCGTAGGGCGCGCCGAGCGTGACCACGTAGTCGATGGAGCTGTCCTGCTTGAGCTTGGCGGTGATCGTCGACTTCACGGACGGCATGTCGGTACCATTGACGTAGAGGATCTGCGTCTTGCCGCCGAAGGTCTTCTTCACACCGTCGCAGCGCTGGGTGAGCCCGACGTTGCCCTGCTCCTGGATCACACAGACCGCGTTCTTCGCGCCGACCTCGTTCAGCTTCTTGCCGAACGCCTCTCCCGCCACGCTCTCGTCCTGCCCGAAGAACTCCAGCAGTCCCAGCTTCTTCCAGTCGCTCACCCCGGAGTTCAGGCCTACCACGGGGATGCCCGCCTGGGTCGCCTTGCCCACGGCGTCCTTCATGGCGTCCGGCTTGGCGAGGGTGACCGCGATGCCGTCGACCTTCTGGTCGACGGCGTTCTGGACCAGGTTGGCCTGGTTGCCCGCGTTGGGGTCGCTGGAGTAGACGAGCTTGATGTTGTCCTTGGCCGCGGCCGCCTCGGCTCCCTTGCGGACGATGTCCCAGAAGGTGTCGCCCGGCGCCTGGTGGGTGACGAGCGCGACCGTCATCCGGGGGGTGGTGGCCTTGCCCGCGGCGACGCCGGAGCTCTTCTCCTCCGCCTTCTTGCCGCCCGAGCTGCTGGAGCAGCCGGCGACGAGCAGCGCGGACGCCGCGGCCAGCGCGACGAGTGGGGCGACTCTGAGGGAGCGGCGGGGGTGGAACGTGCGGTCCATCTTTCCTGCACCTCACTGTGCGGCCGGGGAAGGGGAAAAGCGAGAGGGACGGCGCCGGGCAAGGGCCCACACGGGGCCCGGACAGGCGTCCGGGCCCCGTGCCGGTGAACCGGCGGTTTCGCTGGGACGGGATACAAACCCCTGTCGCACCCGTCTGTCAATACTTTGTTAAGACATTATTTCAGAAGTAGGTCCGAATGTAAGTACAAACCCTTGACAGCGACTTGTCGCGCGGCCTACACCTGTGAGGCGTCCGGACCAGGGCGCCCCGCCTTCCGGAGCCCGACGGCCCGCACCCCCCACGCGAGGAGCGACGCGCATGCCCGAGCCCGCCGACTGTTTCGATCTGATCACCATGGGACGCATCGGGGTCGATCTCTACCCACTCCAGACCGGTGTGCCGCTTTCCCGGGTCGAGTCGTTCGGAAAGTTTCTCGGCGGCTCGGCTGCCAATGTCGCGGTGGCCGCTGCCCGCCTCGGACGAAGCACCGCGGTCATCACCCGGACCGGGAACGACCCCTTCGGCACCTATCTGCACCAGCAGCTCAAGGACTTCGGTGTCGACGACCGCTTCGTCACGCCCGTGGACGCGTATCCCACCCCGGTCACATTCTGCGAGATCTTCCCGCCGGACGACTTCCCCCTCTACTTCTACCGCCGGCCCAAGGCCCCGGATCTGGAGATCCACACCGACGAGCTGGACTTCTTCGCCATCCGCGCGGCCCGCATCTTCTGGATCACCGGCACCGGACTGAGCGAGGAGCCCAGTCGCTCGGCCACCCTCGCCGCCCTCAAGGCGCGCGACAAATCGGGCACCACCGTCTTCGACCTCGACTGGCGCCCCATGTTCTGGGCCGACCCCGAGACCGCCCGTCCGTACTACGCCGAGGCCCTGCGGCACGCCACGGTCGCCGTCGGCAACCTCGACGAGTGCGAGATCGCCACCGGTGTGCGCGAACCGCGGGCCTGCGCCCGGGCGCTGCTGGACGCCGGGGTGGACCTCGCGGTCGTCAAGCAGGGACCCAAGGGGGTGCTCGCCGTGCACCGGGACGGTACGACGGCCGAGGTGCCACCGGTCCCCGTCGAGGTCGTCAACGGGCTCGGCGCCGGGGACGCCTTCGGCGGCTCGCTCTGCCACGGACTGCTCTCCGGCCGGCCGCTGGAGAGGATCATGCGCTACGCCAACGCGGCCGGGGCGCTCGTCGCCTCCCGGCTCGCGTGCTCCTCCGCGATGCCGACCGAGCCGGAGGTCGCCGACCTCCTGGCAGACGGCTGACCGCCCGCCGAGGGCTTCTCCCCACGGCCGGTCGTCGCGCCCCGGGCCACCCGCCCCGGCCGGCCGCCGCCACCCCCTGAACGGAGCCTGACTTGACCCTCAGCATCACCGACCTGGCCACGGTGCGCGCCCGGCATCCAGAGGCCATCGCCGAAGCCGCCGCCCGCCGCGCGCGCCGCCCGCTGATCGGCGACAGCGGCCGCCTCATGATCGTGGCCGCCGACCATCCGGCCCGTGGCGCGCTCGGCGTCGGCGCCCGCCCCCTGGCCATGGCGGACCGTGCCGATCTGCTGGAACGCCTGTGCGTCGCGCTGTCCCGGCCCGGCGTGGACGGGGTGCTGGCCACCGCGGACATCCTGGAGGACCTGCTGCTCCTCGGCGTGCTGGACGGCAAGGTGGTCATGGGCTCCATGAACCGCGGCGGACTCGCGGGGGCTTCCTTCGAGATGGACGACCGCTTCACCGGCCACCGCGCCGAGGACATCGAACGGCTCCGCTTCGACGCCGGAAAGCTGCTGCTGCGCATCGACTACGACGACCCTGGCTCCCTCACGACCCTGGAGTCCACCGCCCGCGCCGTCGACGCCATGGCCGCGCGCCGACTGCCGCTGTTCATCGAGCCGTTCATGGCGCGCCGCGTCGACGGCCGGGTGCGCAACGACCTGAGCGCCGAGGCCGTCACCCGGTCCATCGCCATCGCCTCGGGTCTCGGCGGCACCTCGGCCTACACCTGGCTCAAACTCCCCGTCACCGATGACGCCGACGACATGGCCCGGGCGCTGGAGGCGTCCACGCTGCCCGCCGTGCTGCTCGGCGGCGAGGTCGGCAAGGACCAGGAGGGGGCGTACGAGCGATGGCGCAAGGCCCTGCGGCATCCCACCGTCCAGGGCCTGGTCGTCGGGCGGTCCCTGCTGTATCCCGCCGAAGGCGGCGTGGAGAAGGCGGTGGACACGGCGGTCGGCCTGCTGTGACACCGCTGTACCCCCCGCGGTGCGGCGGGCCGTCACATCCCGCACCCCACCCGCCCCGTGAAACGCCCGCGACAGAACCCGTCCCCCGTGAGGTCCCGATGAGCCACCCGAATCCGTCCGTGCGCCGCCTGACCGTCGCCCAGGCGCTGGTGCGGTTCCTGTCCGCGCAGTACACCGAGCGCGACGGCGCCCGGCACCGGCTGATCGCCGGCACCTGGGGCATCTTCGGGCACGGCAATGTCGCCGGCCTCGGCCAGGCGCTGCTGGAGGCCGGCGAGGGCACGATGCCCTTCCACCAGGGGCGCAACGAGCAGGCCATGGTGCACGCGGCCGTCGGCTACGCGCGCCGGCGCAACCGGCTGTCCACGCAGGCGGTCACCACCTCGATCGGCCCCGGAGCCACGAACCTCGTCACCGGCGCCGCGCTGGCGACCGTCAACCGCCTGCCGGTGCTGCTGCTGCCCGGCGACTACTTCGCCACCCGCCCCGCCGACCCCCTGCTGCAACAGCTTGAGCACCCGGTCGAGGCGGATGTGTCCGTCAACGACACCCTGCGCCCGGTCTCCCGCTTCTTCGACCGGATCACGCGTCCGGAGATGCTGATCCCGTCCGCGCTCCAGGCCATGCGGGTGCTGAGCGACCCGGCCGAGACCGGCGCGGTCACCCTCGCCCTGCCGCAGGACGTCCAGGCGGAGGCCTTCGACTGGCCGGAGGAGTTCTTCGCCGAGCGCGTGTGGCGCGTACGCCGCCCGGTGCCCGACCCGGTCGAACTCACCGCGGCCGTACGCGCGGTGCGCGCAGCCGGGCGTCCGCTGATCGTGGCCGGCGGCGGCGTCCACCACAGCGAGGCCGAGGAGGCGCTCAGGGCGCTGGCCGAAGCGACGGGCATCCCGGTCGCGTCCACTCAGGCGGGCAAGGGCTCGCTGCGTCACGACCACCCGGCGGACCTCGGCGGCGTCGGCCACACCGGCACCGCCGTCGCCGACGCCATCGCCCGCACCGCCGACCTGGTCATCGGCGTCGGCACCCGCTACAGCGACTTCACCACCGCCTCCCGCACACTGTTCCAGCGCCCCGGCGTGCGCTTCGTCAATCTCAACATCACCGCCTTCGACGCCCACAAGCTGGCGGCCCGCACGCTGGTGGCCGACGCGCGCATGGGCCTGGCGGCGCTCGCCGAGGGCCTGTCGGGCCATCGGGTGGGCAAGGCCTACGAGGCCGAGTACCGGGCGGGCAAGGAGCGCTGGGAGCGGGTGGTGGAGGCCGCCTACCGGGCGGAGGACGAGAACGCCGTGCCCACCCAGACCCAGGTCCTCGGCGCGCTGGACTCCGTGGTCGGCGACGACGACGTGGTCATCAACGCGGCCGGCTCGCTCCCCGGCGATCTGCACAAGCTGTGGCGGGCCCGCTCGCCGCATCAGTACCACGTGGAGTACGGCTACTCCTGCATGGGCTACGAGATCCCGGCCGGCATCGGCGTACAGCAGGCCGCCCCGGACACCCCGGTGTGGTCGCTGGTCGGTGACGGCACCTATCTGATGATGCCCACCGAGATCGTCACCGCGGTCCAGGAGGGCCTGCCCGTCAATCTGGTCCTCATCCAGAACCACGGCTACGCCTCCATCGGCGGCCTCTCCGAGGAGACCGGCGGCGAGCGCTTCGGCACCGCCTACCGCTACCGCACCTGGGGGTCCCCCCGGACGAAGTCCGGGGAAGGGACCTTCACCGGGGCCCCGCTCCCGGTGGATCTGGCCGCCAACGCCGCCAGCCTCGGCATGGACGTCCTGCGCGCCAAGACCGTAGGGGAGGTGCGCGAGGCCCTGGCCGCGGCGCGCGCATCCGACCGGCCCACCTGCGTCTACGTCGAGACCGATCCGGCACCGGCCGCTCCGCCCGCCGAGGCGTGGTGGGACGTGCCGGTCGCCGAGGTCGCCACGCGCGAGGCCGCCCGGGCCGCCCGCGAGAGATACGACCGGCACGTCGCCGGCCGACGGCACCACCTCTGACTCCCCCACCCCATGGCAGGACAGCCCCGGCATCACCCTGCACAGCGCCCCGCAGTCCGTCGGTGCCCGCTGCGCCACCGCGGGGGAGGCCGCGGCTGCCGGACGAGCCCGAGGGGGCCGCCCTGCCGACCATGCGGCGCACGGCGTACGACGACACGGGCCGCGCGGTGGAGTACGGCACCCGCAGCTACCGCGCCTCGCGCTACGCCTTGGACTTCCGGCTGCCCGTCCGCCCCTGAAGCGCTCGCTCCCGGCCCGCTGAGGTGTGGACGCGGACGACAGGACGCGCCCTTCGGGGCACCAGGGTCAGCCGAGCTCCACCCATGCACCCCGCCGCGCTGAGCGGCTCATGGCATCCAGGGCGGCGGCACTGCGCACGGCGTCGTCGAGGGTGGGGCCGTACGCCCTGCCCTCCGCGACCGAGCGCAGAAAGTGATACGCCTCGATGACCTTCAGATCGTCGTAGCCCATGGCGTTGGCCGCCCCGGGCTGGAAGGCGGCGTACGCGCCGTGGCCCGGGCCGACGTAGAGGGTGCTGACGGGCTGGTCCTGGTAGGCGGTGCCGCGGCTGACGCCGAGTTCGCCCATGCGCCGGAAGTCCCAGAAGACCGCGCCCTCGGTGCCGTGCACCTCGAAGCCATAGCTGTTCTGCTCACCGACGGCGACCCGGCTCGCCTCCAGAACGCCGCGGGCGCCGGAGGCGAAGCGCAGCAGGCAGTTGACATAGTCCTCGTTCTCCACCGGACCCGGCTCGCCGCCCGTCGCGCGGGCATGGCCGGCGGTGGCGCCGGTCGGGCGGGCCCGTTCGGGGATGAAGACGGCGGTGTCGGCGGCCAGCGACGTGATCTCGCCCAGGAGGAAGCGGGCCAGGTCCACCCCGTGCGAGGCGAGGTCGCCGAGGACCCCGCTGCCGCCCCGCGCACGCTCGTACCGCCAGGTCAACGCGGACTCGGGATGGGCGGCGTAGTCGCTGAAGAGACGGATGCGGGCATGGGTGACGGTGCCGATGCCGCCGGAGGCGATCAGCTCGCGGGCGGCCTCGACGGCCGGTGCGTTGCGGTAGTTGAAGCCGACCGTGCCATGGACACCGGCCTTGGCGACGGCGTCCGCGACCGCGCGGGCGTCCTCGACGGTCAGACCGACCGGCTTCTCGATCCAGAGGTGCTTGCCCGCCTCGGCCATGGCGACGCCGATCTCACGGTGCAGAAAGTTCGGCGCGGCGACGCTCACCGCCCGGACGCGGGGGTCGGCGGCGATCTGCCGCCAGTCGCGGACCGCGTCGGCGAATCCGTACTGCTCGGCGGCCTCCTCGGCGCGGCCCGGCACCTCGTCGGCCACGGCGATCAGTTCGGGCCGCAGGGGCAGTTGCGGGAAATGGTGCGGCAGACGGACGTACGCCTGGGTGTGCACCCGTCCCATCCACCCGAACCCGACGACGGCGACGCCGAGCGTACCCACCATGACTGCCCCTCGTTGGACCGGTCCAGAGCTTGTCCGGCCCACACTGCGCCCGGTTCCCGCAGTTGTCAATCCCTTTGACAAGGGTGTGGGCCGTATGGAACGGTCCAGCCATGAGACCGCCGACGATCCGTGATGTCGCCGAACGGGCCGGAGTGTCGAAATCGCTGGTCTCCTTGGTGCTGCGCGGCTCCGACCAGGTGCGTCCCGAGAAGCGGCAGGCCGTGCTGGCGGCCGTGGAGGAGCTGGGCTACCGCCCCAACGCCGCCGCGCGCAGCCTCAGCGAGCGGCGCACCCGCACGGTGGGGGTGCTGCTGCACGACATGCGCAACCCCTGGTTCGTGGAGCTGCTCGACGGCCTCAACTCCCGGCTGCACGACGCCGGGCTGCACATGCTGATGGCCGACGGCCGGCTCGGCCGGCGCCTCGGCGAGGACCTCACCCGTACGTTCACGGACCTCGGGGTCGACGGGCTGGTCGCCGTAGGCACCCTGCCACCGTCCGAGGCGCTGCGGACGGCGGCGGTGCGGACTCCCACCGTGGTCGCCGGGGCCCGCGAGCCCGAGCTGCCCGCGGTGGACATCGTCGCGGGCGACGACGAGCACGGCGCCCGGCTCGCCACCGAGCACCTCATCGGACTCGGCCACCGCCGTATCGCCCATATCGCCGGGCAGGGGGTGGTCGGGGAACTGCGCCGGCGCGGCTTCGAGACGGTCATGCGCGAACACGGCCTGGCGGACAGGGTGGTCGTGGAACAGGGCGACCTGACGGAGGAGGGCGGCTACCGGGCCGCGGTCCGCCTGCTGGCGGCCCGCGAACGCCCCACCGCCGTCTTCGCGTTCAACGACATGGCGTGTGTCGGCGCCCTCTCGGCGGCCGGGCAGCTCGGCCTCCGGGTACCCCGTGACCTGTCCGTCGTCGGCTACGACAACACCTCTGTCTCCCGTCTGCGCCACCTGTGGCTCACCACGGTGGACAACGGCAGCCACGACGTGGGCCGCCGCGCCGCCCAGTGCCTGCTCGACCGTCTCGCCGAGCCCTCCCGCCCCGCCGAACTGGTGCTCACCACACCCTCGTTGGAGATACGGGGGACCACGGCCGCACCGCAGCGGTCGGGGCGGCCCTGAATCGCCCCGCGGGGGGGCAGACGGCCCGTCAGGCGGTCCGGCCCGCCACGATCCACTTCGACGGCAGCTCGATACGGGTGCCGTCCGCCGTGTGCTCGGTGGTGACCAGCGGCAGTTCACCGCTCGCCAGAACCGTCAGGCCCGCGGCGCGCAGATACTCCGGCACGGCGGCATCGGCCACCTCACCGGGTGCGATGCCGTGCCGGAAGACCGGGGCGAGCTTGGCGGGCGGCCCCCCGGGCCCCTGCGCCAGGCCCTTCAGCACGATCCCGGCCGCCTCGGCGAGCTCGACGAGGAAGACCCGGCCGCGCTCCCCCACCAGCGCCGCGATGCCGTCGACGAGCGGCTGCCGGTCACCGGGCTCGCACTGGTGGAGCACGCCTCTCATATAGACGTTGGCGTCGCCGAGTTCGGCGTGCAGCGTCGTGGTCTCGCCCTGATCGGCCGCGTCCAGCACACGGTATCCGGCCGTGCCCGCGGGATCGGCCCGGCGGGCGTGGTCGAGGGCCGAGGCCGCCAGGTCAACGCCTACGACATTGGGGAAGCGGCCGGCGAGGAAGCGGGTCTGGGTGCCGTTCCCGCAGCCGAGGTCCAGGAGGGGCAACCCCGGGTCCGCCAGCAGCGGTGCGAACAGGGGCAGGTGGACGGCCACGGTGAGCGCCGGTTCCGCGTCCCAGAAGACGGCCCCCGCCTCAGCGGGGATCTCGCTCCAGTACCCCTCCCAGGCCTGTCGGTACCGACTCGTCACGCTCATGCCCAACTCCCCAGGGTGCGCCCGCAGCCCGCCGGAGGTGACGGGCGAGATCGGTCTATCGCGCCCGGAGCGGGGCGACAAGCGCCGGGCGCATTCCTTCACCGTTCATGCGAGCCGTGTACGCCTCGACGTGTCCTGACCGCCGTGCGTGCGCCCACCGCACAGGCTGGCGATGCCCCCGACGGAGCGTCAATTCCAGTCCTCCGGCGACCCGTTCAGCGTCGCGGCGCGCGCGGGAGCGTCAGTTCGAACCACACCGTCTTGCCCGCGCTCGTACGGCTGGTTCCCCACTCGCGGGCCAGTGTGCTGACCACCCGCAGCCCGCGCCCGGACTCGTCGCCGGGACCCGCGTGCAGCAGTGTGGGCAGGGTGTGCTCGTCGTCGTCCACCTCGCACAACAGGGTGTCGCCGCGCACCAGACGCAGTTCCACCCGGTGGCCGTGCGCGTGTCGTACCGCGTTGGTGACCAGCTCGCTGACCATCAGCTCCGCGTGGTACGCGAGCGTGCCGAGCCCCCACTCGTGGAGCTGTTCGCGGACCACCGCGCGGGCCCGGCCCACCTCGGCCGGCTCGGGGGCGAGCCGCCACACGGCGACGTCCTCGGGCTCGATGCCGTTCAGCCGGGCCATCAGCAGCGCCACATCGTCCTTGCGGCCGCCGCGGGTGTTGAGGGCGCGGATGATCGTGTCGCAGGCGTCGTCCATCGAGGCCGCCGGGTGCGCCGCGGACTCGCACAGCGTCGCGAGGCCGACCCCGATGTCCTCGCCGCGCATCTCGACCAGGCCGTCGGTGCACATCACCAGGCGGTCACCGGGCGCCACCGGCACCCGCACGGACTCGAACGGCACCCCTCCGACGCCGATCGGCGCGCCGGTGGGCAGCTCGAGCAGTTCGCTGCGCCCGTCGTCGGCGCGGACGATCACCGGTGGGATGTGGCCGGCGTTGGCGAGGTGCAGCTCGCTCGCGATCGGGTCGTAGACGGCGTACAGACAGGTCGCGAGGTAGGTGTCGCCGAGCCGCTGGGCGAGGTCGTCCAGGTTGCGCAGCAGTTGGGCCGGCGGCAGGTCGAGAGCGGCCATGGTCTGTACGGCCGTGCGCAACTGGCCCATCATCGCGGCCGAGTTGAGGCCATGGCCCATGACGTCACCGACGACCAGGGCGGTGCGTGCGCCGGGCAGCTTCACGGAGTCGAACCAGTCGCCGCCGACGCGTCCGAGCAGGGTGCCCGGCAGATAGCGGGTGGCGATGTCGCAGCCCGCTCTCCGTGGCGCGATCTGGGGGAGCATGGTGTCCTGGAGCGTCTCCGCGACGTTCTCCTGGTACGTGTACATACGGGCGTTGTCGAGCACGAGGGCGGCCCGGGCGGCGAGTTCGGCGCCGGTGACCCGGTCCATGTCGTTGAACTCGACGCGCTCGGGGTGGCGCAGCAGGATCATGAAGCCCAGCACGACGTTGCGCGCCTTCAGGGGCACCACGAGCATGGACCGATGGGTGATCAGGGGCCGGATGTCACGCTTGTCGAACTGCGCGGCGATGGCGTGCCCCATCTCCTCGCTGATGCGCGGTACGAGGACGGGCTCGCCGCTGGTCATGCACTGGAAGAACGGAGTGTGCGCCGGGAAGGGCATGGCCTCGCCGACCGGCACGACATCGTCCCAGCGGCCCGGCTCGTCGGTGTGTTCCAGGGCGACGCGATGCCACATGGTGGTGGTGTCGGGCACGCCGTCGGGGAACCCCTCGCCGGCGACGACCTGTTCGCGCAGATAGGTGCCGGCCACGTCCGTGAAGCGGGGCACGACGGCCTGGCTGACCTCGATGATGGTCCGGGCCAGGTCGAGCGAGGTGCCGATCCTGCCGCTGACCTCGTTGAGGAACTCCAGGCGCTCGCGCACCGCGACATACTCGAGGTCCTCGCCCTCGTCCTGGGGGCCGTCCGGCACCGGCTCGCCGACCGCCGCGGCCCGCGCCGCCCGCTCCCGGCGCGCCTTGCGCTCCGCGCGCCGGGCCACGCCCCAGTCGGGGGTGACGGGCACCCGGTCGTTCTGGCTGAACTCCAGGATGGGATAGCCCAGTTCGAGGACCTGCGCGACGATGCGGACACTCTCGCCGACGCTCATGCTGGGCAGGATCTCGGGCAGCCGCCGGGCGAGTTCCTCGGCGCCGGGGAAATCGGTGTGCAGGGCGAAGCCGGGCGCGATCCGCTCGGTCACCACCCCGTCGTCATGGCGCAGCGCGTCCGCGTCGGCCGCCAGCACCAGCAGCCGTTCGGGTCCGGGGCCCACCAACGGGTAGGCCCACCACAGCACATCGGCCCTTCCCGGCCCCTCGCCCGGGGCGGCCCGCATCGCGCCGCCCCGGCGATCCGGCACGGTGAGGCGGGCGCGTCCCGCGGCCGGGTAGGACAGCCGCCCGTCGAGCGAGGACCCCAGTCCGGGGCCGAGTCCGTCGTACGCCGCGTACTCGCCGTAGGGGGCGGTCCCGTCGTTCTCGGGCAGGGCGCCGGAGACGGGCAGAAGATCGAGGGCGGGCCTGCCGACCGCGTCCTCGCGGGGCGTGCCGAACAGCATCCGCGCGCCCCGGCTCCAGTGGGAGACCAACCCGTCGCGGTCGACCACGACCACGGCGAGGGGGATACGGCCGGCCGCGCCGTCCCCGGCGGGATGGCCGGGAGGCCTGCCCTTCTCGGTGCCATGGTCCATGCCCAGGCCCTCTCTCCCCGCATCCGCAAGATCTGTGCGCACCACCACCGTACGGCGACGCCCGGGGCCGTGGGGGGTATTACGCGAATTGACCGCGGGGCGCCTCCGGCGCTCAAGGGGGCGCACAGGGCCGTGTCTCACCGCGGCTCGGCCGGGTGAGCAGGGCGTCCCTTCAGTCCTCGTGCCCGAGCTGAAGGTCGCGTTCCGTCCGGCCGCCCCCGGCGACCTGGAGCACGGTGGCGACCGGCGGGTACCCCGCGGCGATCACGGTGTACTCCCCGGACGACAGGTCGACGAACCGGAACGTTCCGTCGGCCCCCGTCGTCAGCGTGTCGACGACATTGCCCGCCGCGTCGAGGAGCGTGACCCGGGCGTCCTCGACCGGCCGTCCGCCGCCCGCGCGCACGGTGCCGCGCAGCACCGCCCCGCCAGCGAGTTCGACATCCTGCCGGGTCTCGCGGGAGGCCTGCACGGTGACGGGCAGCGCGGCCGGGCGGAACGCGGGCGCACTGGCGGCCAGGGTGTACTCCCCGGCCACCAACTCCGAGATGACATAGCCGCCCTCGCGCCCGCTGCGCGTACTCGCGACCACCTCCCCATGCACATTGGTGAGCGTGACGGCGGCGTCGCGCACCGGCGTGCCGTCGGCCGTCAGCACGCTGCCCGCCAGCCGGCCGGCGCCGCCGAGCACGACGTCCAGTTCCACGGGGCGCTCGCCCACGGTCACCGAGACCGCCTGCGGCTGATGGCCGCCGGCCGCGGCGATCAGGACGTAGGACCCCGATCCCGGCGTGGACAGCGCGTACCGCCCGTCCTCGCCGCTCGCGCCGCGCCCGATCTGCTGTCCCGCGACGTCGATGAGGGTGAGCGCCGCACGCGGCACCATGGTCCCGTCGGGGTGCTGGACCGTGCCGCAGACAGGCACCCCTGCGGCGTAGGGCGAACGCGCCGGCGGGACCTGGGAGGCGGGCGGGCACTCGGCGGGGGCGGCGTTGTGGGACACCAGTGGTTTCTCCTTGAGGAAGAAGGCGATGAGCAGGCCGAGGACGAGCACCGGCACGAGATAGAGGAAAACCCTCGGCATGGCGTCGGCGTAGGCCTCGATGTACGTGTCGCGCAGTGCGCGCGGCAGCGCGTGGACGAGCTGCGGGGTGATGGACTCGGGGTCGGGCAGTCGGGTGCCGCCACGCGGCGGGAGGCGTTGCTCCAGCGCGTCGGAGAGGCGGTTCGCGAAGAGCGTGCCGAAGACGGCCGCGCCCACGCTTCCGCCGATCTGCCGGAAGTAGTTGTTGGCGCTGGTCGCGGTGCCGAGGTCGGTGGGGCGCACGGAGTTCTGCACGGCGAGGACCAGCACCGGCATCACCATGCCGATGCCCGCTCCGAGGACCGCCATCCAGATGCTGTACTGGAGCCGGGGCGTGTCCACGGCGAGCCGGGACAGCAGCCACATGCCGACGGCCGCCACGGCGGTGCCGAGCAAGGGGAAGACCTTGTACCGGCCGGTGTGGCTGACGAGTTGGCCGCCGATGATGGAGGCGCCGACGATCCCGGCCATCATCGGCAGCATCAGCAGCCCGGACTCCGTGGCGCTCGCCCCGTCGACCATCTGGAGGAAGGTGGGAAGGTAGCTGGCGGCGCCGAACAGCGCCACCCCGACCACCAGGCCCACCAGGGCGGTGACGTTGAAGACGGCGTCGCGGAACAGCCGCAGCGGGATGAGGGGTTCGGCGGCGAACCGTTCGGCGAGCAGGAAGAGGGCGACGGCGAGCGCCGCGCCGGCGCCCAGTCCCAGGATGACGCGCGAACCCCACGCGTACTCGGTGCCGCCCCAACTGGTCAGCAGTACCAGGCAGGTGGACGCGGCGGCCAGCAGCAGGGTGCCGGGCACGTCGAGCCGGCCCTTCGCGGCGGGCTTCGGCAGTCTCAGCACCACGGTGACGACGGCCAGGGTGACAAGGCCGAAGGGCACGTTGATGTAGAAGCACCAGCGCCAGGAGAGATGGTCGGTGAAGTAGCCGCCGAGCAGCGGCCCTGCGACGGAGGCGAGGCCGAAGACGGCGCCGATCAGGCCCATGAAGCGGCCGCGTTCACGGGGCGGGACGATATCGGCGATGATCGCCTGCACACCGATCATCAGCCCGCCGGCTCCGACGCCCTGGACGGCGCGGAAGGCGATCAGCTGGTCCATGCTCCCCGCCCGTCCCGCGAGGGCGGAGCCGACCACGAAGGCGGCGATCGCGAACTGGAACACGCCCTTGCGGCCGAACAGGTCCCCGCACTTGCCGTAGACCGGCAGTCCCACGGTGGAGGTCAGGAGATAGGCCGTGATGGCCCAGGACATCCGGTCCAGGCCGTGCAGTTCGCCGACGATCTTCGGGAGCGCGGTGGCCACGATCATCTGGTCGAGGGCCGCGAGCAGAAGCGCGAGCATCAGCCCGACGAAGACGAGGCGCACCCGGCGGGGACCGAGCGGCATGGGACGTTGGGCAGCGGCCGGCTCCTGGGGCGCGTCCAGGAGCACGGGCGGCACGGCCCGCTCACTGTCCACGTCCATCACCGTCGTCCCGCCCACGTACCGCTCCCCTCGTCGCCGCTGCGCCGCCCATTTCTCGCATTGCGCGACAACTGGGTTCAAGCGCGGCGATTTGCGGGGGAACGGAGCGGTCCGGAGGTATCCGCCGGTCGGAGCCCTACGGCGTACAACCGCGCCATGCGGAAAACCACTCGAAACGGTGAGCGTGAGATTCAGCCGGACGACTGACGGAGTGCGCCCCGGGGGCTTGGGTTCGGGGCTTGGCGCCCCGGAGCGCACAAGGGGTCACGACGAAGCAGGGGGCTCACGCCGGTCGCGCGCGTTGCCGCCGCACGCCCGCGCCATACGGCCCCCTGCGTCACGCCACCGTTTCGCGCGTCACTTCTCCACCTCAGCGGCCAGCTTCGCGAGTTCCGCGTCGTAGATCCGGGTGAGACCCTTGGGGGCGAAGGTCTTCTCGAAGAAGCCGCCGATGCCGCCGGCACCCTTCCAGGTGGTGGTCACCACGACCCGGGAGCGGCCCTCACCGGCAGGGCTGACCCGCCAGGTGGTCACCATGGAGGAGTTGCGGTCCTTCTCGACCAGCTCCCCGTCGCTCGGCTCGCTGACCTCGAGCAGGCAGTCACGGACGCGCTTGCTGGTGGCCTGGAGCTTCCAGTGCACGAGGGTGCCCTCGCCGTCGCCGCCCTCGCGCACCTCGTACTCGCTGAACTGCTCCGGCAGCAGCCGCGCACGGGCGCCGCTGTAGTCGGCGAGGGTGTCGAACACCCTCTCCGCGTCCGCCGCGATGATCCGCTCCGTCGTGGCCTCGACCTGCGCCATGACCATCCTCTTCCTGTACGTGTGATGGTGGTGTCCGCCATCCCATCACACCCTCGGCACGGTGACGGACGGGGACGCCGCCACCGGACGATCGTCCGCGGCCGGCCGGCCGCGCCGGGCGCGGAGCGCCGCGAGACACTCCTCGAAGAAGCCCAGGGCGCGCAGATGGTACGAACGCGCCGCCCAGCCCAGGCTGATGTTGTGGCCGGCGTCCGGCTGGTGCTCGACCCGGAGTTCGGGTGCCGTGGCCAGCCGGGCGGTGATCTCCGCGATGTCCCGCTCCCCGTGCAGCCACCACGCCTCGTGCTCGGCGAAGGTCATCCGCAGGGGTACCCGGACGCGCGGCGCGAGGTCGTCGAAGATCCCCGGCCAGCGGGCGACTTCGTCCGCCTCGCGCACCGGCATGGGGGCCACCAGAGTGCCGAGCGAACGGAACGTGTCCGGCGGATACAGCCGCAGCGGGCCCCAGTTGCGTCCCCAGGAGGAACGGCTGAGGACCCGGGGCAGCTCGGCCGGTTCGATGTCGTAGCGGTAGCCGCAGCCCGACACGTCGAGGGCGAGCGGCCGGGGACTGTGCGCGGCGGTGACGAGGGCGAGTTTGCCGCCGTAGGAGTGGGCCAGCAGAAAGAACCCCGCTCCCGTGGGGTACCGCTGCGCGAACCGGTCCATGAGCGCGTCCAGCACCTCGGCCTGCTCGGCCAGGGTCTGCCCGGCGGGCAGCCGCTCCGCGGACAGTCCGTAGCCGGGCCGGTCCAGGGCGAGCACCGTGAAGCCGAGGCCGGCGCCGAGCGTCAGCAGGGAAAGGTCGGGGTGGGCCTGCCCGTCGAAGTAGCCGGCCCTCATGCCGCCGCCGTGCACGGCGACCAAGGTGGCCCGCGGCTGCCCGTCCGGCGGTTCGGCGAGCAGACAGGACAGGGTGACGCCCGCGGCGTCCAGGGTGAGGGGGCGCACGCCCGCGGACAGGGGCTGCGACCGATTCGGCGTCTCCACCCGTCCGTCATGCCACAGATCGCGGCAGGGAAGACGAAGGACGCGCCGACCTTACCGTCGCGCACTCACCGACTCGGGACGCCTCGGAGAAAAATCCGCAGGTCAGAGCCGAGGCACCGGGAAATCAAACTCCCCATCGAATCCACTCCGCGATCACGGCCGAGTGTGCCCTCCACCCTCCACCCTCGCCCTGCGCTCTCCTCGGTCGCCCTCGCGCACCGGGTCGGGCTCGTGTCCGGCACCGGCTGACGCCGGGCGGGAGATCCCCGGGCGCGGCCCGGAGGCCTTGGGCTTCGCTCGCCCCTCGCGATCATGGGAACGTATGTTCTATTGTGTGGCCAGTGCTACCGAGGAGGTGCCCATGCGCTGGGACCATCTGGCCGAGAACCCCGCCACGGCCCGCGACGCCGCACTGTTCGAGGCGGACGCGGTGACCACCCGCACCTTCGACAGTCCGGAGTTCCGCGGGATCACCTTCCACGAGGTCCGGGCCCGCTCGATCGTGAACCGGGTGCCGGGCGCCTCGCGTATGCCGTTCGAGTGGACGGTCAACCCTTATCGAGGGTGTACGCACGCCTGCGTGTACTGCTTCGCCCGCAAGACGCACAGCTATCTGGACCTCGACACGGGACTCGGCTTCGACTCCCAGATCGTGGTGAAGGTCAACGCCCCCGAGTTGCTGCGCGCCCACCTCGGCTCGCGCCGCTGGCATGGCGAGCACATCGCGATGGGCACCAATGTCGACTGCTACCAGCGCGCCGAGGGCCGCTACCGGCTGATGCCGGGCATCATCTCGGCCCTGCGCGACCACGCGAACCCGTTCTCCATCCTCACCAAGGGCACCCTGATCCTGCGCGATCTCGACCTGCTCAAGCAGGCGTCGGAGGTCACCGACGTCGGCATCTCGGTCTCCGTCGGCTTCGTCGACCAGGAGCTGTGGCGCACCGTCGAACCGGGCACCCCGGCACCGGAGCGCCGACTGGACGTGGTGCGCACCCTGGGCGAGCACGGCATCGGCTGCGGTGTGCTGATGGCCCCGGTGATCCCGTTCCTCGGCGACGACCCGGCCCAACTGCGCGCCACCGTCAGGGCGATCGCCGCCGCCGGGGCCACCTCGGTGACCCCGCTGGTGCTGCATCTGCGCCCGGGCGCCCGCGAGTGGTTCATGGCCTGGCTGGAGCACCGGCACCCGTGGCTCGTACGCCGTTACGAGCGGCTGTACGCGGAGGGCGCGTACGCCCCGAAGTGGTACCAGCGCCGGATCACGCGCCAGGTGCACGAACTGGCACGGGAGTACGGCATCGGGCCCACGCCCGCGGGCATGCCGCGCAGGATCCGGCGGCCCGAGCCCACGGCGCCCGGCCCCACACCGACCGGGCCGGCCAGGTCGGAGCAGACCGTGACCGGGCCGACACAACTCTCCCTGCTGTGACCATGTCGCAGGGCATCCGAGGGCTTCCGGCTACCCAATCGGGTCAAGCGCCGCCAGAACACGCTCTTTGGGACGTCCCTTTCCGGGAGCATGCGGCGAGGACCTGACAGCCGTGGTCCACCCCCCTCCGTCCTGGGAGGACTGATATGAGAAAAGGCGCAGCCGTGCTGTGCGGTGCCGCCCTCATGATGGCCGGAATGCTCCCCGCGGTCCCGGCCGACGCGAGCCCGCCGCGTGCCGCGGCCACCGTGCAAGCGGCCGAACCCATCTGGAAGAACTGCGCCACCGCCACGCGCCCGACGCTCCAGTGCGCGTCCGTGACGGTGCCGCTCGACTACGCCAACCCGCGCGGTCGGCAGATCACGGTGGCGCTGTCGCGCGTCCCGCACACCGCGAAGACATCCCAGGGGCCGCTGCTGGTCAACCCGGGCGGACCCGGCGGCAGCGGTCTGAAGCTCGCCGGATTCGTCGCCTCCGCGCTGCCCAAGGCGGTGGCGGCGCAGTACGACGTCATCGGCTTCGACCCGCGCGGCGTGGGCAGGAGCGAACCGGCCCTCAACTGCCGCCCCGGTCACTTCGACCCGGTGCGCCCGGACTCGGTACCCACTACCCCCGCGCTGGAGCGGGCCAACCTCGCCCGCACGACGGCCTTCGCCCGGGACTGCGCCCTGAAGTACGCGAGCGTGCTGCCCTACATCAATACGATCAGCGCCGCCCGGGACCTGGACACGATCCGGCAGGCGCTCGGGGCCGAGAAGGTGAGCTACTTCGGCTACTCCTACGGCACCTACCTGGGCGCCGTCTACGCCAGGCTCTTCCCGCAGCGGGTGCGCCACCTCGTACTCGACTCCATCGTCGACCCCACGGGCGTCTGGTACGACGACAACATCCAGCAGGACTACGCGTTCAACGACCGTCATCTGGCGTTCCTGGCCTGGGTCGCCCGGCACGACGGCACCTATCGGCTCGGCACCGACCCGGCCGTGGTCGGGGCCAAGTGGTACGCGATGCGGGCGGCCCTGGCCAAGACCCCTGCCCGGAACACGGTGGGCGCCTCCGAACTCGAGGACACCTACATGCCGGGCGGCTACTACAACGGCTACTGGCCGCGCCTGGCCACCGCGTTCGCGGCCTATGTGAACGACGGGAACTCCGGGCCGCTGGTCGACGCCTACCACGCCCTGGGCGCGGTCACCGCCTCGGGCGACAACGGCTACAGCATCTACGCGGCGGTGCAGTGCCGTGACACCTCCTGGCCGCGCGGCTGGGCGCAGTGGCGCAAGGACACCTGGGCGGTGTACGACAAGGCGCCGTTCATGACCTGGAACAACACCTGGTACAACGCGCCGTGCGCCTTCTGGCCGACGACCGGGCTCCGGCCGGTGAACGTGGCCAATGACGCGCTGCCGCCGACACTGCTGTTCCAGGCGACCAACGACGCGGCGACCCCGTACCACGGCGGTGTGACGGTCCATCATCTGCTGCGCCGCTCCAGTCTGGTGGTGGAGGAGGGCGGCGGCAACCACGGCATCTCGCTCAGCGGGAACTCCTGCCTCGACAAGTACCTCGCGGCGTACCTCACCGACGGCACGGTGCCGCGCGGCAGCGGCGGGATCGACGCGGTGTGCCCCAGGCTGCCCGATCCGGAACCGACGACCGCCAAGACGGCCGGCGCCTCCGGACGCGGCTCGACACTGCACGGGCTGCTCGGCTTCCACGGCTGAGCGGCCCGCCCGGCCCGTCGGGGGCGTTGTCACACCCGTGGTCCACCATGGAGCCATGAGTGAGCTGACCCGAATCCCCGCCCCCGACGGGGTCGCCCCCGCCGCCGCGTACACCCATGTCGTCATGGGCACCGGACGCTTCGTCGCGATCTCCGGCCAGCTCGCGCTGGACGAGCACGGGGGGCTCGTCGGAGAGGGCGATCCGGCGGCACAGGCCCGGCAGGTCTTCGAGAATCTGCGCCACTGCCTGGCCGCCGCCGGGGCCACGTTCGACGACGTGGTGAAACTGACCTACTTCGTCACGGACATGGCGTATCTACCGGCGATCCGCACGGCCCGCGCCGCCCACATACCCGGGGACCGCCTGCCCGCCTCGTCGGCGGTGCAGGTGGCGGCGCTGGTGGGCCCCGAGTTCCTCATGGAGATCGAGGCGTTCGCGGTGCTCCCCGAATAACCCGTGGCCCGGCATGGCCGCGCCCGTCTACGGTTCCTCCATGGACGGCCGGCTGCTCATCCGCGACATGGCGTTCGCCGACTGCCGACGCGTGAGCGAGATCCGCGTCGGCGGCTGGCGGACCGCCTACCGGGGACTGATCCCCCAGCCGTATCTCGACGCGCTCGACGTGGACGCCGACACCGAGCGGCGCCGTGCCCGTCTCGCGGAGGGCGACGGCCGGGTGGTGAACCTGGTCGCCGAACTGGACGGCGAGACGGTCGGGTGGGCCGCGCACGGACCGTACCGGGAGGGCGAAGTCCGCACCGGGGACGCCGAGTTGTACGCGATCTACGTGGCCCCGGGCCTGCTCGGAGGCGGCATCGGCCGGGCCCTGCTCAGGGAGGCGGTCCGCAGGTGCACCGGGGCCGGACACCCGCGCATGTATCTGTGGGTGCTCAAGGACAACGTGCGCGCCCGGCACTTCTACGAGCGGGCCGGCTTCCACGCCGACGGCACCGAGGAGCCATTCGAGGCGCACGGGGTGGCCGTGCCCGAGTTGCGGTACGCGGCCGTACTGCCGCTGCCCGGCTGAGGCTCAGCGCCGCGCGGGGATGCGTGCGAGTGCGTGCACCGCGGCCTGGGCGAGCGCCGGATGGGCGAGCGCCTCGTTCAGCACGGATCTGGCGCGGGCGTCGCCCAGTTCACCGAGCCCCTCCACACACGCGAGCGCCACCTTCCGGTAGGGATCGTGCGGCCGCAGTCTGCGCTCCAGGGTGGTGATCAGGGCGGGCACGGACTCGGGGGCGCGCAGTGCGACGAGCAGGCGCACGGGGTGGAGTGCGTAGGCGACCCGGAGTTCGTTGGTGGCGAGGGCCGCCGCCGCGCGGGCGGTGCGCGGATCGCCGAGCCGGGCCAGCGCGTGGGCGGCCGACGCACAGCGCGGGGGGTCACGGTGGTTGAGCAGGAGAACCAGGGTCTCGAACGCCCTTCGGTCACCTGCGACACCGAGCCGGAAGGCCGCCAGCTCACGTGCCCACAGCGGCTGTCCGGGCTCGGTCAGCACGGCGGCCAGCTCATCGAGCCCGTCCGTGGCGACGAGCCGCCCGTACACGGGCGAGGAGCCGGCCTCGACCCGTAAACGCTCCGTGAGCGATCGCAACGCTTCGTCCATGAAGCGAGAGTAGGGGCGCCGACCGTGCCTGGGGACCTACATCACAAAGTCGAGGGGTGGCGCGCTCGTTACCCGCGGGTTAAGCTCATTCGAGCGAGTTACCCACTCGCCGCTTGTGGTGGTTTGGTGACGCAGCCACCGCAGGGGGCCCTCCCAGGCCGCCAAGGCTCGGGAGGCGACCGTCGGTTCGGTACATCGCGTACCTCAGTACGACCCGGCTCCGGGACAGGGCCGGTCGGATCACCGCTCCCGGACGTGTGCGCGTCCGCGGACGCACCGGGCGTGTGCGCTCGTCAGCCCGGCAGACACCCGCGTTCTCCGCACTGTGTGCGCCCCTCGGCGTGTCCAGCCGCGCTCCCTCAGTCGTCACCTCATTTCTGGAGTCCCGCGATGGCCACTCCCCTGTCCGACACCCCTCTGTCCCCCCTCAAGACCATTGCCGTGATCGGTCTCGGCACCATGGGCACCGGCATCGCCGAGGTGCTGGCCCGGGCCGGCCGCGAGGTCGTCGGCATCGACATCAGCGAGGCCGCGGCCACGAAGGCCGTCTCGGCCCTGGACGCCGCCACCGCCCGCGCCGTGAGCCGTGGCCGCCTGACCGAGCAGGAGCGCGAGGACGCCCTCGCCCGCTTCCGCACCTTCACCGATCTGCGCGCGGCCGCGGAGGCCGACCTCGTCATCGAGGTGGTCCCGGAGTCGTACGAGATCAAGCAGCAGGTCTTCCGTGCCCTCGACGGCATCGTGCGCCCCGACGCCATCCTCGCCACCGGCACCAACGCCCTCTCCGTCACCCGGCTCGCGGCCGACTCGGCCCACCCCGAGCGGGTCCTCGGACTGCACTTCTTCAACCCGGCGCCGGCCATGAAGCTGGTGGAGGTCGTCTCCTCCGTGCTGACCTCGCCCGCCGCCGTCACCGCGGTCACCAACCTCGCCCTCGACCTGGGCAAGGAGCCCGTCGCGATCGGCGACCGGCCCGGATTCGTCGCCGACGGACTGCTGTTCGGCTATCTCAACCAGGCCGCCGCGATGTACGAGGCGAGGTACGCCTCCCGCGAGGACATCGACGCCGCGATGCGGCTGGGCTGCGGCCTGCCCATGGGCCCGCTCGCCCTGCTCGACCTGATCGGCGTCGACACCGCCCGCACCGTGCTCGAGGCCATGTACGCGGCCTCCCACGACCGGCTGCACGCGCCCGCCCCGATTCTCAAGCAGCTCAGCGAGGCGGGTCTGACCGGCCGCAAGTCGGGGCGCGGCTTCTACACCTACGAGGCGCCCGGCAGCGCGACCGTGGTGCGCGACGCGCTGACGCCCCTCGCGGACGCCGCCCAGGCCCCGGGCCGTCCGGTCCGCTCGGTCGGTGTCGCGGGCTCCGGCACCATGGCGTCCGGGATCGCCGAGGTCTTCGCCAAGGCCGGCTACGAGGTGGTCCTCGCGGCCCGCACCGAGGAGAAGGCGCAGGCCGCCAAGGCCCGGATCGGCAAGTCGCTGGCGCGCTCGGTCGACAAGGGCCGGATGACGGCCGAGGCGGCCGCGCAGACGCTCGACCTGATCCGGCCGACGGGCAGCTACGACGACTTCGCCGACGTCGACCTGGCCCTGGAGGCGGTCGCGGAGGACCTGGAGATCAAGCAGCAGTTGTTCGCCACGTTCGACAAGGTCTGCAAGCCCGGCGCGATCCTCGCGACCACCACCTCCTCGCTGCCCGTCGTCGCCTGCGCCCGCGCCACCTCGCGCCCGCAGGACGTGATCGGCATGCACTTCTTCAACCCGGCGCCGGCCATGAAGCTGGTCGAGGTGGTCCGCACCGTGCTGACCGCCGACGATGTGCACGCGACGGTCCGTGAGCTGTGCGCGTCCATCAGGAAGCACCCGGTGGACTGCGGCGACCGCGCCGGATTCATCGTGAACGCGCTGCTGTTCCCGTACCTCAACAACGCGGTCAAGATGGTGCAGGAGCACTACGCGTCCCTCGACGACATCGACGCGGCGATGAAGCTGGGCGGCGGCTACCCGATGGGGCCGTTCGAACTGCTCGACGTGGTCGGCCTGGACGTCTCACTCGCCATCGAGAAGGTCCTGCACCGCGAGTTCCGCGACCCGGGCCTGGCGCCCGCGCCACTGCTGGAACACCTGGTGGCCGCGGGCTGCCTCGGCCGCAAGACCGGCCGCGGCTTCCGCGAATATGCCAAGCGCTGACCGGCCCGGCGACTGGTTCCAGGGCGGCGCCGACTGGGGCGGACTGCTCGATCCCCAGGGTGACCCCCCGCCCCCGCGGGGCGGGGGGAACCCGGGACATGCGCGCCATCCTGCGCACATGCAGTACGTTCGGGTCATGTCCCAGCCCGCCAAGTCCTCACGTACACCAGCTACGCCCGACGCGCCCGAGAGTGCCGCAGGCAGCCGCGCCGCCGCCCAGCGACTCAAGATGCGCCGGGAACTGGCGGCCGCGGCGATGGAGTTGTTCGCCACCAAAGGGTACGAAGCGACCACCGTCGACGAGATCGCGGCGGCCGCCGGGGTCGCCCGGCGCACTTTCTTCCGCCACTTCCGCTCCAAGGAAGAGGCCATCTTCCCCGACCACGACGACACTCTGGTCCGCGCCGAGGCGGTGCTCAACGCCGCGCCCGCGCACGAGCACCCGCTCGACACCGTCTGCCGCGGCATCAAGGAAGTCATGAAGATGTACGCGGCCCGGCCGGAGATCTCCGTGCAGCGCTACAAGCTGACCCGCGAGGTGCCGACCCTGCGGGAGGCGGAGATCGCCTCGGTGGCCCGTTACGAGCGCCTGTTCACCCGCTATCTGCTGGGCCACTTCGACGAGCACGCGCACGACGACGACGCGAACGACGATCCGCTGCTGGCGGAGGTGGCCGCGTCGGCGGTCGTCACCGCCCACAACCACGTCCTGCGGCGCTGGCTGCGGGCCGGCGGCCAGGGGGACGTCGAGGCCCAGCTGGACCATGCCTTCGCGATCGTGCGCAGGACGTTCGGCACCGGGATCGGGGCCGGTCGCGGCTCCGCTCCCCGGACCGCTCCGGCCGCCGTGACCGCGCAGGGCGAGGTCCTGGTGACAGTGGCCAGGACCGACGCGCCGCTCGACGAGGTGATGCGGACCATCGAGCAGGCCCTCAAGGAGCGTTCCTAGCCGTTCTCCACCCCTTCACGGGACTTCCGACCCACCACGGACCGGTGGCGGCAGCCGATGCCGCCACCGGTCCGTTCCTTTTTGCCCGCCTGGACCATACTCGTCGGTAACTTTGATCGATCATCGCTCATTTGTTACGTAAAGATTTCATCTGAGATCAATATCTGGCACCCAGTGCCTTGCGGGGTGACACGCCGTGCCATACGTTGGTGTTGTCCGGGCGGCCGGCGTGCAGAGACCTTTCGTACGCCGGCTGTCCCCGCAAGCCTCCCAGGCGAGCGCGCCCGGACGCCTGCGTCACAGGCACCCTCCCGCGCCACAAAGCGCTGCCACAGCACCACCGAGCCGAACCGACGGCATCCCTCTCTCCCGTAGCAGCACCGACGTAACCCTCAGCGTCTCCCCTCAAGACGCTCTTTCGCCGGAGGCAATACCGTGAAGGACATCCTGGACGCGATTCAGTCGGGGACGGCCACGTCCGCCGATTTCGCCGCTCTGCCGCTCCCCGAGTCGTACCGCGCCGTCACCGTGCACAAGGACGAGACGGAGATGTTCGCCGGGCTCACCACCCGCGACAAGGATCCCCGCAAGTCCCTGCACGTCGACGATGTCCCGCTGCCCGAGCTGGGCCCGGGCGAGGCCCTCGTGGCCGTGATGGCCTCCTCGGTCAACTACAACTCGGTGTGGACCTCGATCTTCGAGCCGCTGTCGACCTTCGGCTTCCTGGAGCGCTACGGCAGGCTCTCCGAGCTGACCAAGCGCCACGACCTCCCCTACCACATCATCGGCTCCGACCTCGCGGGCGTGGTCCTGCGGACCGGACCGGGCGTCAACGCCTGGCAGCCGGGCGACGAGGTCGTCGCGCACTGCCTGTCGGTCGAACTGGAGTCCTCCGACGGCCACAACGACACGATGCTCGACCCGGAGCAGCGGATCTGGGGCTTCGAGACCAACTTCGGCGGCCTCGCCGAGATCGCGCTGGTGAAGTCCAACCAGCTCATGCCCAAGCCCGGCCACCTCAGCTGGGAGGAGGCCGCCGCGCCCGGCCTCGTCAACTCCACCGCCTACCGGCAGCTCGTCTCCCGCAACGGCGCCCAGATGAAGCAGGGCGACAACGTGCTGATCTGGGGCGCGAGCGGCGGCCTCGGCTCGTACGCCACCCAGTTCGCGCTCGCGGGCGGTGCCAACCCGATCTGTGTCGTCTCCTCGCCGGCCAAGGCGGAGATCTGCCGCTCGATGGGCGCCGAGGCGATCATCGACCGCAACGCCGAGGACTACCGGTTCTGGAAGGACGAGCGCACCCAGGACCCGAAGGAGTGGAAGCGCTTCGGCAAGCGCATCCGCGAGCTGACCGGAGGCGAGGACGTCGACATCGTCTTCGAGCACCCGGGCCGCGAGACCTTCGGAGCCTCGGTGTACGTCACGCGCAAGGGCGGCACGATCGTCACCTGCGCCTCGACCTCCGGATACAACCACGAGTACGACAACCGCTACCTGTGGATGTCCCTGAAGCGCATCATCGGCTCGCACTTCGCCAACTACCGCGAGGCCTGGGAGGCCAACCGGCTCATCGCGAAGGGCAAGATCCACCCGACGCTGTCCAGGGTCTACTCGCTGGAGGAGACCGGCCAGGCCGCCTACGACGTGCACCGCAACGTCCACCAGGGCAAGGTCGGCGTGCTGTGCCTCGCCCCCGAGGAGGGCCTCGGCGTGCGTGACGAGGAGATGCGCGCACGGCACATCGACGCGATCAACCGCTTCCGGAACATCTGAGGACAGCGGAGGTAACCGATGACAGAGCGTCAGCCCTCCGGCTCCCGGAGGCAGAAGGACCGGCCGTGGCTCATGCGCACGTATGCCGGTCACTCCACGGCCGAGGCGTCCAACGAGCTGTACCGGCGCAACCTCGCCAAGGGCCAGACCGGCCTGTCGGTCGCGTTCGACCTGCCGACGCAGACCGGCTACGACTCCGACCACGTCCTCGCCCGCGGCGAGGTCGGCCGGGTCGGGGTCCCGGTCGCGCACCTGGGTGACATGCGCCGGCTGTTCCAGGACATACCCCTGGAGCAGATGAACACCTCGATGACCATCAACGCCACGGCCATGTGGCTGCTGGCGCTCTATCAGGTCGTCGCGGAGGAGCAGGGTGCGGACATCACCCAGCTCCAGGGCACGACCCAGAACGACATCGTCAAGGAGTACCTCTCGCGCGGTACGCATGTCTTCCCGCCGGGGCCCTCGCTCCGGCTGACGACGGACATGATCGCGTACACGGTCTCCCACATCCCGAAGTGGAACCCGATCAACATCTGCAGCTACCACCTGCAGGAGGCGGGCGCCACGCCGGTGCAGGAGATCGCGTACGCGATGTCCACCGCGATCGCCGTCCTCGACGCGGTGCGTGACGGCGGCCAGGTGCCGCAGGAGCGCATGGGCGATGTCGTCGGCCGTATCTCCTTCTTCGTGAACGCGGGCGTCCGCTTCGTCGAGGAGATGTGCAAGATGCGGGCGTTCGGGCGGATCTGGGACAAGATCACGCGTGAGCGGTACGGCATCGAGAACCCCAAGCACCGTCGCTTCCGCTACGGCGTCCAGGTCAACTCCCTGGGTCTGACGGAGGCGCAGCCGGAGAACAACGTCCAGCGGATCGTGCTGGAGATGCTGGCCGTGACCCTCTCCAAGGACGCGCGCGCCCGCGCCGTGCAGCTCCCGGCCTGGAACGAGGCGCTGGGCCTGCCCCGGCCCTGGGACCAGCAGTGGTCGCTGCGCATCCAGCAGGTGCTCGCACACGAGAGCGATCTGCTGGAGTACGACGACATCTTCGAGGGCTCCACGGTCATCGAGGCCAAGGTGAGCGGGCTGGTCGAGGAGTCGCTCGCCGAGATCGAGCGGATCCAGGAGATGGGCGGCGCCATGGCCGCCGTCGAGTCGGGCTACCTCAAGTCGCAGCTCGTGGCGTCGCACGCCGAGCGCCGGGCCCGGATCGAGTCCGGCGAGGAGAAGATCGTCGGCGTCAACATCTTCGAGACCACCGAGCCGAACCCGCTCACGGCCGATCTGGACACCGCGATCCAGACGGTCGACCCGGCGGTCGAGGCCCGGGTCATCGCCTCGCTCCAGCGCTGGCGCGACACCCGCTACCAGCCTCCGTTCAACCACCCGCGCCCCTGCAAGGCGCTGGAGCGGCTGAAGGAGGCGGCCAAGGGCACCGAGAACCTCATGGCGGCCACCCTGGACTGCGCCCGCGCCGGTGTGACGACCGGCGAGTGGGCCGGGGCCCTGCGCGAGGTGTTCGGCGAGTTCCGCGCCCCGACCGGCGTGTCGTCGGCGCCGGTCGCGGTGACCGCCGAGGAGGGGACCGCGCTGGCCCGGGTGCGCCGCAAGGTGGAGCTGACGGCCCGGGACCTCCAAGTCGGCAAGCTTCGCTTCCTGGTGGGCAAGCCGGGCCTGGACGGGCACTCCAACGGCGCCGAGCAGATCGCCGTACGGGCCCGTGACGCCGGGTTCGAGGTGGTCTACCAGGGCATCCGGCTGACGCCGGAACAGATCGTCGACGCGGCCCTCGCGGAGGACGTGCACGCGGTCGGGCTGTCGATCCTCTCCGGCTCGCACGCACAACTGGTGCCCGACGTGCTGGAGCGGCTCCGGGAGGCCGGTGCGGCCGACATCCCGGTCATCGCCGGCGGGATCATCCCGAACGCCGACGCCGAACAGCTCAGGGCCGCCGGAGTGGCCGCGGTCTTCACCCCGAAGGACTTCGACATCACCGGGATCATCGGCCGTATCGTCGACGAGATCCGCACAGCCAACAAGCTCGACCCCATGGAGGTCCCCGCATGACCACGCCCGTCAACCGTCTGCGTCCGCGGCGCTCGTGCCTCGCGGTCCCCGGAAGCAACCCCCGCTTCCTGGAGAAGGCGCAGGGCCTCCCCGCCGACCAGGTCTTCCTGGACCTGGAGGACGCATGCGCGCCGCTGGCCAAGCCCGAGGCGCGGCACACCATCGTGAAGTTCCTCAACGAGGGGGACTGGACGGGCAAGACACGGGTCGTGCGGGTGAACGACTGGACGACCGAGTGGACGTACCGCGACGTCGTGACGGTGGTCGAGGGGGCGGGCCCGAACCTCGACTGCATCATGCTGCCGAAGGTCCAGAACGCCGAGCAGGTCGTCGCGCTCGACCTCCTGCTCACCCAGATCGAGAAGACGATGGGCTTCGAGGTCGGCCGCATCGGCATCGAGGCCCAGATCGAGAACGCCCAGGGCCTCAACAACGTCAACGAGATCGCGCAGGCCTCCCCGCGCATCGAGACGATCATCTTCGGCCCGGCCGACTTCATGGCCTCGATCAACATGAAGTCGCTGGTCGTGGGCGAGCAGCCGCCCGGCTACCCGGCCGACGCCTACCACTACATCCTGATGAAGATCCTGATGGCCGCCCGGGCCAACAACCTCCAGGCGATCGACGGCCCCTACCTCCAGATCCGCAACGTGGACGGCTTCCGCGAGGTCGCCGGCCGCGCCGCCGCGCTCGGCTTCGACGGCAAGTGGGTGCTCCACCCGGGTCAGGTGGACGCCGCCAACGAGGTGTTCTCGCCCTCCCAGGAGGACTACGACCACGCCGAGCTGATCCTGGACGCGTACGACTACTACACGTCCGAGGCCGGTGGCAAGAAGGGCTCCGCGATGCTCGGCGACGAGATGATCGACGAGGCGAGCCGCAAGATGGCGCTGGTCATCGCGGGCAAGGGCCGGGCGGCCGGCATGCGGCGCACCAGCACGTTCGAGATCCCGGAGGCGTGAGGGCCATGCAGTTCGGACGGACCTACGAGGAGTTCGAGGTCGGGGCGACGTACAAGCACTGGCCCGGCAAGACGGTCACGGAGTACGACGACCACCTGTTCTGTCTTCTGACCATGAACCACCACCCGCTCCACATGGACACGAACTATGCGGAGAAGACGACGGACTTCGGCAGGAACGTCGTCGTGGGCAACTACATCTACTCGCTGCTGCTCGGCATGTCCGTCCCCGACATCTCGGGCAAGGCGATCGCCAACCTGGAGATCGAGTCGCTCAAGCACGTGGCGCCGACCTTCCACGGCGACACGATCTACGGCGAGACGACGGTGCTCGACAAGTGGCCGTCGAAGTCGAAGAACGACCGCGGCATCGTCCATGTCGAGACCAAGGGCTACAAGCAGGACGGCACCCTCGTGTGCGTCTTCCGCCGCAAGGTGATGGTGCCCACCGAGACGTACATCAAGGAGCGCGGCGGCGAGCAGCCCGGCCGCCCGGAGCTGAAGCAGCAGGAGAAGTAGATGAGCCGTCTCGCCCAGACCCACGGTCTGACAGACGTCCAGCAGGAGATCCTCTCCACCGTCCGCGACTTCGTGGACAAGGAGATCATCCCGGTCGCGACCGAGCTGGAGCACCGCGACGAGTACCCGCAGCAGATCGTCGACGGCCTCAAGGAGCTGGGCCTGTTCGGTCTGATGATCCCCGAGGAGTACGGGGGCCTGGGCGAGTCGCTTCTGACCTACGCGCTGTGCGTGGAGGAGATCGCCCGCGGCTGGATGTCGGTCTCCGGCATCATCAACACGCACTTCATCGTGGCGTACATGCTCAAGCAGCACGGCACCCAGGAGCAGAAGGACCACTTCCTGCCGAAGATGGCCCTCGGCGAGATCCGCGGCGCCTTCTCGATGTCCGAGCCCGCGCTCGGCTCCGATGTGTCGGCGATCACGTCCAAGGCGGTCAAGGACGGCGACGACTATGTGCTGACCGGCCAGAAGATGTGGCTGACGAACGGCGGCACGTCCTCGCTCGTCGCCGTACTCGTCCGGAGTGACGAAGGACACCCCGAGGGCACCGCGCCGCACAAGTCGATGACGACCTTCCTGGTCGAGAAGGAGCCCGGCTTCGGCGAGGTCCGCCCGGGCCTCACGATCCCCGGGAAGATCGACAAGATGGGTTACAAGGGCGTCGACACCACGGAACTCATCATGGACGGTCTGCGCATTCCGGCCGATCGGGTGCTCGGCGGGGCCACCGGCCGAGGGTTTTACCAAATGATGGACGGAGTCGAGGTCGGCCGGGTGAATGTCGCGGCCCGTGGCTGCGGTGTCGCCCAGCGCGCCTTCGAGCTGGGCGTGTCGTACGCGCAGCAGCGGCACACCTTCGGCAAGCCGATCGCCCAGCACCAGGCCATCCAGTTCAAACTGGCGGAAATGGCCACAAAGGTCGAGGCCGCGCACGCCATGATGGTGAACGCGGCTCGCAAGAAGGACTCCGGTCAGCGGAATGACCTTGAAGCGGGCATGGCGAAGTACCTCGCCTCCGAGTACTGCAAGGAGGTCGTGGAGGACGCCTTCCGGATCCACGGCGGCTACGGTTTCTCCAAGGAGTACGAGATCGAGCGCCTGTACCGTGAGGCCCCCATGCTGCTGATCGGTGAGGGTACCGCCGAAATCCAGAAAATGATCATCGGTCGCCGACTGCTCGAAGAGTATCGACTCCAGGGGTAGTTGTCCGCTTACGGGGTGTTTTCTTCGCGAAGAAGATCACACCCCGTCAACGCTGTTCGGCCGCCGACTCGGCTTCCTGGCTTGCCGAGTTGCGGTCCGTGCCCGGTACGATCGCCGGAAAGCCGCCGTCCCCCGTCGAAGCGCGGCATCATCCGCTACGAAGGTCATCCATGCCCCACAGCCAAACCTCTGCACCACGCGACAGCCTGGCCGGCGTACGCCTCGCGCGCGGAGCATCGCCGTGGCTTCTCCCGACCGTTGCCACCGCAGCCCTCAGCCTGGCCCGGGCACGCCGCTCCGGCGCCGCCAAGGCCGTGGCCGTACCCGCCACCGCGCTCGCGGCCGGCATGCTGTGGTTCTTCCGCGACCCGGAGCGCGAGATCGCCCAGGGCCGGGTCATCTCCCCCGCCGACGGTGTGGTGCAGAGCATCATGCCGTGGAAGGACGGGCGCACCCGCGTCGCGATCTTCATGAGCCCGCTCAACGTCCACGTGAACCGCGCGCCGCTGTCCGGCACGGTCACGTCGGTCGAGCACATCCCGGGCGGCTTTGTTCCTGCTTTCAACAAAGAGAGCGAGAACAACGAGCGCGTAGTCTGGCATTTCGACACCGAACTCGGCGACATCGAGATGATCCAGATCGCCGGCGCGGTGGCCCGTCGCATCGTGCCCTACATCCCGCAGGGCACGAAGGTGGAGCAGGGCGACCGTATCGGTCTGATCCGCTTCGGCTCGCGTGTCGACCTCTATCTGCCCGAGGGCGTGGAGGTCGCGGTCGAGGTCGGCCAGAAGACCGTGGCTGGGGTGACTCGTCTTGACCGTGATTGATCCCGATACCAAGGCCGGCTGGGTGCCGGAGGCCGACGAGGTGGACGACGAGGAGGAGATGCCTCTCTCGCTCCGCCTCTCGATAGCGGACACGCTCACCCTCGGCAACGCGACGTGCGGCTTCATGGCGGTGTACTTCACTACCACCGGCATCCTGATCCCGCACCTGACGGGCAACGACGAGTCGGCGGGCATGGCCCGGCACAGCGCCGCCACGGCCGTGATCCTCATGCTCTGCGCGGCTGTCTTCGACCTGTTCGACGGCCTCGTCGCCCGCAAGCTCCGCTCCTCGCCCATGGGCGCCGAGCTGGACAACCTCTCGGACCTGATCAGCTTCGGTCTGGCCCCGGCGTACTTCGTCCTGGTCTACGGCATGGTGGCGGACGACGCGCACCAGCGGGTGGCCGCGGTCGGAGCGATCGTGGTGCTGCTCGCGGTGGTGCTCAGACTCGCGAGATTCTCCTGCGTGACGATGAAGGACGGCATGTTCCAGGGCATGCCCTCCCCCTTCGGCGCGCTGACGGTGGTCTCGATCGTCCTCCTGGAGCTGCCGTTCTTCGCCACCCTGCTGGCGATCCTCGGCACCGCGTGGCTGATGGTGAGCCGGGTGGAGTACCCGAAGCCCCGGGGCCGTCTCGCCGGGGCGATGCTGTCCTGGATCGTCCTGTCGATGGGCCTCCTGGCGGCTTGGGCGTTCGACGCCCCGAGCGGCCAGCTGCTCCTCCAGACGGGCTGCGCCTTGCAGCTGGTCATGGGCGCGGTGATCCCGCTGTTCGCCACGGCACGCCGGGTGAACAACTTCCGCGACAACCGCCGCGAGGCGCGCGCCGCGCAGTTGCCGTAATACGGCCGCACGACCCCGAAGGGCCCCGAACCATCCGGTTCGGGGCCCTTCACGTATGCCGTCCCAGGCCTCGGGGGCCAAGGGCGCGGTCCGCGGTGGTGTACGGGGGCGCAGGCCCCTTCGCGCGCCCGCAGCGCGCGCCCTCGCCGGGGCGACGCAGCCCCGGCCAGGCCCGGGCGCGATCCCCCGGCGAACCCAGCGGACGCAGTCCCCGCCCCGGGGTGGGATGGGCGGAGTCAGGTCAGGAAGTCGTGGGCGATTCGTTCCGCCACCCGTTCCAGAATCGGCCCCGCCTCGATGAGGCACGTCGAGAGGTCCGGTTCCGCCTCCGTCAGCGGGTACGCCCGGCGGATCCCCGCCCGTCCCAGCGCCTCCGGCGGCAGGGCCAGCCGCCCGCACACCGCGACGACCTCCCGGCCGGCCGCGCGGGCCGCCGCGGCGACCCCCGCCGGGGCCTTCCCGTGCAGCGTCTGCGCGTCCAGCGAGCCCTCACCCGTGATCACCAGCGAGGCCCGCGCCAGCGCCGGCGCGAAGCCCAGGACATCCAGCATGACCTCGATGCCGGGCCGGAAGCGCGCCCCGAGAACGAGCGCGCCGTACCCGAGGCCGCCCGCGGCGCCCGCGCCCGGAGACGCGGCGTACTCCGCCGCCCGCGGACCGATCGTCTCCGCCAGCACCTCCGCGTAATGCGCGAGCGCCAGGTCCAGCGCCTCGACCTCGTCCGGCGAGGCACCCTTCTGAGGGCCGTAGACCGCGGGGGCCCCCTTCGGGCCGGTCAGCGGGTTGTCGACATCGCTGGCAAGTACCAGGTCCACCGAGGACAGCCGGGGATCCAGGCCCGACAGATCGGCGCGGGCGAGCCGCGCCAGTCCCCCGCCGCCCGGCGCCACCGGCTCACCCTCCCCGTCCAAGAACCGCGCCCCGAGCGCGGACAGCATCCCCGCGCCCCCGTCCGTCGTCGCGCTCCCGCCGACCCCGAACACGATCGTCCGCGCCCCGGCGTCCAGCGCGGCGCGCACCAGCTCCCCGGAGCCGTACGTGGACGCGGTCAGCGGCGCGAAGACCCCGGCGGGCAACCGCTGCAACCCGCTTGCCTCCGCCATCTCCACGACCGCGGTGTCACCGCGCAGCGCGAACGCCGCCGTCACCTCCTGGCCGATCGGACCCGCGACCCCCACCTCATGCCGCTCGAACCCCGCCGCCACGGCCGCGTCCACGGTCCCGTCCCCGCCGTCGGCGACGGGCAGCGCCTCGATCTCGAGATCGGGCACGACTCTGCGCAGCCCCGCGGTCACCCGCGCCGCGACCTGCACGGCCGTCAGCGACCCCTTGAACTTGTCCGCGGCGATGAGCACCCGCCGGGCCGGCCGAGTCCGCCGGGTGTCGTTCACTGCAGCGTCCGCCACCTGCACTCCCCTTGCTCTCCACGCCTTGCGCACGTCAAGGCAGTCGCGCCGCTGCGACCCTAGTGAGCCGGTCCGGAGATCCTGTCGCAGTAGCGGCAGATGCGGTCGATGATCTGGTCTGCGGTCTTGGTCCACTTGAAGGGGCGGGCCTGT
>NZ_JBIVNO010000012.1:0-11796 GCF_044753645.1 Streptomyces sp. NPDC093261
CGCCTCACCGGCGAAGCCACCATCTCCTGGCGCGACCCGACATCACGGAATCAAACACCAATTTCGGGATGAAACATCGGGAGAAAACGACCTCTGAAGGGCGGCGGGTCTCGGCGTCCGCGCCGACGACCCGTCAGCCCCGTCGCGCCGCGGTGCTGACCCGTTGGCGGCCACGACGGCCCCGATGGCCCCCACGACCGCGGAGCTGTGGCCGCCGGACGCCCGCCCGGCCACCGAGGCCACGCACGACGTCGACGACTGGCCGGCCACGCTCTCCACCGGCGGCCGTATCGGCATGACGGCGGAGTCCACCGCCAACCAGTGCGCCCGGCCCGGGATCGTCTACCGGCCGGTGCGGGACGCCGAGCCCGTCGCCGTCCGGCTCACCTGGGGGCGGGACGGAACCCGCCCCAAGGCGCAGGCCGTGACCGGGCTGCTGACTGCGCTCCACCACCCGAGCCGACGCGGCCGCCATGGCGATGGCGAGGGCAGCAGACGCGGCGATGCTCCGGGGCGGAGCCGCCCGGCGGGATGACGGGTGTCCTGGTGTGCGTCACGCACTCGGCGCGCTGCGCGCTCTCCACCATCTGCTCGCTGTCGGACGCGGCGTTGGCCAGGCTGGTACAGCACAGCGTCAGCAGCAGGGCGCCCGCGACGAACGGCAGGGTCCGCCGGGGCGGCGGGGGAGCGAGCAGTGCCTGTACGCGCTGCGGCACCGCTCCGCCGGTCACGGCCAGCGCCGCCGGGCGGGACGTGTCGGCGGCGGAGGCGAGGGCGGCGCGTCCGACCGCGCGGGCCACGACCGTACGGCTGCCGATCCGCGCGGCGGCCTCCTCGTCGGCCCAGCGCTCCAGGACGAAGCCGCCCGTCGTGGCGAGGGGCCGTAGCAGTGGGTTCACGGCGGCCGCGAGCCGCCAGACGGTCCGGAACACGGAGTGCCTGCCCCGCAGATGGGCCCGCTCGTGCGCCAGCAGGGCCTCGCGCTCGCCGTCGCCGAGGCAGCGGAGCATGCCCCGGGAGACCACGATCCGCCCCGGCGCGCCCGGCAGCGCGAACGCCCGTGGCACATCGTCGTCGAGCACGGCCAGTTCGGTGTCGCCGGGCAGCCGGCCGCACTCGCGCCGGGCCCACAGCACATGCCGGGCCTGGCGCACGGCGGCGACGGCGAGTCCCACGCAGGACGCCGCCAGAGCGAGGGTCGCGGCCAGTGCGGCGACGGGATACACCGGGTCGGCGGCACGCAGGGCGGACACCGACCAGCCGCCCTCCTCGGCGACCTCCGGTATCTGGGCGAACCCGGTGAATGCCAGCAGGGCGAGCGACCCCGTCCAGCCGGCCGCCGTCACCAGCGCCGCACAGGCCAGGGCCCAGGCGGCGGGGCGCGGGGCCAGCCTGCGGACCGGCCGGGGGGCGAGCACCGTGAGCAGGGCGGTGACAAGGAACGGAATGTAGACGCTGATCAGCACCGGCTCAGCGCCTCTCGCCGAGGTGCTCGCCACCCTCGCGTACCTCGTGCCCGGACAGCAGTCGCTGGAGCAACTGCTCGTCCTGCTCCGACAGTTCGGAGACGAACCGGGTCAGCACGGCCTCGCGGTCGGAGCCGCGCTCCAGCAGGGTGCGCATCCGCTCCGCGGTGTGGGACGCCTCGTCGCGGGCCGGCTCGTACGTATAGCCGCGGCCCTTTCGGCGCCGTACCAGCATGCCCTTGTCGTACAGCCGGGACAGGATCGTCAGGACGGTCGTGTACGCCAGGTCGCCCGGCAGCCGCTCCCGGACCTGTCGTGCGGTCAGCGGCCCCTCGGCCGCCCAGAGCGTGGCCAGCACACTGCTCTCCAGTTCGCCGCGGGCCCGCCTGCCGGATGCCCCGCCGGCCTCGTCCTTCTTCCGCTCGTGCACCGTTCACCTTCCCTTCGCCGCTCGGCTCCCCAGACTACCCGGCGAACTACTACTGCATGTAGGAAGTATGCTCCGGGCTCGAACCGTGAACTACTACATGTTGTAGAGTTCCGCCGCTCCCTTATGTGCGGAGGAAACGCCCATGCCCCAGCCCGCGCTGTTCGGCTCTGCCGGACGAACGGCCCCGGTGCCCGCGCCCGCGGTCGCCGCTGCGCGCTCCCGAGCCGCCACGACGCCCCCGGGTCGGGTCACCCTCGTCTCCGCGAGCCTCGGAGCCGGTCATGACGGTGCCGCCGCCGAACTGGCCCGCCGTCTGGCGGCGGACGGATTCGTCGTCGACCGGTACGACCTGCTGGACCTGCTGCCCGCCCGGCTCGGCCGGGCCGTCAAGGACGGCTATCACCGGATGCTCGTCCGTGCCCCCTGGGCCTACCAGCGAATCTACTCCAGCACCGAGCGTGCCGGCGGTGGCGGTCCGATGGCGCGTGCCCTGCTGCATGCCGCCGAGGATCGGGTGCTGCGCGCCCTGCCTCCGGGCACCGGCGCGGTCGTCTCCACCTACCCGGGCGCCAGCCGGGTGCTGGGCAATCTGCGCCTCGACGGCCGGCTGACCGTGCCCGTGCTCACCTACCTGACCGACTTCTCGGTCCATCCCCTGTGGGTGGCGGAGGGTGTGGACGTCCATCTCGCGGCCCATGCCGTGCCCGCCGCCCAGGCCCGGGCCGCCGGGGCCGCGGACGTCCGCGTGTGCGGGCCTGTGGCCGATCCACGTTTCCGGCCCGGTGGCCCGGGGGAGCGCAGCCGGGCCCGGGCCCGCTTCGGGCTTCCGGCGCACGCCCCCCTGGCGCTGCTGGTCGCCGGCTCCTGGGGGGTCGGCCCCGTTCGGCAGGTGGCCCTGGAACTGCGCGACTGCGGAGCCGCCGTACCGGTCGTCGTCTGCGGCCGCAACGAGGCCCTGGCCGGGCAACTGCGCGCGGACGGCATCCATGCCTACGGCTGGGTCGACGACATGCCCGGGCTGATGCACGCCGCCGACGTCCTTGTCCAGAACGCCGGGGGTCTGACCTCCCTGGAGGCGTTCGCCGCGGGCCTGCCCGTCGCGAGTTACCGCTGCATACCCGGGCATGGGCTGACCAACGCCGCCGCCCTGGACGCGGCGGGTGTGGCCGTCTGGGTCCGCGACCCGGCCGAACTCAAGCCCGTGCTCACCGACCTGATCGACGGGCCGCTCGGGCCGCGCCGGCGCGCGGCGGGCCTTGCGCTTTTCGCCGCCGACCCGGACGGCGGCCCCGCCGCCGAGATAGCGCGGGTCCACCACTCCGGGCTGCCATCCTGGACCCCGGTCCCCGCAGGTCGGCGGACACGACGCGGCAGCCGACTCGCCGTCACCACCGCCACGGCGTGTGCCGTGTGGGCCTCCGCCGTCGGCACGGGTGTCGTGACGACGCCCGACGGCCCCGGCCTGATGCACTCCATCGGGCACGGCCTGGACCTGGACGACCTCGCACCGGGCCACGGCCCCCGACCGGAGGGACACCATTCGTGACCGCCGCACGGCCCCGACCGGAGGGACTCGACTCATGACCGCCGCACGCCTGATGCGCGTGGCCGCCCGCGCCGCGCTGCCCGTTCTCACCGCCGCCCATGTCGCGCCGGTCGTCTCCACCTTCGGACCCCTGCGCAATCGCGTCATGCCCCGCCTGTCCGGCCGCGGCCGGACAGGCCATGTCGCCCTCACCTTCGACGACGGTCCCGACCCCGCCTCCACCCCGCTTTTCCTGCGGCTGCTCGCCGACCGCGGTGTGCACGCCACCTTCTTCCTTCTCGGCCATCAGGCGCACCGCTCTCCCGGCCTGGTCCGCGAGATCGCGGCGGCGGGCCATGAGATCGGCATCCACGGCTGGCTGCACCGTCCGCTGCTGCTGCGCGGCCCGCGCGCCACCTACGACGACTTCGCCCGCGCCCGTGACACCGTCGCCGGGATCACGGGCCGGCAGCCGCGGCTCTTCCGGCCTCCCTACGGCGTCATGTCGGCCGCCGCGCATCTGGCCGCCCGCCGCCTCGATCTCACCCCGGTGCTGTGGACCTGCTGGGGCGAGGACTGGACCGCCCGCGCCACACCGGAATCCGTCCATCGCACGGTCACGGCCGACCTCGACGGCGGCGGGACGATCCTGCTGCACGACTCCGACTGCACCTCCGCCCCGGGCGCCTGGCGGTCCGCACTGGGCGCGCTGCCGCTGGTCCTCGACACCTGCGAGCAACGCGGATACGAGGTCGGACGGTTGGCCGATCACGGATGGCCCCGTCCGCGGGTGGCCTCGACGGCGTGAGACGGGGCGTGAGGGAGCGGTGCGCGCGGGCGCCCCATTGACGGCAGATCGCCGACTTCGAACCGCTTCGCCCGGGCGAGCCGGCCAACCGGCTCGGAGTCGAGGCCTCGCGTGGTCGACGACTTCCTCGCGCACTCGGCCGACGACGAGGCAGCAGGCGGTTTTCGCCGACGCACGCACCGAAGCCTGCTCCGGCTCCGAACTCCGGCGAGCCCCAGGCTTGTCCGCCCCGGTCCCCTAGCCGGCCGTCGCAAGGAACTGGGTCGCGGCCAGTTCGGCATACAGGGGGTCCCCGGCCACCAGATCGCGATGGGTGCCGACCGCGCGCACACGGCCCGCGTCCATGACGACGATCCGGTCGGCCGCCGTCACCGTGGACAGCCGGTGGGCGACCACGAGGACGGTCGTCGACCGCGCCACATCCGCGACCGTGTCCCGCAGCGCCGCCTCGTTGACGGCGTCGAGCTGCGAGGTCGCCTCGTCCAGCAGCAGCAGACGCGGGCGGCGCAGCAACGCGCGGGCGATCGCGACACGCTGGCGCTCCCCGCCGGACAGCTTGGTCCCGCGATGCCCGACGAGGGTGTCGAGCCCCTGGGGGAGCCGCCCCACCAGACCGTCCAGCCGCGTCGTCCGCACCACGCGCGCCACCTCGGCGTCGTCCGCCTTCGGATTGCCGAGCAGCAGGTTGTCCCGCAGCGACCCGGACAGCACCGGCGCGTCCTGCTCCACATAGCCGATGGCGGACCGCAGCTCGGACAGCTCCCACTCGGCCACGTCCCGGCCGTCGACCCTGACGGTGCCCGACTCCGGGTCGTAGAACCGCTCGATCAGCGAGAACACGGTCGTCTTGCCCGCGCCCGAGGGGCCGACGAAGGCGGTCATGCCCCGGGCCGGCACCGTGAAGGTCACACCGTGATGGACGTAGGGCAGACCGTCGGCATACCGGAAGCGCACCTCCTCGAAGGCGATGGCGGCCGGGTGCGCGCCGGGCGACGGCAAGGGCGCCCTGCGCGCGGGCGCTTCGGCGGGCAGCCGCAGCGCCTCCTGGATGCGGGCGAGTGCGGCGGAACCCGTCTGGTACTGGGTGACCGCGCCGACGACCTGCTGGATCGGCGACATCAGATAGAAGACGTAGAGCAGGAACGCGACCAGCGTGCCCACGTCGATCGCTCCGGTCGCCACCCGCGCGCCGCCCACCGCGAGCACGGTGATGAAGGCGATCTGCATCGCGAGGCCCGCCGTGTTCCCCGCGGCCGCCGTCCATTTGGCGGCCCGCACGCTCTGCCGCCAGGACTCCTCCGCCGCCGCGTGGACGGCCGCCTCCTCGCGGCGCTCCGCACCCGACGCCTTGACCGTGCGCAGCGCGCCGAGGATCCGCTCCAGCAGCGCGCCCATCGTGCCGACCGCGTCCTGCGCCTGCCGGCTCGCCCGGTTGATGCGCGGCACGATGACCCCGAGTACGGTGCCCGCGCCCAGGACCACGGCGAGCGTGACACCGAGCAGCACCACGTCCACCAGGCCCATCATCACCAGCGTCGCGACCAGCGTCAGCCCACCGGTGCCGAGGCCGACCAGCGAGTCCGTGGTGACCTCGCGCAGCAGTGTCGTGTCGGAGGTGATGCGGGCCATCAGATCGCCGGGCTCGGTGCGGTCCACGGCGGATACCCGCAGACGCAGCAGATGCGACGACAGGGTGCGCCGCGCGCCGAGCACCACCGACTCGGCGGTGCGCCGCAGCACATACGAACCCAGCCCGCCCACCACCGCATTGGCGAGCACGAGCCCCGACATGCCGAGCAGCGCCGCGGTGATGGCCCGGTCGTGCGCCAGGTCATCGATCAGCCCACGGGCCACGAGCGGCAGCAGCAGCCCCGTGGCCCCGGTGACCAGGGCCAGCAGCGCACCCGCGCACAGCGCCCACCGGTGGGGTCGTACATATCCGAGGAGCAGCCGCCACGTGGGCGGCACGGGGTCCGGGCCCGGTGCCGTACCTTCCGGTGCCGTACCTTCCGGCCCCTCCGCGTCCCGCGTGCCTTCCGCCGTGTCGTGCGTGGCTTCCTTGCCGGTGATGCTCACACCGCTCCTCGCGAAGTGTCACGGCGTTCCGTGCGCCATGCGGGCGTTCAGCCTAGACCTCGGTGCCATGCGCCGGTCAGCCGCGTACCGTGCGCGCGAACCCCCGTCGAGTCGATCCCACGTCCATGGCGCGGAATACGTGCACAAGGGGTACCCGCCGCGCAAGGATCATGGCAGTGGGCCGCAGTGGCCCGCTGCGGGCCACCCCGCCCGCACCGCAGACGGAAGGCAGCAGCACCATGGCGCAGGAAGTACGCGGCGTGATCGCCCCTGGCAAGGACGAACCGGTCCGGGTCGAGACGATCGTCGTGCCGGATCCGGGTCCTGGTGAGGCGGTGGTGTCCATCCAGGCGTGCGGCGTCTGCCACACCGACCTGCACTACAAACAGGGCGGCATCAACGACGACTTCCCGTTCCTGCTCGGCCACGAGGCAGCCGGCGTCGTCGAGTCGGTCGGCGAGGGCGTCACGGACGTCGTCCCCGGTGACTTCGTGATCCTCAACTGGCGCGCGGTGTGCGGCACGTGCCGTGCCTGCCGGCGCGGCCGTCCCTGGTACTGCTTCAACACGCACAACGCCCGGCAGAAGATGACCCTCGCCGCCACCGGCCAGGAACTCTCCCCGGCCCTCGGCATCGGCGCCTTCGCGGAGAAGACGCTGGTCGCGGCCGGACAGTGCACCAAGGTCGACCCGTCCGTCTCCCCGGCCGTGGCGGGCCTGCTGGGCTGCGGGGTGATGGCCGGCATCGGCGCCGCCATCAACACCGGGAACGTCGGCAGGGGCGACTCAGTGGCGGTCATCGGCTGCGGCGGGGTCGGCGACGCGGCGATCGCCGGGTCGTATCTCGCGGGCGCGGCGAAGATCATCGCGGTGGACATCGACGACCGCAAGCTCACCACGGCGAAGGAACTGGGCGCCACCCACACCGTCAACTCCCGGGAGACCGATCCCGTCGAGGCGATCCGCGAACTGACCGGCGGCTTCGGCGCCGACATCGTCATCGAGGCGGTCGGCCGCCCGGAGACGTACAAGCAGGCCTTCTACGCCCGTGACCTCGCCGGCACCGTCGTCCTGGTCGGGGTCCCCACCCCCGAGATGAAGCTGGAACTGCCGCTCCTCGACGTCTTCGCGCGCGGCGGGGCGCTGAAGTCGTCCTGGTACGGCGACTGCCTGCCCTCCCGCGACTTCCCCATGCTGATCGATCTGCATCTGCAAGGGCGCCTTCCGCTCGACAGGTTCGTGACCGAGACCATCGCCCTCGACGAGGTCGAGAAGGCCTTCGAGCGGATGCACCGAGGCGATGTGCTGCGCTCGGTGGTGGTGCTGTGATGACCGCCCGCATCGACCGCCTGGTCACCTCCGGCACCTTCTCCCTCGACGGCGGAACGTGGAAGGTGGAGAACAATGTGTGGATGGTCGGCGACGACCACGAGGCCATCGTGATCGACGCCGCCCACGACGCCGACGCCATCGCCGAGGCCGTAGGCGACCGGCGGCTGCGCGCCATCGTGTGCACCCACGCCCACAACGACCACATCGACGCCGCCCCCGCCCTCGCCGAGCGCACCGGCGCCACGATCTGGCTCCACCCGGACGATCTGCCGCTGTGGAAGATGACCCACCCGGACCGCCTGCCCGACCGCTGGCTGGACGACGGCCAGGTGATCGAGACGGCCGGCGCCGATCTGACCGTGCTGCACACCCCGGGCCACGCACCCGGCGCGGTCTGCCTCTACGACCCCGGCCTCGGCACGGTCTTCACCGGCGACACCCTCTTCCAGGGCGGTCCCGGGGCCACCGGGCGCTCGTTCTCCCACTTCCCGACGATCATCGACTCGATCCGCGACCGGCTGCTGACCCTTCCGCCGGAGACGGTGGTCCGCCCGGGACACGGTGAGTCGACAACCATCGGCGCCGAGGCGCCCCACCTCGACGAGTGGATCGCTCGCGGCCACTGACGGCAGGACGCGCCGGGACGCCGCTGCGCTATCGCGCGGAGCACCGACGCGAGAGCGCACCGGAACACCGCCGCGAGACACGGCGGAAGGAGTCCGGCCTCCGAAACACGATCCACGCACCCGGATCCGCGGGGCGGAGGCCGTCCCGGCGCGGGGGCCGTCCCGGCGCGGGGGCCGGACATGGCGCCGGGGCGGGACATGGCGTCGGGGCGGGACATGGCGCGGAACCACGGCGACTACCGTTCCGGCGCCGGCCACCGCCCCGTCGAGGCCCGGGAGGCGGGCGCCCCGGCGGACCCGCCGGTGTACCGCCGACCGGGCCGCCGCCCCGGCGCGTCACGCCGCTTAGGGTGGGCAGGGAGCACGTCGTCGGTACCGGCGGCGCCCCGGCCGGTCGCGAACGATCGTGTCCGGCGCTGCACGGCGCCCGGCCCCGCCCCGAGGGAAAGCAGGAGTGGCATGGAGTACGTGAAGCTCGGTTCGACCGGCCTTGACGTGTCCCGGATCTGCCTGGGCTGTATGAGTTTCGGCCTCCCCGACCGTGGCACCCACACATGGAGCCTCGACGAGGAGGCATCCCGCCCCCTGATCCGCCGGGCGCTCGACGCCGGCATCAACTTCTTCGACACCGCGAACGTCTACTCCGACGGCACCAGCGAGGAGATCGTAGGCCGCGCGCTCGCCGACTACGCCCGCCGCGACGAGATCGTGCTGGCGACCAAGGTGCACGGCCGGATGCGGCCCGGGCCCAACGGGGGCGGACTGTCCCGCAAGGCCATCATGACGGAGATCGATCACAGCCTCCGCCGGCTCGGCACCGATTATGTCGACCTCTACCAGATCCACCGCTGGGACTCCACAACCCCCATCGAGGAGACGATGGAGGCCCTGCACGATGTGGTCAAGGCGGGCAAAGCCCGGTACATCGGCGCCAGTTCGATGTACGCCTGGCAGTTCTCCAAGGCCCAGTACACGGCCCGGCTGGGCGGCTGGACGCGGTTCGTGTCCATGCAGAACCACTACAACCTCCTCTACCGCGAGGAGGAGCGCGAGATGCTGCCGCTGTGCGCCGATCAGGGCGTCGGCGTGCTGCCCTGGAGCCCGCTGGCCCGCGGCCGCCTGACCCGCGACTGGGACGAGACCAGCGAGCGCAGCCGCACCGACGAGTTCGGCAAGCGGCTCTACGAGGAGGGTGACCGGGCCATCGTCGACGCGGTGGCCAGGGTCGCCGCCGAGCGGGGCGTCCCGCGCGCCCGGGTGGCCCTGGCCTGGCTGCTGCACCAGGACACCGTCGCCGCGCCCATCGTCGGCGTCACCAAGCCGCACCACATCGACGACGCGGTGGCGGCGCTCGACGTCCACCTCACCGACAAGGAGATCGAGGCGCTGCAGGAGCCGTACCTGCCGCACCGCATCAGCGGTCACTGACAGGGCGCGGCAACGGACAAGGGGGCGGCGCGGGATGTCCGTGCCGCCCCCGGGCGCCCGGCCCCCGGGGTGGTGTCACATGCCGCCGGCCAGCCAGGGCCTGACCTGCTTGCGCGCCTCGTGCAGACGGGATTTCAGCGTGCCCAGCGGGACCCCGACCCGCTCGGCGACCTCCGCGTACTCGAGCTGGCAGAGGTCCCGGTAGACCAGCGGTGCCACCAGATGCGGATGCTCGCGCTCCAGCCGCTCCAGGGCCTCCAGCAGATCGATGCGGGAACCGGCGATCACGCTGGTGGTGCGCGGATCCACATGCTCGGCCGCGTCGATGGCGGCGGGCTGCTCGACGGCCCGGCGCTTCAGCTCCCGGTATTTCTGCCGTGCGCAGTTGGCGACCACCGTGTACAGCCACGTGCTGAAGCGACTGCGGCCCTGGAACGTGGTGATCTTCCGCGCCACCTGCAGCAGCACGTCCTGCGCCGCTTCCTCGGCGTCCTCCCGGCACGGCAGGAACCGCCCGCAGCGCCGCAGCACCTCCGGCCCGATGAGCTGGAGCAGCGTGTTCAGGGCCACTCCGTCACCCGCCGCCGCGCGCCGAGCGAGTTCCTCGGAGTCCGCGGCATCCCCCACTGGGAGCTCCCCTCGAAGTCGATGTTCGACCAGGCATGATAGTCCCATGCACTCCCTGGAGCGGATCGACCGCTACCGCCTGGAACGCCGCCTGGGCGGCGGCGCCTTCGGCACCGTCTGGCTCGCCCACGACGACGACCTCGAGGCGCTCGTCGCCGTCAAGGTGCTCGCCGAGAACTGGGCCCACCGGTTGGATGTCCGGGAGCGCTTCCTCTCCGAAGCACGCCTGCTGCGCCGCGCCGGTTCCAGCCGGGTCGTCCAGGTCTACGACATCGGGGAACTCCCCGACGGCAGGCCCTACTTCGTCATGGAGTACGCCGACGGCGGCACCCTCGCCGACCACCTCACCGACGGGCCGCTCCCGGTCGCCGAGGCCCTGCGGCTGACCGCCTCCGCCGCCCGCGCCGCGGCCGCCCTGCACGACGCCGGTATCGTGCACCGGGACATCAAGCCGTCCAACGTCCTGCTGCGCACCGCGCCCGACGGCTCCACCCGGCTGCTGCTCGCGGACCTCGGCCTGGCCAAGAGCCTGGCGCAGGCCTCCGGGCTGACCATGGCGGCGGGCTCCGCCGGGTACGCACCGCCCGAGCAGACCGAACCCGGCACGGGTATCGACGCCCGCGCCGACGTCTACAGCCTCGGCGCCCTCGGTTACCACCTCGTCACCGGCACGGTCCCCGCACCGCCCGGCAGGGTGCAGCCCCCGGACCGGCTCCGCCCCGATCTGCCGTCCGAGGCCCGGCGGGTGCTGCTGCGGGCCATGGAACCCGACCGGGAGCGGCGCTGGCCGGCCGCGGACGCCTTCGCCGACGCCCTCGACCGGCTCGCCGACGACATCGCAGCTCCCCTCGGCCCGCCCCCGGCCCCGGTCGCCGGAGGGCCCCGCCGCCGTCGTCGGGGCATTCTGCTCCTCGCGCTGGCCGCGGCGGCCGTCGGCGGGGGCGCCGCGTTCACCACCACGCTGCTGCTCGACCGGACCGCGGCGGCGGACGTGACGGTCAAGGACACCTCCGGACGGATCCAGGCCGCGGTGCCCGCGTCCTGGGGCCGCGAGCTGCGCGACGCCGGCTGGGACCCGAAGTCGCTGGGCCTGCCGAGCGGGCATGAGCCCGCCCTCTCCGTGGCCGACGACCTCTCGGACTGGCAGGACCTCGGCAGCCACGTCAACGGCGCGTTCATCGGCCTGAGCGAGCACGGGGACCTCGCTGCCAAGGTGCGCGCGCTCGCCCACTCCGGCTGTCACTACGAGGGCAGCCGTGACTACCGGGGCACGACCTGGCAGGGGCGCATACGCACCTGGAACGACTGCGGCGGCGGCAAGGGCTCCGTCGCGGAGGCGGCCCTCGCCCCCGCCGACGGCGCCGGAACCGACGTGTACGTACAGGTACGCCAGGACGGCGGCAGCGACCGCACCGACCGGATCCTGGACTCCCTGCGAATCACCGGCTGACCGCCCGCGGCACGGCAGTCAGTCACCAC
>NZ_JBIVNO010000012.1:11895-120319 GCF_044753645.1 Streptomyces sp. NPDC093261
CGCGGCGGAGCACGGGTCGGTCACCACGCGGCGGAGCACGGGTCGGTCACCACGCGGCGGAGCACGGGTCGGTCACCACGCGGCGGAGCACGGGTCGGTCACCACGCGGCGGAGCACGGGTCAGCCACCACGCGGCACAGCACGGGTCAGCCACCACGCGGCACAGCACGGTCAGCCATCACACGACACGGCACATGTCAGCCAACTCACAGCAGCGCATCCGGCCGATACGCGCGAACCTTTCCCCGTGAGCGCGCATCGGACAGAAAAGACGGGGCATACGGCACCCTCCGTACACGCCCCTCCCAGGCGGAGAGTTTCGAGGAGCATGGACATGGTGACCTTCCGGCGCGGCACGACCGGTCCGGACCGCGACAGCGCGGCCCCCTTCCTGACGGCGCGACGCGTGGCGTCGGCGCTGGGCGCGGTCGCCGCGCTGAGCCTGCTCACCGCCTGCGGCGGCGAGCACGGCACGTCCAGCACCCCGCAGAAACTGCCCGGGACGGCCCAGCCGGCCTCCGGCGACCACACCACCGACAGCACGGCGTCGAAGGACACGAGCGGCGGCACCACGGCCGCCTCCACCGGATCGAGCGGCTCCGGTTCCACCTCCTCGGCGGCCTCGACCGGCAGCGGCGCCACGGGCAGCCGCTGCCACACCTCGGAACTGCGCGCGTCCGTCGGCGCCAACAACCCGGGGGCGGGGCAGGAGAACTTCCCGCTCGTGCTGACCAACCGCTCGGGGCGGACCTGCACGATCGACGGCTACCCGGGCGCCGCCTTCGTCGACGCCTCCGGCAAGCAGCTGGGCCCCGACCCCAAGCGCCGCTCCGGCAGCCCCGCCAGGATCACGCTCGCGCCGGGCCGCAGTGCCTGGGCGGGCCTGTCCTTCTCCAACCCCGGGGTGAGCGGCGCCAAGTCGGCCACGCCCGCGGCGGTCCTCATCACCCCGCCGGACGAGCGGGACTCCCTGAAGGTGGTGTGGTCGGGCGGCGCGGTGCCCGTGTCCGGCAACTCCTCCACCGTCTACCTGACGGTCTTCCAGGCCGGCACCGGCGTCTGACCCCCCTTTCCCGGCCCCGCTGTCCGTCGGTCGGACAGCGGGGCCGGTCATGGGACCGTCGCGTTTGTCACAGAGCGGCAACACGTGCCGAGCACCCCGATCTTTCCGTCGTCCCCGCCCATCGAACCCGTTCGACCGACACCACACGGTGGCTCCGAACGGGGCCGGGACGAGGAAACCGGGGACGAACATGAACGGCATCTCACGCAGGCGTCTGCTGACCGCGGGAGCGACGGCGGGGGCCCTGGGCGCGCTGTCCGCCTGCTCGGGCGGCCTGGGCGGCCTGGGGACCGGCGACGAGGGCCCCTCGCACGCCTCGGGCACGGCACAGGCCCGTCCCCTGAAGCTCATCGGCGACGGTTCCACGGCCGACACCGGCGCCCAGCCGCACCAGCCCAAGGCCGAGCGGCTGAAGCCCGGCGCGCGGCCGCCGCAGTTCGTCGTGTTCTCCTGGGACGGCGCGGGTGAACTCAGCAACAAGCTGTTCTCCCGCTTCCGTAGCATCGCGGCCGACCACGGCGCGTCCATGACCTTCTTCCTCAGCGGCATCTACGCGCTGCCCGAGTCCAAGAAGCACCTCTACCGTCCGCCGCAGCACCCGGTCGGGGCCTCCGCGATCGGCTACCTCGCCGACCGGCACGTCCACGCCACGCTCCAGCAGGTGCGCGCCGCGTGGCTGGAGGGCCATGAGATAGGCACGCACTTCAACGGTCACTTCTGCGGCGCCGACGGGGTGCGCAACTGGTCGTCCGCCGAGTGGAAGAGCGAGATCGACCAGGCCGTCCGCTTCGTCACCGAGTGGAAGACCAACACCGGTTTCACCGACCTGGACCCGCTGCCCTTCGACTATCGCAAGGAACTGATCGGCGGCCGCACCCCCTGCCTGGAGGGCCAGACCGCCCTGCTGCCCACCGCGGCCGCACTCGGCTGGAAGTACGACGCCAGCTCGCCCGGCGGCCTGCAGATGTGGCCCGGCAAGGTGCAGGGCGGCCGGATCTGGGACTTCCCCCTGCAGTCCATCCCGTTCTCCGGACACTCCTTCCAGGTGCTGTCGATGGACTACAACATGATGTTCAACCAGTCCGCCGGCAACCCCCTGGGCGACCGCTCCCAGTACGGTGCCTGGCGCGCCCAGGCCCGCGACACCTACCTGGCCGGCTTCCGGCGCGCCTACGAGACCAACCGTGCCCCCTTCTTCATCGGCAACCACTTCGAGCGCTGGAACGGCGGCATCTACATGGACGCCGTCGAGGAGGCGATCGGGCGGATCGCCGCCTACGACGAGGTGCGCGTGGTGTCGTTCCGGCAGCTGGTGGAGTGGCTGGAGGCCCAGGACCCGGCGGTCCTCAGGAAGCTGCGCACCCTGGCGCCGGGGCAGTCGCCGGTCGGCGGCTGGGAGGAGTTCCTCGGCACCCCGGCGTCCTCGGCGGCCACCGGGAACTGACCGGGGACGCCGGTGGTGGGGGAGTGGCCGGGACCGGGCCGCCGGTGCGGTGGCGGAGACCGGCGAACGGACCATCGGCGCCCGGCCCTTGGCGCTGTAGCGTCGGTGGCATGGATCACACGAGGCGGTTCGAGGGGTATGGAGTCCTGATCACGGGCGCGGCGCGCGGCATCGGCGCCGCCACGGCCCGCCGGCTCGCCCAGGAGGGCGCCCGCGTCCTCGTCACCGACGCGGACGGGGAGGAGGCCGAGAGGACCGCGGCGGCGCTCCGGGATGGGGGCGCCCGGGCCGAGGCGTTCCGCTGCGACGTCGCCGACCGCGCCGGTGTGGAGGCGGCCGTCGCCCGCGCCGTGGACGCCTTCGGGACACTGGACGTCCTGGTCAACAACGCCTACGGCTGCAGCCCCGACGCCCCGCTGTTCGAGGACGAGCCGGACGAGGTGTGGGCACGCGATCTGGACCTCACCCTGACGGGGGCGTACCGGTGCAGCCGCGCGGCGCTCCCGCACCTCGTGGCCTCCCGCCACGGCGCCATCGTCAACATCGGCTCCGTCAACGGCATCCAGGACTTCGGCAACCACGCCTACAGCGCGGCGAAGGCCGGCCTGATGTCCCTCACCCGTACCCTCGCCGGCCACGCGGCCCCCCGAGGCGTCCGCGTCAACCTGGTCGCCCCGGGCACGGTCCGGACCACCGCGTGGGAGGGCCGCGAGACCGGCCTCGCCGCGGCGGGCGAGCTGTACCCGCTGGGGCGGGTCGGCGAGCCGGAGGACATCGCGGCGGCCGTCGCCTTCCTGGCCTCCCGCGACGCCGCGTGGATCACGGGCACGACGCTGTGTGTCGACGGCGGCCTGCTGGCGGTGAACACAGGATTCCGCAAGGCCGTACGGCCGCGCCCGTGACCCACGCCGGGAGCTGTCACCCCTGTCGCGGTGACGGCCCGGCGTCGCAGCGGTACAGCAGCGGCAGATGGGCGCCCGAGCCGTAGGCCGACGACGGTATCTTCGCGCAGTGCGTGGTGACCCAGTGCGTGAGGGCGGCGGCCTCGGGCGAGGGGGCGGTCAGGTGCCGGCCGGCGGCCTTGTGCGGGTGGCGCAGGGCGACGTAGCGCAGTTCGCCGGAGTCGACCAGACGCTGCAGCCCCCGCGGGGTGGGGTAGGGCACCTGCCCGGTGAACCCGCCCATCGGAAGCATGGATGCGTTCGCGTCGAGTATGTAGGCCGAGGCGTCGCTCCAGCTGGGCACCGCCGCAAGGTACTTCGCGCCGCCCCGGTGCGCCTCGAGGTAGGCCAGGAACCGCTCACGGGCCGGCGTCAGCCGGGACGGGCCGCCACCCCCGGGGCGGCTGCCGGGCCCGACGCGGGCCATGCCGCCGGCCTGGTTGTAGCGCGGGGACAGCGCCGAGGCGGACCACACGGTCGGTATGAGCAGGACCGCGGCCAGTGCGGCGGCGAGCCCGGCCACGGCGATCCGCGGCCGCCGGCCGAGGCGCGTCCTGCGGAGAGCGAGCAGCCCGAGGGCCACCACACACAGGACGACCGCGGCGGGGCCCTGCCACCCGAGGAAGTGCGGGTAGCACAGCGTCAGCACCGCACACCACACCACGTTGACGGCGGTCACCACGGGCAGCACCCAGGCACGTCGGCCGCCGCCCTGCCAGGCCCGCCAGGCCCGGACTGCTCCCGCGCCGCTCAGCGCCGACAGGGCCACGGCGACCACGCCCATGTAGTACGTGTGACCGGTGACGCTGCCGAAGCTGAACGCGGCGAAGAAGGTCGCCAGCCACACTCCCCACAGCAGGTAGCCGGTGAATTCCCGGTCGGTGCGGCCGGGGCGGCGGCGCCACACCACCGCGAGCCCCCAGGCGAGGCCGAGCGCGGCCAGCGGGTAGAGCCACCCCGTCTGCGTCGCCAGCCCCGGACTGAACATCTTCAGCACGCTGTTGCCCATGCCGGGGCCCGCCCCCGCCGCGTGGTGCGCGCCCTGGCCGGAGTCGACGCTGCCGGTGCCGGCCGCGTCGACTCCGACCGCGTGGAACCGGCTCAGGAAGTTGTAGCCCACGACCATGCTGTAGGCGGAGTTGTCCGTCGTCCCGTCGATGTACGGGCGGGACTGCGCGGGCACCACCGTCGCGACCGCCATCCAGGACACCGACACGGCCACGCTCACCATGCCGGCCAGGGCGACATGCCCGGCCCTGCGCCGCCAGGTCGTGGGCGCGGCCACCAGATAGGTGACGGCCAGGGCCGGCAGCACCGCCCACGCCTCCAGCATCTTGCACTGGAACGCCACCCCCACCCAGACCCCGGCGAGCACCAGGGTGCGCAGCCGCGCCCGCTCGACGGCCCGCCAGGTGGCCTCGGCGGCCAGAAGCAGCAGCAGGACGAACGGCGCGTCCTCCACGATCGACCGGCCGAGCCCCACCGTCACGGGGGTGAGGGTCAGGAACGCCGCGGCCAGCAGTCCCGCCGCCACACCGGCCCAGCGGCGCACCAGCAGGTGGAGCAGCAGCACACAGGCCACGCCCTCGACCGCCTGGGGCAGCACCAGCGCCCACGGGTGGAAGCCGAAGAGCATCGCCGACAGGGCCTGAGGCCACAGGAAGCCGGGCAGCTTGTCGAGGGTTATGGAGTTGCCCGGGTCGAACGAGCCGAAGAAGAAGGCGGTCGGGCTGTCGGTCATGCTGCGCACGGCGCTGGCGTAGAACACGTGGTAGACGCTGCGGTCGATGCCCCAGGTGTCGAGCACGGCCGCGAGCGCCAGGAGGGTCCCCAGGATCGGGACCTCGTACCGTGGCCGGGGAGTTTTCGATCCCCACCGGGGAAGCCGCGCCCCGTCGTGGGGTCGGGCCGTGACGGGCGTGGCCGCCGTGCCCGCGGTGGGGGGCTCGGCGGCGGGCACTGTGGTCGGCTCGGAATGGGGGCTGAGCATGGGTGGGCCTTTCCAGGACTCCCGCGGAACTCTTCACCGTCGCGTCGGCCGGGTCCCGTATCGCGTGTGACCGGGCCGACGACCACGAAGACGGAGCCGTGCGGGCGTCCCGTTGCCCGGCCTTCACAGGACCTCGGTAAGAACCCACTCACCCGGGTCCTACCCGGACGGCTCGCGGGCCGGGCCGTGCCCGCCCGTGGAGGTCACGCCCGGTGGCCCGACCGCGACCTCAGGACCCGCTGTCGAACAGCGCCGCGAACACGGCGCGGGGTTCGCCGTGGGCGGAGGATCGCCAGCCCGCCGTGACTTGTCCCGCCGCGTCGGCGGGTCCGGCGCCGCCCGGCTCCAGGACGCGTATGACCCGGATGGCCAGGCGCCGGGCGGACGGGGACCCGGTGGTGTCCAGGGTCAGACGGGTGTCGTGGGGGCCGCTGGTGACGGTCGTCGAGACGACCCCGGTGGCGAGGGCGGAGCCGTCGAAGCGGACGGTGACCGACGGGTCGGGGGTGTGGCTGGCGCTCTGGGACTGGGGTTCGGCATGCCCCTGGAGCAGCGCCAGCAACTGGCCGACCAGCACCGGGTCGTGCGTCCCGTCGTAGATCCACCGTCGCCCCAGCACGCCGTGCTCGGACGTCCCTATGAGCCCCTGGTCGGCTCCGTGAAGGGGCGCGGCCCGGTAACTGAGGGGCACATGGTACGACACGGGCCGGTCGCCGGACTCGTCGGTGGTCACCATGAACTCGATCCCCACCTCGCCCTCGGGGTCGTCCAGCCGGAACCCGCCGGTCCTCGACAGCACCGGCTCGTCGCCCGAGCCGCGATACCAGGGCTGGGAGGGCAGCCAGGACGTCAGGAGTTCCAGCTTCGTGGGCACCATGGTGGTGTGGTGGATGATCGCCATACCCGGTGAACGCCTCCTGCCCGGCGGTCGGTTCCCGCTCCGGCCGCCGTACGCCGCCCCAGGCGGCAAACCGCCCGAACGGGTGAGTCTTCGTCATCCGCCGGACCGGGGCTTGACCGCGGTGACCCGCCCCCGGGACGAGAGCAGGCCGTAGAGGGCGAGTTGGGCCCCGGGGACCGGAGCCGAGGTCGGCCCGCCGGAGCCGGGCGCCACTCCGCCGTAGCCGAGTCTCACTCCGCCGTAGCCGGGCCTCACTCCGCCGGAGCCGAGTCTCACTCCGCCGTAGCCGGGCCCCACTCCGCCGTAGCCGAGTCTCACTCCGCCGGAGCCGGGCCCCACTCCGCCGGACAGGTGAGGAAGTTGGCCCGCCCGCCCCGGTGGACACACATCCGTGCCGGACACGCCGCCGCCACACGCCCGGCGGACGGCGGTCACGGGCCTCACGGCGGGCCGTCACGTAGCGTGGGGAGGGCGCAGGGGCACCGGCCCCCGCCGCCATCAGTCGCGCGCCGCGCCCCTGCGATCCGCGGGGGCGCGGACCCAGTGCCGGACCCGGGTCCACCCTGTCCGCGGGACGACTCCGCGGGGCGCCGCCCAGCCACGGCGGTGACGGTTCGGCCGCCCGGAGAGCCGCAATCCGAGACGAGAGGTGGCCGTGTCGATCGATACACCCGAGTCGGGCGGGGCGGACCCGGACATCAGCGTCGTCGTCATCGTCTACAACGACGCCGCGCGCCTGACCACCGCCGTACGCTCCGTGCTCGGCCAGACGCTGCGCCAGGTGGACGTGGTCATCGTCGACGACTGCTCCACCGACGAGTCGTACGAGGTGGCGCGGTCACTCGCCGCCGCCCATCCCGGCCGGGTACGGGCAGTGCGGCTGCCCGAGAACAGCGGCGGCTGCGGGGAGCCCCGCAACCAGGGCCTGGCCGTGGCACGCGGGCGCTATGTCATGTTTCTGGACAGCGACGACACCCTCGAACGCAACGCCTGCCGCAATCTGCTGGAGGCGGCCGAGCGCACCGGCGCCGACGTGGTCTCGGGACTCTGCCTCCGGGTGTATACCGACAGCAGGCACGGCAAGCGGGTGCCCTGGTACCCCTGGCTCTACCGGTCCACGCGCACCGTCGACTCCATCGCCGAACTGCCCGACCTCTTCGTCTTCGACACCCTCTCCACGAACAAGTGCTACCGGCGGGACTTCCTCGTCGAGAACGGGCTCGCGTTCCCGCACGGCATCCACTACGAGGACCTGCTGTTCACGGCGCAGGCGTACCTCGCGGCCGGGCGGATCACCCTGATCCCCCACACGGTCTACCACTGGAGCGTGGTGCAGAAGTCCACGGCCAAGTCGATCAGCAACCGGCGTCACGAGATCAACAACTTCGCCGACCGGCTGGAGATCCACCGCCGTATCGACGCCGTGCTGCACCGGCGCGGCCTCGACGAGCTGAAACTGCACAAGGACATCAAGTTCCTCAAGCACGACCTCGTCCTCTACCTGCGAGACCTCCCCTTCCTCGACGACGACTACCGCCACCGCTTCGCGGAACTGGCCCGCGGCTACCTCCAGGACTTCCCGCAGGCGGCCTACGCCCGGCTGGACCCGGTGCACGCCATCTGCGCCTTTCTGCTGACGCGGGAGGACTGGGACAACCTGATGCCGGCCATCGACACCCTGATCAACCGCAGCAAGATCTCCGTGCCGCTCGCCGAGCGCGACGGCCGCGTCTACTGGTGCGACCGGTACCTCGACGACCCCGGAGTCCGCGAGATCATGGACGTCACCGGCCTCGGCCACCACGGACGGCCGCTGGAGCGGATGTTCCTGCGCAATCTGCTGACCGGGTACGCCGTCCGCGGCGATCTGCTGCTGCTCGAAGGCGCGGTGGTCAACCCGCTCCGCACCGTCCCCGCGGACGCCCGTCTCACCGCCGAGCTGGAGTTCCGGGCCCGTCGTCGCAGTCTCCAGACGTTCCGCTTCCCGGTGCGGACGGTCCGTCACGAGGGCGACACCCTCGTCTGGCAGGCCTCCCTCCCGCTGTCCGCCCGGTTCCGGCCGCTGGGCGTCATCGACGAGGTGTGGGACGTCCGGCTGCATCTGCGGGCCGACGGCAGACGCACCACCAGCCGGATCACCGCCGGGAGCGTCGATCTCGAGAGCGCCGCCCCCGTCCCCGTACGACCCCGCCTCACCCGGCTCACGGCCGACCGGCTCGAACCACAGGTCTCCGCCAAGGGACATCTGGCCTTCCGGCTCGTCCAGCACGGCGCGGCGGCCCGGCGCGGCCGCACCCTGGTGGACCGCAATCTGCACGGCCCCGCCGCCCGGACTCTCAAGGGCGCCTACCGCACGCTGCGCGCCGTCAGGCGGGACCTGGCCTCCGGCACGCGCAAGGTCCAGATCTACCACCGCATGCTGCGGCTCCTCCCGGTCCGCCGGGGCACCGTCGTCTTCGAGAGCCACCTCGGCAAGCAGTACAGCGACAGCCCGCGGGCCCTCTACGAGGAGCTGCGCCGCCGCAGACTGCCCGTCACCGCCATCTGGTCCTACGAGGGGGAGCGGCCCGTGGGGTTCCCCGAGGACGCCGAACTGGTCCGCCGGTGGTCCTGGCGCTATCTCAGGGCGCTGGCCCAGGCCGAGTTCTGGATCGACAACCAGGGCTTCCCCCTCAGGCTGGCCAAACGCCCGGAGACCACGTACATCCAGACATGGCACGGCTCGGCCCTGAAGAAGATGGGTTTTGACGAGCCCAACCACCGGGTGATGTCCGAGCAGGAACAGCGCACCTACCAGGAGGCTCTGGACCGTTTCGACCACTTCGTGGTCCGCAGCGAGCACGATGTGCGCACCCTCGCCCGTGCCTACCGCATCCCCGAAGGGAAGCTGCTGCGCAGCGGCTATCCGCGCAACGACGTCCTGGTACGGGCCGCCCGCGACCCCCGGGCGCCCGACCCCGCCGCCCGCCGGCTCGCCGAACGCCTCGGCATCGGCCGGGAGCGCCGCCTGGTGCTGTACGCGCCCACGTTCCGGGCCCGTCCCGGCGGCGGCGTCCAGGACTTCGAACTCCCCTTCGATGTGGAGCGCTTCGCCGACCGCTTCGGGGACCGGTACACGCTTCTGGTCCGTTCCCACTACCTGAACCGGGTCACCCTCCCCCCTTCGGTGGCGGGCCGCGTGATCGATGTGACGGACGAGGCGGACATCACCCCGCTCCTGCTGCTGGCCGACGCCCTCATCACGGACTACTCCTCGGTGATGTTCGACTATGCCCTGCTGCGCCGGCCGCTCGTCTTCTACGCCTACGACTGGGAGGACTACTCCCGGGACATGCGCGGCACCTATTTCGACCTGTTCGAGGAGGCCCCGGGTCCGGTCGCCCGCACGGAGGAAGAACTCCTCGCCGCGGTGGACGGCCTGCCGGCCATGGCGGCCCAGTACGAGGCCCGGCTGAAGGAGTTCGTGGACAAGTACGGCGAGTACGACCGCGGGGACGCGGCGGCTCGCATCGTGGACCGCTTCTTCGGAGCGACGGGAGAGGCCCGATGAGACAGCGTGAGATCTTCTTCGTCGCCAACGAGGTCAACGAACTCGGCGGCGTGGGCCGCTGGCAGGCCCAGATGGCCCGGCTGTTCGCGGAGCGGGGCCACCGCGTCCGGATCATCGGTATCGCCCCGCCCGAGGTGCCGATGGACCTCGGCACACATCCGCCGTTCGAGACGCTGACCCTGTACGACCGCCGGCCGCCGACGCGCCGCGAGCCGCGGATCCCGCTCGGCCGTATCACCCAGGCCGCCCGACCGGGCGAAGGGACCAGGCGGGCCGCCGCCGAGCGCCTGTCGGGCGCGTTCCGCGCCGCGGGCCCCGGCGCCGTGATCATCGTGACCCAGGTGTGGGCGATGGAGTGGGTGGCGCTCGCGGACACCGCCGGGCATCCGGTCATCGGCATGAGTCATGAGTCCTTCGAGGCGTCCCGGCGCTCCTCACGCTTCGAGCGCGTACGGCGGTACTACCAGGACGTGGACCGGCTGCTGGTGCTCACCCAGGAGGACGCCGATCTCTGGGTGGGGCAGGGCCTCAACAATGTGGGTTTTCTGCCGAACCCGCTGCCGGTGCTGCCGGCGGCCCCCTCGCCGCGCACGGAGAAGGCGGTGGTGAGCATCGGGCGGCTCAGCCATGCGAAGGGTGTCGACCTGCTGCTCGACGTGTGGGCCGAGGCGGCGCCCCGGCAGCCGGGCTGGCTCCTGCGCATTCACGGTGCGGGCGAGTACGAGCCCGCGCTGAGACGGCAGTGCACGGAACTCGGCCTGGACGACTCGGTGGAGTGGGCGGGACAGACCGACGATGTGACCGGGGCGCTCGGACGGTCGTCCGTGCTCGTGCAGTCCTCCCGGGGCGAGGGCTTTCCGCTGGTCCTTCTGGAGGCGATGGCCTGCGGCGTGCCGTGTGCCGCGTTCGACTGCTCCCCGGGGGTGCGCGAGATCATCCGGGACGGCGAGGACGGCCTGCTGGCCCGGCACGGCAACACCTCCGAACTCGCGCGTCATCTGGTACGGCTGATGTCCGACGAGCACCTGCGCGACACGATGGGGGAGCGGGCACGGGAGAACGTGCGGCGCTTTGCCCCGGAGGTCATCGTCCGCCGGTGGGAGCAGCTCTTCGATTTCTTGGAGCGGTGAGGACCGCCCTTGGGGAGCGGTGAGGGTCGGCGCCCCGGCGGAGTCCGGGGTGCGCGCCCGAGAGAGTTGCGATCGGTGTCCCCCGGTGGTGTGAAAGCCCTTGACGCATCTCCCTCTTGAGGTTTAACTCACGTCCTAAATTAAGCCATGAGGAGCTTCGGGAGTCGAACGCACATCGCTGCCGGAGCCCTCCCCGGCGTTCTCCACTCCCGGAAAGGGACACCAGGAGCCATGCGCAGCATCCGAGCCGCGGCCGTAGGCGCCGTCACCATGTCACTCGCCCTTGCCGCCTCGGCCTGCGGAGGCGGTTCGTCGACGGGCGGCGGGTCCGACGACTCGCCGAAGACGCTCACGTACTGGGCATCGAACCAGGGCGCCAGCATCGAGGTCGACAAGAAGGTCCTCCAGCCGGAACTCGACAAGTTCGAGAAGCAGACCGGCATCAAGGTGAAACTGGAGGTCGTCCCCTGGTCCGACCTGCTGAACCGGATCCTCACCGCGACCACCTCCGGCCAGGGCCCCGACGTGCTGAACATCGGCAACACCTGGAGCGCCTCCCTCCAGGCGACCGGCGCGCTGCTGCCATGGGACGCCAAGAACTTCGACAAGATCGGGGGCAAGGACCGCTTCGTCGACTCCGCGCTCGGCTCCACCGGTGTCCAGGGCAAGGACCCGGCCGCCGTGCCGCTCTACTCGATGGCCTACGCGCTCTATTACAACAAGAAGATTTTCGCCGACGCGGGGATCTCCCAGCCGCCCGCCACCTGGGACGAGCTGGTCGCCGACGGCAGGAAGATCCAGCAGAAGGGCAAGCAGGTCCTCGGCGCCGAGGGCTCCAACGTCTCGGAGAACATCCACCACGTCTTCGTCTTCGGCAAGCAGCACGGCGCCGACTTCTTCACCCCCGACGGCAAGGCCGACTTCACCAACGACGGTGTCGTCGCCGCGGTCAAGCAGTACGTCGACCTGATGGCCAAGGACAAGGTCATCCCGGCCGGCAACGCCGAGTACGCGCAGAACCAGTCCGTGAGCGACTTCGCCAAAGGCAAGACGGCGATGCTGCTGTGGCAGTCCGCGTCCGCCAACCTGAAGTCGCAGGGCATGAGCGAGGACCAGTACGGCATCGCGCCGGTGCCCGTGCAGTCCGGCACCCCCGGAGCGGGCACCCAGGTCGACTCCATGGTCGCCGGCATCAACCTGGCCGTCTTCAAGAACACCCACAACCTCGACGGCGCCACGAAGTTCGTGAAGTTCATGACCAGCGACGAGGAGCAGAAGATCCTCAACAAGGCGTACAGCTCCATCCCGCCGGTCAGCGCCGCCCAGTCCGACCCCGCCTTCACCGCCCCGGCGAACGCCGTCCTTAAGGACACCCTCGCCAAGAGCGCCGCCGCGCTGCCGCAGGTCGCGGACGAGTCCCAGTTCGAGACCACGGTCGGCACCGCCGTCAAGGAGCTGTTCGCCGATGCCGCGGCCGGCCGCGCGGTCACCACCGAGTCGGTGAAGGCGAAGCTGGAGAAGGCCCAGCAGCAGATGCCGGCGAAGTGAGCACGGACACCGTCATGACGACCACTGTCACCGCAGCGGCCGACGGACGGACCGTGCCCGAGAACTCCCCCGGTGCGGCGCGCGGCCCGCGCCGCACCGGGCGGATCCAGCGCATCGGACTGCCGTATCTGCTGCTCCTGCCCGCCCTGCTCCTCGAACTCCTGGTCCATCTGGTGCCGATGGTGATCGGCATCGTGATGAGCTTCAAGGAACTCACCCAGTTCTACATCCGCGACTGGGGCACCGCCCCCTGGTCCGGCCTCGACAACTACCGCGTATCGGTGGACTTCGACGCCCCGGTCGGCAACGCGCTGCTCCACTCCTTCCTCGTCACGGTCGGCTTCACCCTGCTGTCGGTCGCGCTGTGCTGGCTGATCGGCACGGCTGCCGCCGTCTTCATGCAGGACACCTTCCGCGGCCGGGGCCTGCTGCGCGCGCTGTTCCTGGTGCCGTACGCGCTGCCCGTCTACGCGGCCGTCATCACCTGGGTGTTCATGTTCCAGCACGACAACGGCCTGGTGAACCATGTGCTGCACGACCAGCTGCACCTCACCGACAAGCCCTCCTTCTGGCTGATCGGCGACAACAGCTTCATCGCCCTGCTCACCGTGTCGGTGTGGAAGGGCTGGCCGTTCGCCTTCCTCATCGTCATGGCCGGACTGCAGAACATCCCACGCGAGCTGTACGAGGCGGCCGCGCTCGACGGCGCCGGCCTGTGGCAGCAGATCCGCCGGATCACCCTGCCGTCGCTGCGACCCGTCAACCAGGTGCTGATCCTGGTGCTGTTCCTGTGGACGTTCAACGACTTCAACACACCGTACGTGCTGTTCGGCAAGGCGGCCCCGCAGGCCGCGGACCTCATCTCGGTCCACATCTACCAGGCGTCGTTCGTCACCTGGAACTTCGGCACCGGTTCCGCGATGTCGGTGCTGCTGCTGCTCTTCCTGCTGGTGGTGACGGGCGGGTATCTCGCACTCACCTCGCGCGGACGGAGGGCCGCCGATGTCTAGGTCCCCGATGGCCCCGCCGCGCTCCTTCCTGTGGTCCCGGCGCGTCTTCCTGACCCTGCTCACCGGCTTCGTACTGGTACCGGTCTATGTCATGGTCTCCAGCTCCCTGAAGCCGCTCGCGGATGTCTCGGGACAGTTCCGCTGGCTGCCCAGCGGACTGACGATCCGCCCCTACATCGACATCTGGTCGACGGTCCCGCTCGCGCGGTACTTCATGAACTCGCTCATCGTGGCGGGCGCGGCGACCGTCTGCTCGGTGGTGATCGCGATCTTCGCCGCCTACGCGGTGAGCCGCTACGACTTCCGCGGCAAGCGAGTGTTCACGGTCACCGTGCTGTCCACACAGATGTTCCCCGGCATCCTCTTCCTGCTCCCGCTGTTCCTGCTCTACGTCAACATCGGCAACGCCACCGGAATCGCGCTGTTCGGATCCCGCGGCGGACTGATCCTGACGTATCTCACGTTCTCGCTGCCGTTCTCGATCTGGATGCTCATCGGGTACTTCGACTCGGTGCCACGGGATCTGGACGAGGCGGCGCTGGTGGACGGCTGCGGACCACTCGGCGCGCTGGTCAGGGTCGTGGTGCCGGCGGCCGTACCCGGCATCGTCGCGGTCGCCGTCTACGCCTTCATGACCGCATGGGGCGAGGTGCTCTTCGCCTCCGTGATGACCAACGACACCACCCGCACCCTCGCTGTCGGGCTCCAGGGCTACTCCACGCTCAACGACGTGTACTGGAACCAGATCATGGCCGCCTCGCTGGTCGTCAGCGTTCCCGTCGTCGCGGGCTTCCTGCTGTTGCAGCGCTATCTCGTCACCGGGCTCACCGCCGGAGCCGTGAAGTGACCAACGCCCCTATCCTTGAGAGGACTTCTGTGTCCGAACGTATCGACCTCGCCGCGCTCCCCCAGGACTTCCTGTGGGGTACGGCGACATCGGCGTACCAGATCGAGGGCGCCGTCGACGAGGACGGCCGCTCGCCGTCGATCTGGGACACCTTCTCCCACACCCCGGGAAGGATCGACAACAACGACCACGGCGACGTCGCCTGCGACCACTACCACCGCTGGCGCGAGGACATCGGGCTGATGAAGCAGCTCGGCACCAACGCCTATCGGCTGTCCATCGCCTGGCCCCGGGTGATCCCGGGCGGCGACGGGCCGGTGAATCCCAGGGGCCTCGCGTTCTACGACGCGCTGGTCGACGGTCTGCTGGAGGCGGGCATCACCCCGTCGGTCACCCTCTACCACTGGGACCTTCCGCAGGTGCTCCAGGACCGCGGCGGCTGGCCCGCACGGGACACGGCCGAGCACTTCGCCGCGTACGCGTCCGTCGTCGCCGAACGTCTCGGCGACCGTGTCACCCACTGGGCCACGCTCAACGAACCCTCGTGCTCGGCCTGGATCGGCCATCTCGAGGGGAAGATGGCTCCCGGGGCCACCGACCTGACCGCCGCGGTCCGCGCCTCCTACCATCTGCTGCTCGGTCACGGCCTCGCCGTCCAGGCCCTCCGCGCCGCCGCCCCACAGGCCGAGATCGGCATCGTCAACAACCTCTCGACCGTCTTCGCGGCGAGCGAGCGCCCCGAGGACGAGGCGGCGGCCCGCCGCCACGACGGCCATGTCAACCGCTGGTGGCTGGACCCGGTCCACGGCCGGGGCTTCCCGGCCGACATGCGGGAGGTCTACGGCGTCGAACTCCCCGAGCGCCCCGGAGACATGGAGACGATCGCCGCGCCACTGGACTGGCTCGGCCTGAACTACTACTTCCCGGCCACCGTCGCCGACGACCCGGTCGGCCCCGCCCCCCGCGCCCGTGCCGTACGCCGCCTGGGCGTCCCGCGCACCGGAATGGACTGGGAGATCGACGCGAGCGGCATCGAGACACTGCTGCTGCGCCTCACCCACGACTACGGCGCCCGCCGCCTGTACGTCACCGAGAACGGCTCCGCCTTCCCCGACGTCGTACGCCCCGACGGCACCGTGGACGACCCCGAGCGCCAGGACTATCTGGTGCGGCACCTGGCCGCCTGTGCCTCGGCGGCGCGCAAGGGTGCCCCGCTCGCCGGATACTTCGCCTGGTCGCTGCTCGACAACTTCGAGTGGGCCTACGGCTACGACAAGCGCTTCGGCCTCGTCCACGTGGACTACCGCACCCAGATCCGCACCATCAAGGGCAGCGGACACCGGTACGCGGAGATCGTCCGCGCCCATCGCGGGCGAGCGCGCAGGGCCGCCTGAGAGAAGGTCTCCTGCGGTGGGTGCGGCTCCGGGGGGCCGGCACCCACCGCGGGCCGCCTGTATGCCGTGCGCGCTGTATGGCCAGAGCGTGACGGGAGCCGGATCGCCGCCGGGGGAGTGCAGGCGGAGGTGGACCGGCTGCGCGTCGAGCGGAAGGGCACCGCACGCGAGCGGCGGGGGACGCCAGTGCCGGACCGGCCCGGCGGCGGCCCCGCACGGCCGCCGCCGGGTGCTCGACGCGCAGCCGCGGCCATCCCTTCGTAGGGTGGAGACGAGGTCGGCGATGCGAGTGCTGGTGATCGAGGACGAACGAGGACTCGCCGCGGCGATCGCCCAAGGGCTCGCCGAGGAGGGCTTCGTCGCCGATGCCGTGTACGACGGCGTGGACGGCCTCTGGCGGGCCGTGCACGAGCCGTACGACGCGATCGTGCTGGACATCATGCTGCCCGGCCTGTCCGGGTACGAGGTCCTCAAGCGGGTGCGCGCGGCCCGTGTGTGGACCCCCGTGCTCATCCTCACCGCCAAGGACGGCGAGTACGACGAGGCCGACGCCCTCGACCTCGGCGCGGACGACTACCTGAGCAAGCCGTTCTCCTATGTCGTGCTGGTCGCCCATCTGCGGGCGCTGCTGCGCCGCGGCGCCCCCGCCCGGCCCGCGGTGCTCGTGGCCGGCGACCTGGCCCTGGATCCCGCGCGGCGGCGCTGCCATCGCTCGGGCCGGGAGATCTCGCTCACGGCACGGGAGTTCACCCTCCTCGAATTCCTGCTCCGGCACCCGGACGAGGTGGTCAGCAAGACCGACATCCTCGACCATGTGTGGGAGGAGAACTTCGACGGCGACACCAATGTGGTCGAGGTCTACATCGGCTATCTGCGCCGCAAGATCGACGCTCCGTTCGGCCGCCGGACGATCGAGACCGTCCGCGGGGCAGGGTACCGGCTGCACGGCACCGGGAGATGAACCCGTGCGTGTCCCCGTCCCCCGGTGGTGGGCCCGCCGCTCCCTGCGTCTCAGGCTGACCGCCGCGGCGGCCCTGATGATCGCGGCGGCCCTCGTCGGCGCGGCATCCCTGCTGGTCGTCTGGCTGCGCACCAGCCTGATCAGCGGACTCGACCAGACCGCCTTCCAGCAGGCCCAGGTCATCGCCGCGAACCAGGAGGACGGCGGGCTGCCCCGCACGCTGCCGCTCCCCGGCAACGGGGACACCGCCGTCCAGGTCGTCGACCACGCGGGCGGTATACGGTCCAGCTCGGCGAATCTGGCGGGCGACCCCCCGCTGTTCCACTTCGCCCCCACGGCCTCGGAGACCCCCAACGACGTCCACATCGTGCACGGCCTGCCCCTCACCGGGGCCGAGACCTGGCGCGCGGTGGGCCTCTCCGCAGGCACCGACCGCGATCCGCTGACCGTGTACGTGGCCGTCCCCACCGCGGCCGTGGACCGCAACCTGGCCGTCCTCACCGCCGGGCTGGCCATCGGCGTGCCTCCGGCCGTCGCCCTGCTCACCGGCGTCGTCTGGCTGCTGACCGGCCGGGCGCTGCGGCCCGTCGACGCCCTGCGCGGCCAGACCGCCGAGATCACCGCCTGCGACCTCGGCCGTCGCCTGGACGTACCGCCGGCCGACGACGCTCTCGGCCGGCTGGCCCGCACCCTCAACGACCTGCTGGCCCGGCTCGACGTCGCCACCCAGCACCAGCGGCAGTTCGTCGCGGACGCCGCGCACGAGCTGCGCAGCCCCCTGAGCAGCCTGCACACCCAGCTGGAAGTGGCGGTACGGCACCCCGGCTCGGCGGCCTGGGAGACGCGCGGCCCCGCCCTGATCGAGGAGAGCGAGCGGCTGTCCCGGCTCGTCGACGACCTGCTGCGACTGGCCCGTCTCGACGCCCGGCCCCAACTGCGCAAACGTCCCGTCGACCTGGACGAGATCGTCTTCCAGGAGGTCTGCCACGCCCGGATGCACACGCGTGTGCCCATCGACCGGCACGCCGTCAGCGCGGCCCGTGTCTACGGCGACGGGGACGCCCTCGCGCGCGTCGTGCGCAATCTCCTGGACAACTCCATCCGGTACGCCGTCGACCGGATCGACGTCAGTCTGCGCGTCCGTGACGGCATCGCCTGCCTGGTCGTCTCGGACGACGGACCGGGTATCCCGGTGGCCGACCGCAGCCGCGTCTTCGACCGCTTCACGCGCCTCGACGGGGCCCGCGCCCGGGGCACCGGAGGCAGCGGGCTCGGCCTCGCGATCGTGCACGACATCGTCGCCGCCCACCACGGCCGCGTCGACATCGAGGACAACGCGCCCGGCGCCCGCATCGTGGTGCGGGTGCCGGCCACCGACCTGTGACGCGTCAGGGGGCTGAGTTTCGGCGATCGCCTACCATGGACGGTCGGCGTGCGCCGGGGGCCGATCGGGCGACTTCACCGTTTCGTCACAGAGTGGCCGTTCACACAACCGGCACCTCCGCGCGCCGGTCTGGTTGACAGAGGCCGCAGGACACGCGAAAGGGGAGGCCGGTCATGAGGGAGATAGGCAGACGGGGAGCCGTGGCGCTCGGCATCACCGGACTTGTGGCGCCGCTCGCGCTGGCGCTCGGCACGGCGCCCGCGCAGGCGGTGAGCTGTACCACACAGACCGGCCCGTATCAGAAGCAGGTCGAGAGGTTCCTCGGACGGCCGGTCGACGGCACGCAGTCCTCCACCGACTGCAAGGCGATCCAGGCCTTCCAGAACAAGCACGGCATCACCCCCGCCATCGGCTACGCCGGCCCCGTGACCTGGGGCGCGATGGACCTGATGAACAAGCAGAGGGCCGTCGGAAACAAGCCCGGCAAGGACGGGAAGTGCCCCGTCAACAAGGGCCGCATCGCCTGTGTCAACCTCACGCTCCAGCTCAGCTGGATCCAGGACGGCAGCCGTCTGGTCTACGGCCCGGTGCCGGTCCGTACGGGCCGCAACGGCTATGAGACCCGCACCGGTCTGAAGAAGATCTACTGGCGCGACATCGCCCATGTGTCGAGCGTCTACCACGTGCCCATGCCCTACAGCCAGTTCTTCGACGGCGGGCAGGCCTTCCACTCGGTGGGCCTCAGCATGTGGAACCCGCCGGGATCGCACGGCTGCGTCAACATGACCACGACCGACGCCAAGAGGTACTGGTCGCTGCTGAGGACCGGCGACGACGTGTTCGTCTACGGCCGCAAGCCGGGCACCTGAGGCACCCGGCCGCGGCAGGGGCCCCTCACGCCTCGGGCGCGTCGCCGAAGTCGGGTATCTCCAGCCGGACACCGTCCCTGAGCGCCGACGCGTGCGCGATGATCCCGGGCAGGGTGTAGCGGGCCGCCACCCAGGCGTTCACGGACGGCAGGGTGCGGGTGTTGACCGCGGTCACGAAGTCGTCGACCAGGAAGTGGTGGCTTCCCTCGTGGCCGTTGTGCAGATGGTCGAAGGCCCGGGGCAGCCGCGACCGGTCGTGCACGGGGGCGGAACCGGAGGTGAACGCGGCCCGCAGCTCCGGCGCGATGTGCTGGAGCGACGGGTCGTCAGGCGCCATGGTCGGCTTGGGCTCCAGCAGCTCCGTGATGTCCTGGACCCCGTGCTTGTCCTGCCACAGGGCCACGGTGGCGAGCTGTTCCATGCTCGCCTCGGTGCCGAAGAACCGGAAACGCGACTCCCGAATGTGCGAGGGATAGCCGACCCGGCGGAACTCGTTCGTACGGAAGGAGCCGCCGCCCGCCACCTCGAACAGCGCGGTCGCGTTGGAGAAGTCGTTGTCGAACTGGCTGATCCGCTTGTCGAAGACCCCGTCCCCGCGCTCGTCCCGCACGCCGATCGCGGACACGCTCACCGCATGGGTGTCCCAGGCGCCGAGCACACCGCCCACCGAGTGGGTCGGGTAGAGCAGCGGAGGGTAGCTGGCGGTCGCCTTCCACATCTCGCCGCCGCTGTAGCGATAGGCGTCGTAGAAGCCGAGGTCCATGTCGTGGACATAGTCGCCCTCGGCGTAGAAGAGCCGTCCGAAGGCACCCTCGGCGATCCGGTTGCGCGCGTGCACCGTCGCCGGGTTGTACTGGCTGGTCTCACCCATCATGTAGGTCAGCCCGGTGGCCTTCACCGCGTCGATGATGGCCGCGATCTCCTCCTCGGTGATCGCCATGGGGACGGCGGAGTACACGTGCTTGCCGGCGTTCAGGCCCTGGAGCACCAGGGGGCCGTGCGTCCAGCGCTGAGTGAAGATCGCGACCGCGTCGATGTCCTCCGACTCCAGCATGGCCTCGTACGACGGGAAGGTTCCGGCCAGCCCCTGGGCGGCGACCAGCCGCTCGGCCCGTTCGGGCAGCAGGTCGGTGACGTGGACGTCGCCGACGCCGGGGTGGGCCTGGAACAGGGTGGCGAACTGGCCGGAGAACTGGCCGGCGCCGACGATGCCAAGCGAGAACGTCATGAAACGGGCCCTTCCCTGGGGATGTCCTGCATGGGGGGCTGCACTCTGTTCGGAAGACTTACTTTTGTTGCGGAACAATCCCGTCGTCAAGACGCGTGCGGATGTCTCCTGGTCCGCCCATCCGCAGCGTAGAGTGCGGCCATTGGTTCCAGGACAAAACGAAACCGGTGGGAGCCCGCATCCCATGACCACACATGCCGCCAGCTGGCTGCCGCTGAGCTCCGGCGAGCGCGCCGTGGCGATCGAGGTGCTCGTCCACGGCCCTCTGTCGCGTGCGGAACTGTCCCGCCGGCTGAATCTGTCGGCCGGCAGCCTCACCCGGCTGACCAAGCCGCTGATCGAGTCCGGGCTGCTGGTGGAGGTGCCCGAAGGGGGCGCCGCGACGCAGACACGCCAGGGGCGCCCCTCCCAGCCCCTCGACGTCGTCGCCGACTCCCGTGCCTTCGTCGGCTTCAAAATCACCGAGGAGAGGGTCTACGGCGTCGTCACCACGCTCCGCAGCGAGGTCACCGCCAGGCTCGACCGGCCGCTCAGCAGCCGTGATCCCGAGGAGGCCGCGGACCTCCTGGCCGAGATGACCGCCGCCCTCGCGGCCGTCGCCCCAAGGCTCGCGGGCATCGGCATCGGCGTGGGCGGCCGGGTGCGGGACCGGGCGGTGGTCGGTGAGTCGCCCTTCCTGCTGTGGCGCGACATCCCGCTCGCCGCCCTGGTGGAGCGGCGCACCGGGCTGCCGGTGGTCGTCGAGAACGATGTCGCGGCCCTTGTCGAGGCCGAGACCTGGTTCGGAGCCGGCAGGGGTCTCGACCGCTTCGCCGTCCTCACCATCGGCGCGGGCATCGGCTATGGCCTGGTCCTCGGCGGCAAGCGGGTGCCGTACACCGAGGAGGACCGCGGGTTCGGGCACCATTGGATCATCGACCGCTACGGCCCGCTCACCCCCACCGGGGAACGCGGCAGCGCGGTCTCGCTGCTGACCATCCCCAGCATCCGCTCCCAGATCCGGGGCGCCACCGGCCGTGACCTTGCCTACGAGGAGATCCTCGGCCTCGCCGTCGCGGGCGAGCCCATGTGCTCGCGTGTCATCGAGGAGGCGGCGCGTGCCCTGGGTACGCTGGTCGCCCAGATCGCCAACTTCGCGATGCCCCAGAAGATCCTGCTGGCGGGGGAGGGGGTCGGCCTGATGGACGTGGCCGGAACGACGGTCGGGGAGACCATCCGCGCCCACCGCCATCCGCTGGCCGCTCCGGTCGGCCTGGAGACCAAGGTCTCGGACTTCCACGACTGGGCCCGGGGAGCGGCGGTCCTGGCGATCCAGGTGCTGGTGCTCGGTACCGCCGAGGGCTGACGGGGCGGGGGCCCGACGGCAAGTGATCAGCTTCACGGTCCGGAATGCCGGAAGACGCCTGATTACTCACAACGCCTTCACGCCCGGCCTCGTATGCTTCACGCCATGTCCACCACTCCCGAACCCGTAGCGGACCGTTCCGCCGACGAGGTCAACGAGGAGATCCGGGCCCTGTGGTTCCGGAGCGGCGGGACGCTCACGATGGAGGAGCGGCGGGTGTACCAGCGGCTTGTCATGGAATGGGCGGCGGCTTCCTCCCCGCCCTCCACGAAAGCGGCGTGACCGCCCGGCCCGCTCGTGAGTCCGGCCGTCCGGCGCCGACCTGCTCGGCACCTCCGACACCGTCCCTCTTCCCCCGACCGGGACCCGCGGCCGGGCCGATCGATTCCGGCCCGTCGACCCGGCCGACCGGCGCCGGTGCCGGTGCCGTCAGCCCCAGGTGCCGGAGTAGGCCCGGCGATAGGCGTTGCGGTCCTGTTCCGCGCGGATGTACCGCGTGGCCACCAGGGCGATGAGACTGCCCGCGATGACCAGCAGGCCGGGCCCGATGTTCCGCGGGTCTGTCAGCCGGGACAGCAGCCCGTCGGCGCTGTCGGTGGCCCCCATCTGCTGGACCGCGCCGGGTGCCGCGGACCCCGGCGCCGCCGACCCCGGTGCGATGGCCGCGCCCTGGGCGGCCGAGGCGGACGGAGCGGGTGCCGCGGACGTGCCCGACTGCGACTGCCCGGTCAGCTGGACTCCGAGCGCCGTCATGGCGTCCGTCAGCGGCTGGAAGAACGTCGTACCGCCCGTCTGGCAGTCCCCGCTGCCGCCCGACGTCACCCCGAGCGCGATGCCCTCGGAGAACAGCGGGCCGCCGCTGTCGCCCGGTTCCGCGCAGACCGTGGTCTGGATGAGGCCGGTGACGGTGCCCTCCGGGTAGTTCACCGTCGCGCCCAGGGCGGTGACCTCGCCGTCGTGCAGACCGCTGGTGCTGCCGCTGCGGAAGACCTTCTCCCCGACGACCGGGTCCCCGGCCGCCGTGATGCGCACCCCGCGCCCGCCGCCGATCGCCACGACGTTGTCGCCGGGGGTCTGCTGGCCGTTCTCGTACCGGATGAGCGAGAAGTCGCCGCCGCCGGGGAACTCCGAGGTGACCGTCCGGCCCAGTTGTGTCTGGCCCGTGTTGTCCGAGAACCAGAGCGTGCCGCCGGGCCCGCAGTGGCCCGCCGTGAGGATGAACTCGGTCTGCCCCTTCGTCACGTTGTAGCCCGCCGAACAGCGGCCGCCGGTGGAGAAGACGGGCTGGGCGCCGTTCACCCGGGTGGTGAACCTGCCCTGGGTGCGCTGCATGCGCACGAAGTCCCCCATGCCGCCCGCGAGTCGCTTCATCCGCGACCAGTCGGAGGCGGAGACGCTGCTGTCCGCCTCCACCACCACCTGGTTGGTGCGGTAGTCCACGGCCCAGGCCGTGCCCGCCACCTTCGGAGCGGAACTCAGCGTGTGCGTGGCCGACTTGAGCTGGTCCATGCTGTGACGCACCACCTTGGGCCGCGCCCCGGCCGCCTTCACCTCGGCGGCCGCGGCGCTGTCGGTGACGGCGACGACGGAGGTGCCGTCGTCGGCGATCCAACTGCCCGCGGTGCGCGAGGTGCCGAGCCGTGACACGAGTGTGGTCCCCGTCCGGGAGGCGCTCTGCGCGGGGGTGCCGCCGGGAGTCTGCGCGCCGGACGGTTCGCTCGCCAGGGCCTGGGTGACCATCAGGCCTCCCAGGAGCAGCCCGCCGAGGGCCGCTGCGCGTGTCCCCCGCCGGACGATCCGTCGTCGTGCATGCCTCATCCATGGCTCCGAAACCCGAACGGCACGGCGTCACCACCGCCGGGCACTCCGGTCGTCGAGCGCCCTCCCTCCATACGTGCGTCGGCGCCACCATGTTCACCCACACACCCAGGGTCACGCGCCTGGTGTGGTCGAGGGCTTGCGCAGGAGCGCGCCGCTGCGTTCGTCGCCCCATACGGAGTCCCCGCCCACATACGGCCGCAGCAGCGCGGTGAGCGCCGGGTCTCCCCGTGCGTTCAGTTCGTCCGAGGCGAGCTTCCGTGCGATTCCGGCGAGGAAGTCGGCCAGTTGCACCCGTGCGTCATGCCGCGAGTCGACCAGCCGGAAACCGACGATTCCGGTCGCCTCCGTGAGCCAGGCGATGCGCTGGGCGGTGAGCACGTTCTGCTCGTCGTGCACGAGTGAGACGGGGTGCCCGTCACCGCCCCAGTACGCCGCCGTCCGTACGATCGCAGGCACCAGGGGGTTGAGCACGGGCACGACCGCCGGGCTCGAGGTGAGCCGGTCCCGGTGGGCCAGGGCGCGTTCACGGGAGCGCCCCAGCACCGCGAGGATCTCGCCCGCCTCGTCATGGGGGCGCGTGCGGCGCAGGGCGTCGACCGCGCGGAAGAAGGCCTCGACGGGGGCGCCGGGCTCCCCGTCGCTCTTCGCGCGGACCAGATCGTTGGACGCGCCCAGGAAGTGTCGCCACCGCTCGTGCCCGAACCGGTCGCCACCGCCCCGGAAGAGGCGAAGCGCCGGCGCCGGATCGCCGAGCAGCAGATCCACCATCCGTTCGACGACGAAGAACGACTTCTCCACGAGCAGCACATGGGCGTGCCCGTACAAAGGCCCGGAAGTGCCGAGCAGCCACTCGAGCACCGACCGGTGCTTCTCCCGGAGCAGATGGGCCGCCTTGTACTCCTCCGCGGGTGAACGGATCCGGTCACGGATCTCCTGGACGTGAGCGGCGGCCGAGGGGAGGGGCAGATGGACACTGGCGTGCGCGAAGACATCGGTGTTGCCGCTGGTGAGATTCTCGCCGTCCGAGCCGGACTCGTCGCATGCCACCTCACGCGGCGGCAGGGCCGCCTCCTTGCCGGCGCCGCTCTCGTCCCAGGTCACTGTCTCGCCCCCTGCCTGTGCCCAGGAGGATCTTCCCGCACTCGGGCCCCGGCCAACCGCCTTCGCTCACGGACAGGCCGAGACCTACTCGCGAGTAACTGTCTACCTACAGGTAACTTTTCCGTGGTCTGGCGTCCATCCTTGGACGTGAACATGTCCAACGCGGCGATGGTCGGATGACCCTCGCCGCATTGACATGCAGGGACACGAAGGAAGGGACGGGCATGACAGGACGGGGTGTGGGGCGCCGGATCGGCGCAGTCTCGGCGGTCGTGGCGCTGGGCATCGGCGGCACGGTCACGGCAGCGCAGACCGCGGTCGCGGCTCCGGCCGAGACCACCGCGAGCGTGGCCACCGCACAGGCCTCGGGGGTCGACTACGCCACCTGGCAGGCGGATGTGAAGGCGGTCATCGACCAGGCGATGCCGTACGTCGCACAGCGCACCGCGAACGCGACCGGGCAGAAGCTCGCGATCGTCTTCGACATCGACAACACCACGCTGGAGACCGACTTCCACCCCTGGTACCAGCTGCCCACCCCGGCGCTCCAGCCCTCCCTTCAGCTGGCCAGGTACGCGAAGTCCCGTGGCGTGTCCGTCTTCTTCGTCACCGCGCGCCCCGGCATCATCGAGGCCGAGACCAAGTGGAACCTGAAGACCGTGGGCTACCCGGTCGACGGCCTGTACGTGCGGGATCTGCCGGACCTCTTCGACGAGGTCAGCGCCTACAAGACCAGCAAGCGCGCGGAGATCGAGTCCCGGGGTTACACGATCATCGCGAACGTCGGCAACAACACCTCCGACCTGGTCGGCGGCCACGCCGAGCGCACCTTCAAGCTGCCCGACTACAACGGCCAGTTGTCCTGACGCGCCTATCCGCGCGATCGGGCGCCGGCACGGGCGTACGTCCGTACCGGCGCCCCCTGCGCCGACGCCTAGACTGCGCCCATGGACGCAACCTCGCTGGACCGGCTCGGCACGGGCACGTACCTGTTGATCACCAGCTACCGCAAGAACGGCACCGCGGTCGCCACGCCGGTGTGGGTGGTGCGGGACGGCGACGCGCTGGGTGTCTGGACGGCCGCGGACTCCTGGAAGGTGAAGCGGATCCGGGCCCGCTCCGACGTCCTCATCGGCCCCTGCGATCTGCGCGGCAACCCGACCGGCGACCAGGTCCCCGCCACCGCCGAGATCTGCGACCGGGCCACCACCGCCCGCTACCGGGGACTGATCGCCCGCAAGTACGGCATCCTCGGCCGCCTCACCCTCCTGGGCAGCAGACTGCGCCGGGGTGAAGAGGGCACGGTCGGCATCCGGCTGACCCCACAGATCACCGGTGGCTCAGCACATTGACCACCCGCCCGTCGGGATCCCGTACGAAGAAGCGGCGCACACCCCACTCCTCGTCCTGCAAGGGGTGCACGATCTCCGCACCGCCGGCCCGCACGACCGCGTACACCGCGTCCACATCGTCCACCTCGACGCTCACGTCGGGTGAGACCGGCGCCGTCCTGTCCTTGGTCATCAGACCGACCTGAGCACCCGGACTGGCCGGCGAGGCGAGCGTCACGATCCACCCGTGGTCCATGACCTCCTCGAGGCCCAGCCGGCCGTAGAACTCACTGCTCTCCCGCAACGACCGCGGCCGAAAGTTCGGCACGACTCGGCGAACGGACATGGATGACTCCTGGGGTCGTGGGATAGCGGGACCGGGCGCGCCCCACCGGGTCGAGCCTAGGACGTGAGCGTCGCCGACGGTGACGTCCCGATCGGTGACCTTGCGACCGTACCGGGTCGGCGCACCACCTCGTTGAGCATCATGGCTTCCGAATCTGTGGGACGTCCTTGACGAACACGATTCCGTCGACTCCGGCCAGGTGGGCCGGGTCGAGCGGGGAGTAGCCGTGATACGGGGACACGCGGGGCGCGGGACGCGTGTCGCCAAGGGCGGTGGCCAGCCGCGGGGCGTCGATGACGCAGCGGTCCTCCGGGAGCGCATACAGGAACCCTTCGACGGTGTCCGGGGGCGGGGTGCCGACTCCCTGGTGCCGGATCGTGCCGAGGGCCGTGGCCATGAAGGCGTACTCCTCGCCGAGCCGGGCGCTCACCAGCGCACCGGCGCTCCACCACTCCACCGGCCCCTCCCACATCTGCATCGTGCTCTTCTCCCGCTGGAGATGGGCATTGTGGGCGTGGACGAGTGCCGGGCCCCGAGCGGCGACGGCAAGGAGGTTGTGGGCCATCGTCACATCCCGCAGCGCGCACAGCCGCGTCATGCGGGCCGGTGAGGTGTCGGCCATCCAGTAGTGGTAGCGCAGCAGGCCGGTCGCGGTCCGCCCGTACAGGCGCGCCCGGTCCCAGTTGTCCTGCGAGGTCGTCGTGATCAGGTGGGGCCACTGCTGGTCGAGCAGCGCCACCAGATCGTCGGCGAGCAGCCGCAGCTCCTTGGCCTCGGCCGACCGCCCCGCGGACTGGGCCGGGTCCATCATCGCGGCGGGATTGGTCCACCGGTCGTCGGTGCCGAGCAGGCGGTCGAGCGTTTCCGCGGTGCAGGGGAGGAGGTCCGCGTCCACCCGGGCCGAGAGGTAGCCGTGGAGTGCAGTGAGGGCCTGCCGGGGGCTCGCGGCGCCGGTCATCTCCAGCGGTCCGTCGAAACCGGCGAAGCGCAGCCGCTCGGACGCGGGCCGGCCGTCGTTGTACGCGCGCATCCAGCGCACCAGCTCGCGGTTGGGTGCGGACGCGTTGAACCACCCGTGGCTGAAGCCGCGCTCCATGACGTCGTCCAGGGTGCCCGTTCCCGAGGTGACGTAGTCGTCCACGACCAGGCCCATCATGCAGTCGCTCTCGATCGCGATCGTCCGGTACCCCTCCTGCTCGACAAGCTGCCGGAACAGTTCGTTGCGCAGGTCGAGCAGCGTGGCCTCGCCGTGCGTGGGCTCGCCCAGGGCGAGCAGCCGCGGCCGGGCCGGGAGCAGCCTCATGACGGCGGCAGCCTCGACGGCATGGGCGGTGTCTTTGATGTCGGTCGCCATGCCTTCAACGGTATCGTTGAACTCTCGGTTGAAACTTTTCCGCGCTATCGTCGGAAACGTGGGACGAAACCTTCAAGGCGGTGAGCGGCTCAGGCCGGTAGACCTGGCGCGCGGGCACGGTCTGTCCACGCAGGCGATCAGGAACTACGAGGCGGCCGGCATCCTTCCGGCCGCCGGTCGCACACCGCACGGCTATCGCACCTACACGTCGCTGCACGCGCGGGCTCTGGGCGCGTTTCTTGCCCTGGTGCCCGGCCACGGTCACCCGACGGCAACGTCGATCATGCGCGCGGTGAACCGGGGCGCGGTCGACGAGGCGTTCCGTTTCATCGACGAGAGCCACGCCCAGCTCCTCGACGACCGCCGGACCCTCCAGGCCGTGGAGCGCGCCCTCCGCGGCCTGGAGTCCACCGCGGCGTCCCACCCCGACACCGCGTCCGGGCCCGACGGCACGTTCATCGGGCCGCTGGCGGAGAAGCTCGGCATCAGGCCCGCGACGCTGCGCGCAGGGGAGCGTGCCGGACTGGTGGTCCCGCGCCGCGACCCGCGGACCGGGTACCGCGTGTATGACGAGGCCGACGTACGGGACGCCCGACTGGCCCACCAGCTCAGGCGCGGCGGCTACCTGTTGGAGCAGATCGCCCCGCTCGTCGCCCAGGTACGGGCGGCCGGCGGGCTGGAACCGCTGGAGGCCGCCCTGGGTGACTGGCGCGGCCGGCTGTCCGCCCGGGGGCGGGCGATGCTGGCGGGGGCCGCCGAGTTGGAGGCGTACCTCCGCGAGCGCGGATGAGATGTGTCGGCCGTCAGCCGAAGAGAGACTCCCAGGACAGGACACACCCGGGCGCGCGACGGGTGCCCCCACCCGGCGACCCTCAGAGATCCCACCACCGCTTGCAGGGGTTCCACCTTCCGCGCCGCGCCTCGCGGCCAACGGCGCCGGCGGCCGCGTTCCGAGTACGGCGGAGGGGTGCGACCGGGCGGTGCGGCGGCCGACGGCCCGTCAGGTTTCCGCGGTCGGCAAGGGCGGTGCCGTGCGCTGGTGCTGGGCCTCCGACCACTCGCGGAGTTCGTTCGTGCCGACCTCCTCGATCGCCGCGTGCAGTGCCGCCCTCGCGGTGGTGTCGCGTTCGGCCGGCGAAAGCAGCAGATAGCGGTCGACGGACCGGCGCAGGGTCTCACGTGACTGCGACGCAAGCACCCAGCGCGGCGTGGGGTTGAACAACTGGCGCATTCCGGTGAAGAAGACGGCGCTGCCGGCGATGAGAGCGGTCAGCCAGGCCGGTGCGTGCAGACCGGCTGCCACGACCGTGGAGGACGTGGCGACCAGGGCGCCGATCTCCGTGACGTAGTGCTCGCGCCGGGCCCGGTCCCGCTGACGCCCGTAGAACGCCAGGTCCTTCTGGGCCAGGGCCAGGAGGGGGTCCGGTTGCGCGGTCCAGTCCTCTTCGGCGTACGCCTGTCGTCGCATCGCCCCATCATCGGGGTTCGCTGCGCCGGCGGGGAAGTGAACAGGCAAGACGCCCCTGTTCGGTGGCGGGCTTCCCCGGCGCTCGCCGCTCAGTGACGGCCCTCGTGCGCGCCGCTGTGCTCGGTGTTCTCGGCATGGTCGGGGGCGCCGCCCATCATGCCGAGCATCGCCGGGCCGCCGGTGCGCAGGAACCGTGCGAGCAGTGCGGCGGCCAGCAGCAGGAACGCGATGTTCAGCCAGGTGGTGTAGTTCCAGCTGACGCCCTCCTGCGGGATCCTGGCGGTGGCCTGGTCGGGGACCAGTCCGAGGCCGCCGAGGAGGAACTCGACCACATACCCGGCGACCACCATCGCCGTGTAGAAGGTGGCGAGAAGGAACAGGGCCATGCGTGCGCCGTAGTACTTCCGGTAGATGTTCAGGATGGGCAGGATCAGCAGGTCGGCGTAGATGAAGGCGATCACCCCGCCGAAGCTGATGCCACCCTTCCACAGCACCACCGCCAGCGGGACGTTGCCGATCGAGCAGACGAAGCTCACGATCGCCACCACCGGTCCGACGAGCGGTCCGATGAGCCGGGCCGTGAGCGGATGGTCGGCCAGGAAGAAGGACCGCCAGAAGTCGTCGGGCACCCAGGCGGCGATCGCGCCGGCGATCAGCAGACCGGCCACCAGGTCCCTCAGGATCGCCGCCCACTCCATGACGAAGATGTGCGACACGGAGGTGAGGCCCTCGCGTGAGAGCAGCCGGCGCAGGAAGCCGCCCTCGCCGCCCACCGACATGTCCATCGCGGCATGCCCCTCCATCGACCCGGCCAGCCCCCGCTCGGCCTGCTCACGGGCCTGCCGCAACAGCCGTTCGCGCAGCAGCACACGGAAGAGCACGGCGAGGACGACGATCATCACCGGTCCGCCGACGAACTCCGCGACCGTGAACTGCCAGCCCATCAACAGGGCCAGGATGACGCCCAGTTCGACCACCAGATTGGTGGAGGCGATCTCGAAGGCCATCGCCGCGGTGAAGTTGGCCCCCTTGCGGAACAGGGACCGCGCCAGGGCGACCGCCGCGTACGAGCACGAGGACGAGGCCGCGCCGAGCCCCGCGGCCAGGGTCAGCGTACGGGGCCGGTCGTCACCCAGCAGCCGTACGACCGTCGAGCGGCGCACCACCGCCTGCACCACGGCCGACAGGGTGAAGCCGAGGATCAGTGCCCAGGTGATCTCCCAGGTCATCGATCCGGTGATGGTCAGCGCGTGTCTGATCGCGTCCCACATGCGGCGCCCTCTCCCTGGCGGTCCGGAATGCAGGAAAGGGACTATACCCCTAGGGGGTATGAAGGGCGAGGGGGCTCGCCACTGCCGAACCGTGGTCGCCGTTCCCCACTGTGGTGTACCGGTGAACCGCTTGGCATGCCTGCACGTACTACCCCCCGGGGATGGGCCCAAGGCCGCGGGGACGGAAGGAGATCAGTGTGTCGACACCGCCCGAGCAGGTCCAGCCGGTGCGGCGCCAGGTGCTGGAACCCACCTATGTGACGCGCCGTCGTCGCACGGAGGCGCTGGCCGAACTCGTCAGACAGCTCCGCGACGGCGACGCCCGGCCGCCGGAGCCCGCATACGAACCGATCGTCGTCCATGTCGAGCCGACGGCCACCGAGGAGCCGACGGAAGAACTGCCCCCGGTGGCGGACGCCCCCCGCCACCGGCCCCCAGACATGCGGAACCGGTGCGAACGGCCCGCCGACGACGGGCTCACCCTGCGTCGCGCGGCCCTCACGGTCGGGGTGACCGCGGCCGCCCTGATCGGCTTCGGCGCCGCGCTGCTGCTGCCCGGCGCGCGGGACGACGGCGTCCCGGGCCGGGCGGACGCCCCGCCGGCCCGGCCGCCCGTCACCTCCGCACCCGCCCGGCAGCCGAGCGCGGACCCCGACGGCCCCGGCACCCTGCGTGAGGGCGACAGCGGGCCCGAGGTGACCGAACTGCAGAAGCGCCTGCTGCGCATTCCCGACGTCTACCAGGACGGCTCCACCGACGGCCGCTACGACGCCACGCTCGCCGCGGCGGTCGCCCGCTTCCAGCTCTGGTACGGCATTCGCGGCGACGAGACGGGCGTCTACGGCAACGACACCCGCCGCGACCTCGAGGCCCGCACCCCGCTGTAGCGGGTGCGGCGGCGGACACGGCCGGCGTACGGCGGCCGCTCACCCTGAGCCGTACGCCTCCGTGTCCGCTCACGCGGTACGGGCGTGTCGTGTGCCCCCTCGCGCGACACGCCCGTCACCGTGCGCCTACCGCCTGCCGTACGGCCGGCCTCTGAGCCGTACACCGGCACGGCCCGATAGCGGTCCGCTTCCCGCATGAAGATTCACGGCCGTGCGGTGTCCTCTCGGCGAGGGCCCGGCGACCGCGACATGTCCCCGCAACGAAGGCGGACGGCCCGGCTCACAGCATCGAACGCGCCGGTGCCCCCACACGGCCGGGGGCGTCGCAGGGCGTGATGTTCGCCCTGCCGACGCTCGTGCTCCTCCCGGTGCTCATCTGCCCTCCCGTCTTCCCGAAGAATCTGGCCGAGGGACCGGCTACTCCGGCAGGAAGGGCTGATCGACGTGCATCTTCCTTACCAGCGACGACCGTTGCACGATCTGGCGGACACCCCGGAGGCCTACGACGCCGTCCTCGCCGACGTCGAGGACCAGGCTCTGGCGCGCATGACGCCCGAGGGCAGTCTCGAACACCCCCGCGCGGTCCAGGACATCGGCGACACCTCGCTGGGCATCACCTCGTTGCTGGCGCTCGCCTGGCAGCGGACCGGGGACCCGAGGACGGCCGAGGCGGCCCGCCGGAGCCTCGCCTTCCATCTGCGCGAGCGGGTGTTCACCGAGGACAACCCCGGCTATCCCAATCTCACCGTGCGCGACTCGGGCCTGCCGTACGCCCGTTACGTCCTCGCGCCGGGTGCGCACCCGATCGGCGACTGGCCGAGCACGGTGTGGGCGCTGCTCCAGGCGGTCAACGTCCTGGACGCGGCACACGGGCTGTTCGACGGCGAGCAGCGCGCCGCGCTCAGGGCGCTGGCGCACGGCTACTGGCGGTGGCTCACCGAGGCGACCTTCTTCAATCCGCAGGAGGCGGGCAACCAGGCCATCGGCTGTGTGGTCGGCGGGCTGATGCTGGCCCGCCACCTCTCCGGCCCCCAGGGAGAGGCGGTCCGCGAGCGGGCGCTCGGCCTGTACGCCGACGAGATCCGCGCCCGCCGTGTGCGGGACCGGGGCGCGCTGCTGCCGTCGGAGCACAAAGGTGCCTACGACAACAACTACGGCCCGATCTCACTCTCCTTCCTCGCCCAGGCACACCGGGTGAGCGGCGAGGAGGTCTTCGCCGAGGACGGCGACACGCTCGCCCGGTACATCGACGCGCGCCTCACGAACGGCGGCTTCGACATCGGCGGTCCGCGCTACAGCGAACAGCACTGCGGTTTCGAGGCCGTGCTGGGTCTGCGCCACTTCAGCCGGCGCGTCGACGCCGACCTGGGCCGCTACCGGGGCGACACCCGCTGGGGGCGGCATGCGGCCCAGCCGGACGGCGGCGTCGACGGACACTTCGCCTTCATGCTGGTCTGGCAGATCCAGGACCCCATCCGCTGGCACCGGGCACCGTCGGCGGCGGTCGTCCGCCACCAACTGCGGGCCGGCACGGTCTCGGTGGCCTTCGACGACCGTATGACCCCGGCCCTGGTCGAAGCGGCGGGCACGTACTATCTGCCGGCCGCGGTCGACCGCCGGCACGGCTTCGGCCCGGTCGTCGACGGCTTTCTGCTGTGCCGGCCGATGGGCGCGGTCCGGGTGCGGGACGTCCGTGCGGCCGATCTGGCGGCCAAACTGGTCACGCAGCCCGTCGTCGATCGCGACCACGTCCTGCGTCATGTGCGGTCCCTGTATGTCACCGACGGCACCCGCCTGTGGGTCACGGTCGCCGTAGAACGCCTCGACGGGACGGCGTATCTGCTGGCCGGGCTGCCGTACGCCAAGGACGACGGTGACCGGGTGCGAAGGACGGCGGAGGGCGAGGTGACATCGGCGGGCACCCTGCGCCTGACGCATCCCGAGGGCGCGGACTCCTTCGACGCGCGCTCGCAACTCACCCAGGAGCAGGCGGCGTTCGCGCTGGCCGCCGACCCGCGTGTGTACGGCAACCCGGACGAGGGCTGGCGCCATCTGATCGCGTCCAGCGCGCTGGAGGCCGGACCGGCCCCGGGCGCCCCGGAGGGGCTGCACCTCTTCGCCGTGCGCTACGGCCCGGGCGGCTCCTTCGCCCCCACCTTCGACCACTTCGAGCAGGGACTGACCGTGCGCACGGAGGCGTTCACCGCCACGATCGGCGACCCGGCGGGCGACGCGTACGGCGAGCCACGGCTCACCCTGCACGGCTGACCCCAGCGGTCAAGCCAGGCCGGGGCCGTGGTCGGCAGCGCAGGCCGACGACACCCCACTCGCGCCGGTCCGCCTCGACGACCACCTCGCCCCGTCCGCGCGGCAGCGACCCGAACTCGGCGCACCAGGATGCCCCCACCCATGGCAGCAGCCTACGGCCGGCCCGCGGACCTCCTGGCCCGCGGCGGTTCGGGCGCGGTCGGCAACGCCTCCGCGGGCACCACCAGATCCGCCCGGTGCCGGGTCCTTGCCACCAGGTCCGCGTTGCGCTGGTCCGTGCCGCCCACCCACGCCACCGCGGTCTCGTGGTCCTTGCCGAACTCCTCGTGGCGGGCCACCAGCCGCCGCACGCGTTCGGGCTCGTCGATCTCGCAGAACCACACCTCGTCCAGCAGCGGCCTGACCCGCGCCCAGGCGCCCGTCTCCAGCAGCAGATAGTTGCCCTCCGTCACGACGAGACGCGCCGACGCCGGCACCGGGATCGCGCCCGCGAGAGGCTGTTCCAGCACCCGTTCGAACCCCGGCGCGTACACGGTCTCGCCATCCGTCTCCTCGCCCAACCGCCGCAGCAGCGCCGCGTACCCGGCCGCGTCGAACGTGTCCGGCGCGCCCTTGCGCTCACGGCGGCCCAGGCGGTCCAGCTCCGCATCCGCCAGGTGGAAACCGTCCATCGGGACGTGCGCCACCCACGGTGTCCCGTCGCCGTTCAGCTTCCGGACCAGGTGTTCGGCGAGCGTGGTCTTGCCCGCGCCCGGGCTGCCGGCGATGCCGAGGATCGCACGGCGACCGGGGCGCCCGAGGGACGCGGCCCGCTTCAGAAGATCGTCGAAGGTCATAGGTGTCCGCGCTCGCTGCCGGGTCGTGGGGAGCCCGCCGGTGCGGCGGGCCGGGTCAGGCCATTTGACCACCGGGGCGCACGGGAACGCGAGAGTGGGGAACCGGCCCACGGCAGCGACCCCAGGCAGGCCACGCGGGACGGGTGCGGGCTCCCGAGCCCGCCGGCCACGCGTGGGCGCCCGGCGGAATGTGGCCTTCACCACCCCCTGTGCGGCCCTCATGGGGGAAGGTGGCTCCTATGACAGAGCTCGGTCTTCCGGACGGCATCCAGGCCTGCCTTTTCGACCTCGACGGGGTCATCACCAAGACCGCCGTCGTCCACGCGGCCGCGTGGAAACAGACGTTCGACGATTTTCTGCGACGACGGGACGGGGAGTCCTACCGCCCCTTCGACGAGGTCTCCGACTACGACGAGTACGTCGACGGGCGGCCCCGCGCCGACGGCGTCCGCACCTTCCTCGCCTCCCGCGACATCCGGCTGCCCGAGGGCGCCCCCGACGACCCGGCCGACCGGGACACCGTCCACGGCCTCGGCAACCGCAAGAACGAACTGCTGCTGGAACTGATCCGCACCCGCGGTGTCGAGGCGTACGACGGCACCATCCGCTACATCCAGGCCGTGCGCGCCGCCGGACTGCGTACGGCCGTCGTCTCCTCCAGCGCCAACTGCCGCGACGTCCTGCGGTCCATCGGCGCCGAGGACCTCTTCGACGTGCGCGTCGACGGGATCGTGGCCGCCGAGCGGCGTCTGCCGGGCAAACCGCACCCCGACACCTTCCTCGCCGCCGCCCAGGACCTCGGCGTCGAGGCGAAGGCCGCCGCCGTCTTCGAGGACGCGCTGGCCGGCATGGACGCCGGGCGCTCGGGGCACTTCGGGTACGTCGTGGGAGTGGACCGCGTCGGCCAGGCGGACGCGCTGCGGGCACACGGCGCCGATGTCGTCGTACGGGATCTCGCGGAACTGGGGGCGCCTTCGTGATCACGCAGAGCTCGTACGCCGTCGAACCCTGGGTGCTTCGCGAGCGGGGACTGCATCCGGACGTCCTGCCGCAGAGCGAGTCGGTGTTCGCGCTGTCCAACGGGCATGTCGGCTGGCGCGGCAACCTCGACGAGGGGGAGCCGCACGGACTGCCGGGCTCCTATCTCAACGGCGTCCACGAGTTGCATCCGTTGCCGTACGCGGAGGCGGGGTACGGCTATCCGGAGTCCGGGCAGACCGTCATCAACGTCACCAACGGAAAGATCATCCGTCTGCTGGTGGACGACGAGCCCTTCGATCTGCGCTACGGCCGGCTGCGCTCCCACGAGCGTGTCCTCGATCTGCGGGCCGGCACGCTCACCCGGACCTGTGAGTGGACCTCACCGGCCGGCACGACGGTCCGGGTGCGCTCCACCCGGCTCGTGTCCTTCACCCAGCGCGCGATCGCCGCCGTCGCCTACGAGGTCGAGGCCCTCGACGCGAGGGCCCGGATCGTGGTGCAGTCGGAGCTGGTCGCCAACGAGCAACTCCCGGGCCGTGAGGGCGACCCGCGGGCCGCCGTCGTCCTCGAGTCGCCGCTGGAGTCGGAGGAGCACTTCGCGAAGAGCGGCCGGCTGAGGCTGGTGCACCGCACCCGCAGGAGCGGCCTCAGGGTAGGCGCCGCCGCCGACCACCTCGTCAGCGGCCCCGACCCGACCACCACCGACAGCGAGGCGAGCGAGGACCTAGCCCGCCTCACCATCGCCACCGTGCTGGACCCGGGCGAACGGCTGCGCGTGGAGAAGTTCGTCTCCTACGGCTGGTCGGGCACCCGCTCGCTGCCCGCCGTCAGCGACCAGGTGGACGCGGCGCTGGCCGCCGCCACAAGCGGGGGCTGGTCCGCCCTCCTCGCCGAGCAGCGCGGCTACCTGGGCGAGTTCTGGGCGCGTTCCGATGTCGAGATCGACGGTGACGAACAGATCCAGCAGGCGGTCCGCTTCGCCCTGTTCCATGTGCTCCAGGCCGGGGCCCGTGCGGAGCAGCGGGCGATCCCCGCCAAGGGGCTGACCGGCTCCGGCTACGACGGTCACGCCTTCTGGGACACCGAGATGTTCGTGCTGCCCCTGCTCACCTACACCTCGCCGGACGCGGTCGCCGAGGCGCTGCGGTGGCGGCAGAACACGCTGCCCGCGGCCCGGGAGCGGGCCGTGCAACTGGGCCTGCGGGGCGCGGCGTTCCCCTGGCGGACCATCGAGGGCTCGGAGGGGTCGGCGTACTGGCCCGCGGGCACCGCCGCGTTCCATGTGAACGCCGACATCGCCGACGCGGTCGTCCGGTACACCTCCGCCACCGGCGACGAGCGCTTCGACCGCGACACCGGGGTGGAACTCCTGGTGGAGACGGCCCGGTTGTGGCGCTCACTCGGTCACCACGACCACCACGGCACCTTCCACATCGACGGGGTGACCGGCCCGGACGAGTACAGCGCGATCGCCGACGACAACACGTACACCAACCTGATGGCCCGCGCGAACCTGCTGGCCGCGGCCGACGCCGTCGAGCGCCATCCGCGCCGGGCCGCGGAGCTGGGCGTCGACGTGGAGGAGAGCGCCGCCTGGCGGGAGGCCGCGGAGGCGATGCACATCCCCTACGACGACGAACTGGGCGTGCACGAGCAGCACACCGGGTTCACCCGCTACCAGCGCTGGGACTTCGCCTCGACGCGCGCCGACCAGTACCCGCTGCTGCTGCACTTCCCGTATTTCGACCTGTACCGCAAGCAGGTGGTCAAGCAGGCCGACCTGGTCCTGGCGATGTACACGTGCGGCCCCTTCTTCGACGCGGAGCACAAGGCACGCAACTTCGCCTACTACGAACCTCTGACCGTGCGCGACTCGTCCCTGTCCGCCTGCTGCCAGGCGGTCATCGCGGCCGAGACGGGCCATCTGCGGCTCGCCTACGACTATCTGCACGAGGCCGCGCTGATGGACCTGGAGGACCTGGAGCACAACACCCGGGACGGCCTGCACATCGCGTCCCTGGCCGGTACCTGGATGGCACTCGTCGGGGGCTTCGGCGGTCTGCGCCACCACGGGGAGAGGTTCGCGTTCGCGCCGCGTCTGCCGGAGCGTTTCGGCCGGCTCGCCTTCACCCTCGAACTGCGGGGTTGCCGACTGCGAGTGGAGATCGGCCGTACCACGGCCACGTACACCCTGCTGAAGGGTGGCCCCCTGACCATCCATCACCACGGAGAGCCGCTCACCCTCGACGCGGACAAGCCGCAGACCCGCGACATCCCGCCCATCAAGCCGCGCCCGGCCCCGGACCAGCCGCCTCATCGGCGGCCGAACCACCAGCCCGGCAAGGAGGGGTGAGGGCGCCCGCCGGAATCCGATACGGCGGCCGACGTCCGGCACCGGCGGATGGCAGCGGCCGGGGAGGGGACCCCGGCCGCACGTCACGCCAGTGGCGGGTGACGGCCGGGGCGATGTCCTCGTCCGTCGCCCGTCAGTCGGACAACGCGCCGTCGCGGCGCTCGAGTTCCCGCACCGGCATGGCGGACCGCATCGACTTCAGTGCCAGCAGCAGGACGGCGATGTCGTCGAGGTAGACGGGATCGGGCAGCAGATCGGTCGGCAGCACCAGATACAGGACCGCGCCCCAGAAGACCCAGCGGGGCCCCGTCGGCAGTCCGGCGCGGCGCAGGTCGCGGCGCGTGCGGACCAGCCGCAGCAACAGCGCGAGCGCCACGCCGAGCAGTGTGGCCGCGAGGACCGCGACGACGGCGATCACGGTCCAGCTCATGGAGTCCATGCACAGCTCCGGGCATCCGTAGGAGTCGTCCTCTCCTACGGATGCCCGGCTTCGCGGCGGACAGTGCCCGTGCCGGGCCGAATGGCCCGGACGGTCGCGGCGGAGCGGGTGTGCCGGGCGCGGTCAGTGGCCGCGGGCGGCGCCGCTGTCCACCAGGGCCTGGGAGACCGCGCGTACGCTGCGCGCGATGTGCTGGAGCTGCATCAGCTCGGCGGCGTAGAGCCGGATGGTGTGCTCGATGACCGACTCGGGCAGTCCTAGCCGGGGCAGCTCCGCCCGCGCCGTCTGCAGCGCGGTCCGCGCCACCCGCACCTCGTGCTGCACCTGGATCTGCGCATGCCGGGCGAGCAGGACCGGGTGGCGGATCAGGGCCGGGTAGCTGGCGTAGCGAGCGGGGACGAGTTCGCGCAGCCATTTGGCGGCCGATCGCTCCCAGTCGTAGCTGCCGGGTGCTTTGACCTGGCACGGCCAGTCCGAGCTGATCGGCGAGTACGTCGTCAAGGCCATGGTCTTCGCTTCCGGGTCACGTCGGCTCAGGATGTGCGGCACCTCGGGGGCGGCTCCGGCCAGGGGAGGGCCGGAGCCGCCGCCGTGGACACCCGCGACAGGCGGGTCCCGGCCGGACACCCGGCGCCCGTGGGTAGGAGCGGACGGCCCCGGTGGTCCGGACGGCGTGTCCGGGAGGGGAAGCCCGGGCCACGATCCGCGAGCAGTATTTATATATACCGGCGGATACGCAAGGACATGAAAAAATTCATCTGCAGTTTGGTGCGATTCTTCCCGTCTTGCGGGCGCGGCCTCCGTCGGCCCTTGAGGAAGACTTGAGGAGCGGCCGTCAGTCCTTGAGGAAGAACTGATGCTGGTCGGCGATCTGCTCGTACTCGTCGAGGCGGGCCTGCGTCCGCTCCGGGTCGGCGTCGGTCATGGCCTGGAGCAGGGCCGCGGCCATCAGTCCGGGGGCGGCGTACGAGTCGAAGACCAAACGCGAGCCGGTGCCGGTGGCGAAGACGACGTCGGCCTCGTCGGCCAGCGGCCCCAGTCCCAGATCGGTGATCAGCGCGACCTTGAGCCCCGCCTTGCGCGCCACCCGCACCGCCGTCAGGGTCTCCTGGGCGTGCCGGGGCATCCCGAACGCCAGCACCCAGGTGCCGCCAGCCTCCCGTGACTGGAGCAGCGCGTCATAGGCGACGGTGCCGCCGCGGGTCACCAGCCGTACGTCGGGGTGGATCCGCCGGGCCCCGTAAGCGAAGTACTCGGCGAGCGAACCGGAGATCCTCAGGCCCATCACGGTCAGCGGGGTCGACTCCGACAGCGCCCGCCCCACGCGGATCACCTGGTCCGGGTCGGCGAAGTCCCGGCGCAGGTTCTCCAGGTTCTCGATCTCGGCGTCCACGGCCGCCTGGAGCTCGTTGCTGCGCGCTTCCGCGGGGGTGCTGGGAGTGCCGAGGTTGCTCAGAGCGATGGCCTGGAGCTTCTCCCGCAGCGCCGGGTAGCCGCTGAAGCCGACGGCCGCCGCGAAACGCGTCACCGAGGGCTGGCTGACGCCCGCCCGCTCGGCCAGGTCCGTGATCGACAGGAAGGCCGCCTCGGTGAGGTGCTCGATCAGATACTGGGCGATCCGGCGATGCCCAGGGGACAGCCGCGGACCATCGAACAGCTCTCTGAGCTGGGACGTCGGGCTGGCTCCCGCCTCCGGGACCGTCTTGCCCGCAGTGATCGCAGACTCCTGCGCGCGTGTCTGCTGCGGCGATGGCACCGGACCGCCTCCTTTATGTGCCTCGGACTTTCAACATAGCTCACGGGCATCGCTGACCAGGGACCTTACGGCCCACATCACAGCCGGCTCCCCGACAGGCGCACCCGTGGCCACGGCCTTACCGTCGTGCATGGAGACCCGGGGGAGGGGTACCCGCGTCGCCCTACGAAGGACGCGTCGGCCACGAAGGAGAGGAGCGGCCGTGAACTCGCCCGTAGCGCACACACCGCAGGTCGAGGTGGTGCTCAGTGACTGCTCGCCGACGGACGCCGGGAGCCTGTTCGCCGAACTGTGCCGGCATTTCGCATCCGACCGCTGCGCCGACGACACACCGCACGAGACCTCCGGAGCCCGGCCCACGATGTGGACCGGCACGTTCGACACCTCGACGTCCCCCGGTGAGTCCGCCGGGACGCCGTCGGCACCGTCCCTGTCCGGTCCCGTGAAGGCCGAACTGCAGGGCGAACCCCGGGCGGTGGAGCGTCTGCGACAAGCCCTGGACGAGACGTTCGTCGTCCATCAGTTGGGTGCGGTGGCAGGCGACCAGGAGGTCGAGGTCGAGCTGCGGCTGGAGAGCCGCCGGCCGGCCTGAGCCCACCGCCTCACCGCGGACACGGTGAAAGGGCGCGGCCGTCCGCGCCCTTTCGTCATGGGCGGAGCCGAAGGGGCGAACGGCCTGGGCGGGCTCACCCGTGGGACGTCGGCTCCAGGTATCGGTGGAGGGAGGCCGTCAGCGCGGTGACGAAGGCGTCACGGGTGCGGCCGGGCACCAGGTCGAGCGACAGATAGGGGTTGAGGTCCTCAAGCTCCACCAGCAGCAGGTCCCCGTCCCGGGTGCGGCAGGCGTCCACGCGCTGGATCCCCTGGTCGAGCGTGTTCCAGTCGATGAAGCGCCGGGCGAAGGCCAGATCGGCGTCCGTGGGGGCGTAGGGTTCGAGGACCCAGCGCCGCTCGGGGTCCGGTGCGTGCAGCGCGTACTGGAAGGCGTCGTCGACGTAGTAGAACGACACCTCGTAGCGGAAGTCGATGCGCGGCTGGACCAGGATGTCGCCCCAGGTCAGTTCCGTCAGCCGGGGACGGGGCACGAAGTCCAGGCCGATGGAGTCCGCCCCGGCCGTCGGCTTGACGGCGTACCGGTCCGCCTCGGGCAGCCGGCCGAGGTCCTCGGGGCGGTCCACGGTGGGGATGACCGGGAAGCCGGCCTCGGTCAGATCCAGCAGGTACTGCTTGCCGGCCATGTCGGCCCGCCCGGTCAGCGGGTTGTACACCCGGGTGCCATGCGCGGCGGCCCGGGCGCGGAAGGCGTCGTAGGCCTGCTGGTAGTGCAGCACCGGTCCGCTGTTGCGTACGACGACGGCGTCGAAGCCGTCCATCAGCGCGGCGGCGTCCAGCGGGTGGCACAGGGCGATGTCGAAGTCCGCGCGCAACCGGGACGACAGGTCGATGTCCTCGTCGCAGTAGCGCCGCCCGCGCGCCGGATAAGCCAGATCGGTCACGTACAGCAGGCGGGGGCGGGCGGGCATGGGCGTCTCCTCGGTCGGTGCGCCCAATCTAGTCCGCCCGCCGGAGCCGCTTCGGGCGGCGCCCCTCACCCGGGGAGCGGGCGTGTACGGCGCGCAGGATCGGGCGTCCCCTGCGCGGGCGGGACCGGATGACACACTGGCCACATGGAGGAACGAGAATTCCGCAGGTCGGGGCAGCACGCGTCGGTCATCGGCCTCGGCACCTGGCAACTGGGCGCGGACTGGGGTGACGTCGACGACACGACCGCTCACGAGGTGCTGGAGGCGGCGGCCGAGTCCGGCGTGACGTTCTTCGACACCGCCGATGTGTACGGCGACGGGCGCAGCGAGCAGACCATCGCCGCCGTCCTGCTCGGCAGGCCCGACCTGCATGTGCTGGTGGCGACCAAGATGGGGCGCCGCGTCGACCAGATCCCGCAGAACTACGTCCTGGACAACTTCCGCGCCTGGAACGACCGTTCCCGGCGCAATCTCGGCGTCGACTGCATCGACCTGGTGCAGCTCCACTGCCCGCCGACGCCCGTCTACTCCTCCGACGAGGTGTACGACGCCCTCGACACACTGGTCGAGGAGGACCGTGTCGCCGCGTACGGGGTGAGCGTCGAGACATGCGCCGAGGCGCTGACCGCGATCGCCCGCCCGAATGTGGCGAGCGTGCAGATCATCCTCAACCCGTTCCGGATGAAACCTCTGCGCGAGGTCCTGCCGGCCGCGCGGGAGGCGGGCGTGGGCATCATCGCCCGGGTGCCGCTGGCCTCCGGCCTGCTGTCGGGGAAGTACACCAAGGACACGGTCTTCGCCGTCAACGACCATCGCTCGTTCAACCGGCACGGCGAGGCCTTCGACCAGGGCGAGACCTTTTCCGGCGTGGACTACGCGACCGGCGTGGACGCGGCGGCGGAGTTCGCCGCGCTCACCCCCGAGGGCTTCACGCCGGCTCAGCTGGCGCTCGCCTGGATCATCCGGCAGCCCGGTGTGACCACGGTGATCCCCGGGGCCCGTTCGGCCCACCAGGCCCGCGCCAACGCGGCGGTCGCGAAGCTTCCCGCGCTGTCGCGGGAGACACTCGACGCGATCGGTGACCTCTACGAGCTGCGGATCAGGGAGCAGGTGGAGGACCGCTGGTAGGAACCACGCGGCAGACCGGTCGGTGACCGCCGGTCGAGCGGCCCGGACCGGCAAGATGACATGCCGTCAGGCCGCCGCGTGATCAGCGCCTCATGCAGCCGAGGGCAGGAGTCACGCCGTCAGGGCGGAGCGGCCGGCGCGGGTCGTGCCCCGTGCGGCGGCCCGTACCCGGTAGGTGGTCTTGGCCCGGTCCACCACGGGATCCCCGAGCACGATCCGTCCGGCCACGAGCAGCGCCTCGCACTCGTCGGTGGGCAGTGCCGTATGACGGCCGCCCGACTGCCAACAGCCGTAGCGACGGCGCCCGTTGGCGTGGACGGTGAGGAAGACCGGTATGCGCTGGTCCATGATCAGGCGCAGCACTTCGGCAGCACGGGCACTGAGCCGAGGGCGCGTCATGGTCGGTCTGCCTTTCGGGGCATGGGCTGGCGGTCGTCCCGCCCGGAGCGAGATGATCTTTACCCCGCATTGTTGCCGAGCCCACCGACAGCACGCATCCGGCTTGCCGAGGAGTTCTCCGGAGGGCGCCGGCCAGGTCCTGACAATGTGATGACCTTCACCCTGATGTGGCGGAAAGTGATGAATTCCTTACGCGAGGAGGACGTAAAGAGTTGCGAAGAGACACCTTTGGCACATGGAGGTTTTTCGTGCGACCGTTCACCCTCAACTACGCCGTGCCACGCGGGATTCCGGCTGTGGTGACGCCGTATCGCTTCGACACCTCCCGGCAGTTGAACGTGCTGCCCGACGGCCGGCCCGCCGTGAGCGACCGGGCGCTGCTCCACGCGGCCGGGACGACGACGTCCACCGCCGGCTCCCAGACGCACTTCGACGACTGACGGCCCGCATCCGGATGACGGTCCTCATCCTCACGTCGGAGCAGGACGTGACCGCGGACTTGGTGGTGGCCGTGCTGCTGCAACGGGGCGTTCCCGTGATGCGCCTGGATCCCGCCGACCTCCCCGGCAAGGCGGTCCTGGCCGCCGACTACGCCCACGGTGACTTCGACGGCCATCTCTCGGTCAACGGGCATGTGCTGAGCATGGGCGGGCTGCGCTCGGTGTGGGTGCGCAGGCCGGGGGAACCCGCCGCCCACGCGGCACACGCCTCCCGGTGGCTGACCGCCGAGACGCGGCAGGCCCTGTACGGCATGCTGCTCTCGGCCCCGACCCGCTGGATGAACCATCCCCGCAACGCCGACCAGGCCCGCTACAAGCCGTGGCAGCTGCGGGTCGCCCACCTCAGCGGCTTCGCCGTGCCGCCCACCCTGATCACCACCGCCCCCCGCGTCGCCCAGCGGTTCGCCGAGGAGTACCGGGAGGTGGTGGTGAAGTCCGCCTCGGGGCCGCCGCCGGGCGACCCGGAACTGGCGTTGCCCACCACGCTCATCGGACCCGACACCGACTTCTCCGCCGTGGCGGCGGGCCCCGTGCTGCTCCAGCGCTACGTCCCCAAGCGCGCCGACATCCGGCTGACCTGTGTCGGCCCCCGCCTGTTCGGCGCACGCAAGAGGGCCGCGCCGGACCAGATCGACGGCCGGTACGGCGACACCGGGTACTCCTGGGAGGCCACGGCGGTGCCGGAGCGCGTCGTGACGTCGGTGCAGGAGTATCTGGCGCTGTCCGGACTCGCCTATGCGGCCTTCGACTTCGCCGAGGACGAGGACGGGCTGTGGTGGTTCCTCGAGTGCAATCAGGGCGGCCAGTTCGGCTTCATCGAACTGGAGACCGGGCAGGAGATCGCCGAGGCGGTCGGCCTGTGGCTCGCCCAGCGGCCGTCGGACCGCCGTTCCCCCGAGGGCCGTCGGTGACGACCCGCTCCGCCGTGCATCGGAGCGGGCGTGGGGCCTCGGGCCCGGCGGGCCCGCCGTCAGCCCGCCGTCGCCCGGAAGGTGCGCAGGATCACGTCCAGGGCCTGCTGGTCGGCGGCGCTGTCGGTGCCGGCGGCGGGGGTTGTCCAGCGCAGGGAGAATCCGCGGCCGCCTCCGGTGAGGAAGCCACGGCCGAAGGTGCGCACCCGGACGCCGTCGACCGTGGACAGCCACACCATGTCGGCGCCCTGGTAACCCTGGTACGTGACGGCGCGGATGGTGCCCACCCGCGTGAAGTCGTCGTCCGTGCTCCGCAGGGACGTCTCCAGGTTCTGCCACGCCGCGACCGGATTCCGGCCGAGGCGCACGCCGGCGGTGACGGTCAGCGTGCGCGGGTCCTTGCCCGAGCCGAACGTCACCCGGTAGGTGTCCTCGGCGGCCGGGGTCGTGCTGAGGCGCTTCCATCCTCGTGGCAGGTCGACGGAGAAGCCCTCGGCGGCGACGAAGCGTTCGAAGTCCGCGTGCGGATCACCGGGGGCTGTCGGCGAAGGGGAGGAGGAGGGGGACGCGGTCGCCGTCCTGCCGGTCTCGGTGGGGAGCGAGCGGCCGGAGCCGTCGCCGGACGGGCCCGCCGAGACGGCCGGCGGGCCGGAACGGGAGGGCTCCGCACCGGCGGAGGGGATGCTGCCGTAGTGGCCCGCCGTGGCCAGGACGGCGACCGACGAGGCAACGACCACCAGTCCCGCCCCCGCCAGTGCGGACCGGCGCACGGCCGGTCTGCTCCAGGCCCGTCCGGCCCGGTGCGCGACCAGCCGGGCACCGCTGGGGCCGGTCGCCGGCGCCTGTGGGCCGGAGGCCGCCGTGTCTCCGCTCAGGACGCGCGCCAGCGACGCACGGACCACCACCTCCGGCACCCGCTCCAGGGCGTCCCGGCGCAGCAGCCCCGTGACGGCCGGCGTCAGAGGGCCGGACTTCGCCGGCGCGCGCAACGGCAGCCGGTCCACCGCGCGCAGGGTCGCCTCGACCGTGCCCCGGTCCTTGACCGGCGGCCGCCCCTCCGTCATCGCGTACAGGAGCGCGCCCACCGCCCACTGGTCGGCCGCCGGGCCGGCGCTCGTCCCGCGTGCCTGTTCGGGGGAGGCATACGAGGGCGCGGTGACCCGCTGGGTGACGGACGCGCCGATCAGCCCGAACCCGGTCACCACGACACCGCCGTCCTCCCGCACGAACACCTGGCCGGGGCTCAGGTCGCCGTGGGTCAAGCCCCTGCGGTGGGCGGCCTCCAGCACATCGAGAATGCCGAGACCGATCCGCGCCGCCCGCACGTAGTTGAGGGGCCCTCGGGTCAGGATCTCGCCCAGGGGCGTGCCCTCGACGCGTTCCGTCACGGCCCACAGGACACCGTTGTCCTCGATCACGTCGAGGACAGCGGCGACTCCCTCCGGGCACAGCGCTTGCATCGCCTCCGAGTCGCGCAGTATGCGGGCGACCGTGCGGCGCGCGCCGGCCTCGGGCGTCGAGGGGGCGAGCCGTGACCCTATGAGCGTGACCGGCCGCTCGAACTCGACGTCCTCGCCGAGCCCGACGGTCCGTCCCTCCTCCTGATGGACGACCGCGAGCGTGCGGTACCGACCGGCAATCAACTCCTTGGCGGAGACCTGCCCGTGGTCCATCGTCACCCCTTGCTGCGCACCAGACTCTCCGGTTTCCCGGATGTACGGCGGGCGTGACGGTGGGTGTTCAAAGAAAGGGGATTTCTTCGCACCGGATTTCTCGCGGCCCGTGTGTGCGGCTTGAACACCCATGCACACGTGCGAGAACGCTCTGCGTCGACTACTGGCCAGTAGGTTACTGTGGGTTACGGGAGGCCGTCGATCCGATGTACGACTCGGCGAACGCGGCCGCCGCCGCGGGCGAGTGGAACAGTCGCCGCAGTCGGGCCGTCGCATTGCCCGCGCGGAACGGATCGCCGGACGAGGGGCCGTGCAGCAGCTCGGCGAACCACTCCGAGAACTCCTGGTACTCCCACACCCGGCGCAGACAGGCCGCCGAGTAGCCGCGCAGTCCACCGGCGTCGCCCTTACGGTGGTACGCGATCAGCGCGTCGGCGAGCAGCAGCGCGTCGTGCAGGGCGAGATTCATGCCCTTCGCGGCGATCGGGGCGACGAGGTGGGCGGCGTCGCCCGCGAGGAACAGCCTGCCGTAGGCCATCGGCTGCACCACATGGTTGTGCATGTCGAGCACCCGCTTCTCGATCAGCCGGCCCTCCGTCAGCGGCGTCGCCCCGGTCGCGGCCAGCCGGGTGTGCAGCTCGGACCAGACGCGGTCGTCCGGCCAGTTCTCCGGGTCGTCGCCGGGCGGGCACTGCAGGTAGTAGCGGGTGACCTCGGGACTGCGGGCCATATGGGCGGCGAAACCGCGCGGATGGATCCCGAAGACGACGCAGTCCGACGACGGCGGCGCCTGAGCGAGCAGCGCCAGCCAGCCGACCCCGTAGTCGAGCCGCGCGAGGTGTGCGCGCTCCGTCGGCAGCGCGGACCGGGTGACGCCGCGGGCCCCGTCGCACCCGGCGACGATGGCGCAGTCGATCCGGCGGCGCGCCCCCGAGTCCGGATCCGTGTACGACACCGACGGCCGCTCGGTGTCGATGCCGTGCAGCTCCACCTCCCGCACCCGGAACCGTATGTCCCCGCCCTTGACGTCCGTGTACTCCCGCACCAGGTCGGTCACGAGCAGCGGCTGCGGGTAGACGAAGTGGTGGTGGCCGGAGATGTCCGTGTACGGGAAGCGGTGCCGTTCACCGTCGATGCGGAACTCGCAGGTGCTGTGCGTGGACGCCCGTTCCAGCAGTCCCCCGGCGAGCCCGTGCCGCTCCAGGGCCCGTACCGCCCACTCCTCCAGGAACCCCGCCCGGGGCCGCCGTTCGATGAACTCCCGGCTCTCGGCCTCCAGGACGACACAGCCGACGGAGGCGTCTCGCAGGATGTTGGCAAGGGTCAGCCCGGCCGGTCCCGCGCCGACGATGACGACGGGCACGCGCTGTTCGGACGGTGGGAGGGCGGTGGGGGAAGAGTCGATCACCCGCTCATTATGGTGGTGTACGGTCAACGCAGCCCTGGGGGCACCCCTGTTGCCCGGCTCAGCGCAGAGCCTCCCGCAGCGCGGGCAGCAGTTCCTTGGCCGACCACTCGATGAACTCGGTCTGTGTGTCGCCGCCGATCTGGACGAGCGCGATCTCCGTGAACCCGGCCTCGGCGTAGGGCCGTACGGCCTCGACGAAGTCCGCCGGGTCGTCGCCGCACGGGATCGAGGAGGCCACGTCCTCTGGCCTGACGTACTGCGTGGCCGACGCGAACGAATCCGGATGCGGCAGCTCGGAGTTGACCTTCCAGCCGCCGCCGAACCAGCGGAACTGCTCGTGCGCCCGCCGTACCGCGGCGTCCCGGTCGCGGTCGTAGCACACGGGCAGCTGCCCCACCCGGGGCTTGCCCTCGCCGCCGTGCCGGTCGAAGGAGACGAGGAGTTCCCGCTTCGGCTCGGTGGCGATGACGAGGTCCGCCAGCCGGCCGGCCAGGGCGCAGGACCGCTCGCCGGAGACGGCGACACCGATCGGCGGCGGCTCGTCCGGCAGGTCCCACAGCCGGGCCGAGTCCACGTCGAAGTGCCTGCCGCGGCGGCTGATATGGCCGCCACCGAACAGATCGCGGATGATGCCGACCGCCTCCTCGAGCATCTCGTGCCGGACCTCGATCGAGGGCCAGCCACGGCCCACCACATGCTCGTTGAGGTTCTCACCGGAACCGAGACCCAGCCGGAACCTGCCCTGGGACAGCAGTTGCATCGTGGCGGCCTTCTGGGCCACCACCGCCGGGTGGTAACGCACGCTGGGGCAGGTCACATACGTCATCAGCGGGATCCGTGAGGTGGCCTGCGCGGCGGCGCCCAGCACACTCCACGCGTACGGCGAGTGCCCTTGCTCCCGCAGCCACGGGAAGTAGTGGTCGGAGGTCACGGAGAAGTCGAAGCCGGCCTCCTCGGCCCATACCACATGGTCGACGAGCGCACGCGGGCCCGCCTGCTCGGTCATCATCGTGTATCCGATTTGCACCATAAGCAGGCGGGTTCCCGGTCGCAGGACACGGAAACGGGACGGCGGAGCCGCCTCACCCTACAATCATTTCCCGTCAGATCCGTGCCCGTCGGATCCCTGCCCGTCGGGATCATGGACATGTCCCGACCGGGACCGTAAGGATGGCGCATACAGCAAGGAGGGCGGACACGGCGAACCGCAGCCGTGCCCACCACCCGCGACCGCCAGGAGGCCCGCCGGATGAGCGCCCGTCCGTTGCCCGTCAGCACGCCCGCCGAGCAGGGGGTCGACGCCCGCGGGATCCATGCGTTCCTCGACGCGGTGGAGGCGGCACCGGACATCGAGCCGCACAGCCTGATGATCCTTCGTCACGGACGCCTGGTGGCCTCCGGCTGGTGGGCGCCCTACACCGCGGACCGCCTGCATCTGCTGTACTCGCTCAGCAAGAGCTTCGCCTCGACGGCCGCCGGGGTCGCCGCCGCCGAGGGGCTCCTCGACCTCGACGCGCCCGTGATCTCGTACTTCCCGGAATTCGCGGCGGACATCACCGACGCGCGCAGCCGCGCCATGCGGGTCCGGCACGTCGCGTCCATGGCGAGCGGGCACCTCGCCGAGACCTACGACAGGGCGTTCGGCACCGACCGGGCCGAACCCGTGCGCGGCTTTCTGCTGGTCCCACCCGACCGGGACCCCGGCACCGTCTTCGCCTACAACCAGCCCGCGACCTACACCCTGGCCGCCATCGTCCAGCGCTGCTCGGGCCAGTCGCTCACCGAGTATCTGCGCCCGCGGATCCTCGATCCGCTCGGCATCGGCCAGGTCGCCTGGATCCAGCATCCCCGGGGCCGCGACCTCGGCTTCAGCGGACTGCACGCCACCACGGACGCCATCGCCCGCCTGGGCCTGCTGTACCTCCAGGACGGCGTCTGGGAGGGCAGGCGTCTGCTGCCGTCGTCCTGGATCGCCGAGGCGACCCGCCCACACATCTCCACCGCCGACGGCACCCCCGAGGGTGCCCGGTCCGACTGGCAGCAGGGTTACGGCTTCCAGTTCTGGATGTCGCGGCACGGATACCGCGGCGACGGGGCGTACGGCCAGTTCTGCGTCGTCCTGCCCCGGCACGACGCCGTGATCGCCACGACCGCCGCCACCGGGGAGATGCAGAAGCTGCTCGACGCGATGTGGCGCCATCTGCTGCCCGCGTTCGGCCCCGGCCCGCTCATGGGCCGCGCCGACGAGGACAAAGCGCTCCGGCACCGCCTCGACCATCTCGCCCTGCCCGCGGTCGCCGCCGACCCGGCGCCCACGGCGGCCTCCGGGCGCTGGTCAGGGGCCCGGCTCACGCCCCGGGGCGGCCGCTGCGGCGACCAGCCCAGCCTGACCGCGGCCGAGATCTCGGGCTCGGACGGCGGCTGGGCGGTGACGCTCGTGGAGGGCGACGACCGCCTTGTGCTGCGTGTTCCCCGCTCCGGCTGGGCCGTCGACGAGGCGCCCCTGCCCACGGCCGTGAGCGGCGGCTGGACGGACCCGGACACCCTGCGGCTCGACGTCGCCTTCCTGGAGACACCGCACCGCCTCACGGTGACCGGCACCCTCGACGCGGACACCCCCGGCGCCGGCACCTTCACCGCCCGCTGGCACACCGTGCCCCTGGGGGGCGGCCCGCTGCGCCGCAACCGGGCGCCCCTCAGCCCCCGGGAGGGGCGGGCACCACGCGGATGACCGCGGCGGTGACATTGTCCTCGCCGCCGGCGACCAGGGCGCGGCTCACCAGCGTCCGCGCATCGGCCAGGACGTTGCGCCCCTGCCGCCCGAGCACCGCCGGCAGCCCGGTGGCGTCCGGCAGGTGCCGCCACAGGCCGTCCGTGCACAGCAACAGTCGGCCGGGCACCCGGGGCCGGTGGCCGCGGACCTGCGCGGTCACCGGCCCGGCGTCGGCGCCCAGCCAGGCGGTGAGGGCGTCGTGTTCGCCCGTGTCGTCCTCGGACATCAGCAGGCCGGGCCCCTCGCCGGGCAGCCAGTAGGCCCGGCTGTCACCGACCCAGGCGCTCCAGATCCCAGCCGGACCGGCGACGCCCGCGACGAACGTACAGGCGGGTGCGCGGTCCCGCGACACGGCCAGCGCGCTCACCGCCCGGCCCGCGCGCCCGGCGGCCGCGGCGAGCGCCACCTCGGGCACCTCCCCCTCCCGCAACCGTGCGATCAGGGCCGCCGCCCCGGCCTCGGCGGCGACCCGGGCCGCACGGTCCGGCCGCGGTGACAGGGAAACCCCGCCACAGACCACCCCGACCGTCCACAGCCCGGTGGCGGCCAGCGTCAGGGCGTCCGCGTTGACCTCCCGCCGGGGGCCCCGGTCGCTGACCCCGGCCGCGTCGGTGCCCACCGTGATCTCCACATGCGCACGGAACGCCGGCTGCGGCACACCGCAGTGCCGGCAGACACCGTCGGGCGCCACCGTGCCGCCGCATCGGACACATCCCATGGTCTCGGCCATCAGCCGGCAAGCCCGCCTCGCCCCGGCCCGCCGCAGCCCCGGATCCTCGGCTGCCGACGGGCCGTCAGGCCCGCTCCTGGCGGAGCGTCTCCGCCCAGTTCGCCGGGACGCGGCCCGCGGGCCCCGGCACCGGCTGGTCGACCGGGTGGTAGACCGGCGGAGCCAGCTCGGGTCCGGATTCGTACAGCTCGGAGGTGGTGTAGTCCCAGAACCAGTCCTCGCCCGGCTCGAAACTGCGGATCAGCGGGTGCCGGGTGGCGTGGTAGTGGGCCGTCGCGTGCTTGGCGGGGGAGTCGTCGCAGCAGCCGATGTGCCCGCACTGCGCGCAGCGCCGCAGATGGACCCACCATCCGCCCGCCTCGTCACACTCCACGCAACCCGCGCCGCTGGGCGGGACTCTGGGGTCGATTCCGCTGGCTGTGGTCATGATGCCTCCACTGGTGTCTCGGAACCGGGCTGCGCGCCGGAGTCCTGCTCCGGGACGTCGGACTCCCCGGGGCTGAGCGGCAGGCGCACCTGGAACCGTGTGTCCCCGGGCTGCGAGCTGAAGTCAAGGCTGCCGTGGTGCTTGTTGACGACGATGCGCCAGGAGATGTCCAGCCCCAGCCCGGTGCCCTGGCCGACCGGCTTCGTGGTGAAGAACGGGTCGAAGATGCGGTCGCGGATCTCCGGCGGCACGCCGGGACCCGTGTCGCGGAACTCGACCAGCAACCGGTCCCGGTCGAGCGCGGTCCGCACGGTCAGCGTGCCGTCCCCGCCCGTCTCGTTCATCGCCGACACCGCGTTGTCGACGAGGTTGGTCCACACCTGGTTCAGCTCGCCGGGGTAGGCGGGGATGCTCGGCAGGGTGCGGTCGTAGTCCTTGACCACGGCGATCCGGGGCCCGATCTTCCCGGAGAGCATCAGCAGGGTGCTGTCGAGGAGTTCGTGCACATCGGCGACCTGGTACGGGGCCCGGTCGAGCTGCGAGTACTGCCGCGCCGCGTTCACCAGGGTGGAGACCCGGGTCGTGGAGTCCTCGATCTCGTTCATCAGCAGCTCGGTCTCGACCGTGTAGTTGAGCCAGCGGATCGCGCCCTCCAGGGTCCCCTCCTGGACCGTCGCCGCGACCTGGTCCAGCCAGTCGGTGTCGAGGCCGGCCTGCACGAAGATCGGTGCGAGCTGCCAGGCGTCCTGGATGCCGTGGTCGTCCAGCCAGTCACCGACCGCGTCCTCGCGGTCGGATGTCTCCAGGGGACTGAGCGGGACGGCCTTCGCGACTTGTTCCGCCGTCCGCTCCTGGATGTCCACCAGCGTCAGCAGCGCCTCCGGCTCATACCGCCCGGCCGCGATCACCCCCAGCTTGTGCCGCATCCCGGCCACCCGCTCGCGCAGCGCCGACGTGGCACGCACGGCCGCCGCCGCCGGGTTGTTGAGCTCGTGGGTGAGACCGGCGGACAGGGAGCCCAGCGCCAGCAGCCGTTCCCGCTGGTTGATGACCTGCTGGATGTTCTTGGTGCCGAAGAACAGCCCCTCCAGCAGATGCACGGCCATCGGGAACCAGTCCCGCATGACGCCGGCGAACGTCTCGGCGGGCAGGACGAAGAACCGCGAGGGTTCGGTGACCCGCATCGAGGCGTTGTACCGGCCCGCCCGCGCCCGGTCGCCCAGATACGCCTGGAAGGCGCCCGCGTACACGCCGCGCTGCGAGGTCCGGTTGGTCTCCACGTCGTCGTTGCCGACCCGGCGCGAGAGTACGACCGTGCCTTCGAGGAGAACGAAGAAGCAGGTGGCGGGCTCGCCCTCGGTGTACACCGGGCCGGGCTCGAACTGCTCCACCCGGCCTTCCCTGCACAGCCGCGCCAACTGGTCGTCGCTCAGCTTCTCGAACAGGAAGAGCGTCTTGAGCTCCTCCATGTCGCACATCATCGGCCGGCCGCTCATGTCCGCTTCCCGGGCTGTGGGTTCATGACTGCTCCAGATACCGGTGGACGAGCATCACGGCCATCGCCCCCTCGCCCACCGCGGAGGCGACCCGCTTGGCGGACTCGGCGCGCGCGTCGCCCGCCACGAACACACCGGGGACATTGGTCTCCAGGTGGTACGGGGGCCGGTCCAGTTCCCAGTCCGGCGGGGGGTTCCCGTCGCTCGTCATGTCGGGGCCGGTCAGGATGAACCCGTGGTCGTCGCGCAGCACGGTCCCCTCCAGCCAGTCCGTCAGCGGAGCCGCCCCGATGAACACGAACAGCCAGGGCGTGTCGACGAGTTCGGTCTCTCCTGTTCTCACGTCCCGCAGCGTCAGCTGCTCCAGGTGCTCGCAGCCGTGCGCCGACTCCACCACGGTGCCGGTGCGCACGACGATGTTGGGCGCCTCGGCGATCTGCTGGACCAGATAGTGCGACATCGACGCCGACAGCGACTCGCCGCGTACGAGCAGGGTGACCGACTTGCAGTTCCGGGACAGGTACATCGCGGCCTGGCCCGCGGAGTTGGCGCCGCCCACGATGTACACGTTCTGGCCCGTGCAGGAGGACGCCTCCGTCAACGCCGCGCCGTAGAAGACCCCACGCCCCGTCAGCTCCCTGAGGCCCGGGGCCGCGAGCTGCCGGTAGGACACACCGGTCGCCAGGATCACGCTGTGCGCGGAGATGGCGGGGCCGTCCGAGAACCGCACGATCCGCGCGGCCCCGTTGACCTCCAGGGCGGCCACCTCCCGCGCGGTGAGGATCTCCGCGCCGAACTTCTTCGCCTGCCGTCGCGCCCGGTCGGTCAGCTGCGCGCCCGACACCCCGTCGGGGAAGCCGAGGTAGTTCTCGATGCGGGAACTCTGCCCGGCCTGTCCGCCGGTCGCGGACCGCTCCACGAGAAGCGTCCGCAGCCCCTCCGAAGCCCCGTACACCGCGGCCCCGAGTCCGGCGGGCCCGCCGCCGATCACCACGAGGTCGTAGAACTCGGCGGTCGGGTTCGTGGCCAGTCCCACGTGCGCCGCGAGCTCCGCGTCCTCCGGCTCGACCAGCGGTGTGCCGTCCTGGGTGACGACGAGCGGCAGCCGCTCCCCGTCCTGACCGGCCGCTCCCAGCAGCCGTCTGCCCTCCGGGGTGTCGACCGAGTACCAGCGATAGGGCACCTGGTTGCGGGCCAGGAACTCGCGGACCTGCGAGGAGCGGGCCGACCAGCGGTGCCCCACCACCTTGGTGGTGGGAACCGGCCGGTAGTCGGATGTCCGCCAGGCCTCCAGCAGATCGTCCAGGACCGGGTAGAGCTTCTCCTCCGGCGGATCCCACGGCTTGAGGAGGTAGTGGTCGAGGTCGATGACATTGATCGCGTCGATGGCCGCGTTGGTGTCCGCGTACGCGGTCAGCAGCACCCGCCGTGCACCGGGGTAGACGTCCAGGGCGAGTTCCAGGAACTCGATGCCGTTCATCTCCGGCATCCGGTAGTCGGCCATGATCACGGCCACCAGATCGCCGCGCAGCTTCAGCTCCCGCAGCGCCTCCAGGGCGCTCTCACCGGACTCGGCCCGCACGATGCGGTAGGACTCGCCGTAGCGGCGCCGCAGATCACGGGCCACGGCACGCGACACCCCGGGATCGTCGTCCACGGTCAGGATGACGGTCCGTGCAGCCGCGCTGGCAGCCTGTGCCATAGAGTCTCCCACCCCGAACTCTTCGCTCTCGCCCATCGTATGTTCGGTCCTGCGGTTTCGCTTCGGAACGCGGTGAGCGTCCAAGCCGGTAGCGTGTGATCGTCTGAGCGCGAACGAGGAGGCAGCCGTATGACCCGCCCCGTCACCGTGGGAGTGGACGGATCACCGGAGAGCGCCGCCGCGGCGGCCTGGGCGGGCCGGGAGGCGGTACGGCGCGATCTGCCGCTGCGGATCGTGCACGCCTGGCAGTGGCAGTCCTACGACCTCGCCCCGGCCGCCGACCGGGAGGCGCAGGCCGGATGGGCGCGGCGGATCGCACAGGAGGCCCGGGCGACGCTCGCCGCGCGGCATCCGGGGCTGGCCGTGACCGCCGAGGCCATCGAGGGCGGGCCGGTCGGGACGCTGGTCGCGGAGGCGGCCGCGGCGGAGCTGCTCGTGCTGGGCTCGCGCGGGCACGGCGCCCTCGTGGGCTTCCTGCTGGGCTCGGTGGGCCGCCAGGTGATCGCCGAGTCCGCCACGCCTGTGGTGCTCGTGCGCTCGGACGATCGGGCCACGGCCGAGGCGGCGGGCCGGGAGATCGTCGTCGGCCGGCACGGGGATCCGGAGGACGGCACGGCAGCGCTCGCGTTCGCCTTCGCGACCGCCGCCGCCCGGGGAACGGGCGTGCGCGTCGTACAGGCCTGGAGTCTGCCGCCCGTGTTCGCCTACAGCCCCGCCTCGCTGAAGCTGCTCGACGAGGCCGGCGGCCTGGAGCCGTACGAGCGCAAGGCGCTCGAGGAAGCGCTGCGGCCCTGGCGCGAGCGGTTCCCGGAGGTACCGGTGACCGAGCACGTGGAGATGGGCAGCGCGGGCCAGGTCCTGCTGGACGCGGCCGCCGGCGCCCAGCTCGTGGTGGTGGGACGGCACGCGAGCCGGCCCGTGGGTCCGCGCATCGGCTCGGTGGCGCATGCGCTGCTGCACCACGCGCCCTGCCCGGTGGCCGTCGTACCGCCCGCCTGATCCGGCCGGCTCCGGTTCGGCGGACCGGGCACGGGCACGCGGGCGACCGCCCCGGCGCGCCGCGAAGGGTCCCGCCGGGGCGGTCGCCTCACCCCGTCGCCTGGACCGCGCCTACAGGGCACGGTCCAGGAGGGCCAGCAGTTCCGTCCAGTGGCGTTCCGCCGCCTCGGCGTTGTAGTGGGAGGTGTCGGCCTGGGTGAAGCCGTGCGGGGCGTCGGGATAGACCTCGCACCGGTGGCGCACCCCCGCCTCCGTCAGCGTCTTCTCGAGCCGCTCGATCTGCTCCGGCGGCAGCGAGGCATCGTGGTCAGCGTGGCCGAAGTAGGCCTCCCCGGTGATGCGGTCGGCCACCAGGTGGGGGCTGTCGGGGGAGTCGGTGGCCAGCCGTCCGCCGTGGAAGCCGGCCACGGCGGCGACGCGCTCCGGGTGGGTGCCGGCGGCGCGCAGGGAAAGCCGGGCACCCATGCAGTAGCCGGTGACGCCGACCGGCCCCTCGGCGGCTTGCGGGCAGTCGGCCAGCCAGCGCAGATAGGCGTCGGCATCGCGGTCGGCGACCTCGGGCGTCAGCTCCTGGATGAGCGGCATGAGCCGCTGGAAGAGCTCCGGCCGCTCGGACGTGTCGATGAACTCGGGCATTTCCACGACGGGCGCGCGCCCGTGCCGGTAGTAGAGATTGGGGACGAGCACGGTGTAGCCGTTCCCGGCCAGGCGGTCGGCCATCGCCTTCAGACCGGGGCGCAGTCCGAAGGCGTCCATGTAGAGCAGGACCGCGGGGTGGGGGCTTTGATCGTCCGGGTAGGCCAGATAGGCGTCGGCCGTACCGTCCTGGGTGGGGATGTCCACGGACGTTCCACGAACGGCGGTCATACGGGGGTCTCCTGCCTCTCGACGTCAGGCCGGCGGCGATCCGGCCGGGCCTGCGGACAACATCATCCCAACGCCGTCCGGTGGCCTGCGTCCGGGATCACCGCGGGCCCGGATCCGCGCGCCGGTACGTGCATGCGGATGGCGCTCGGAAGCCGCGTGGCGGGCCGCGGCGTGGGCTGGGACATCGACCGGTACGCATCGAACCGCCCAGGTGACGGGTGATCAGTACCCGCTCCCCGGGCTGATCGTCGCGGTCGGTGCGGGGATCGCGGACCGCAACCCGGGCCGCACCCGGCCGTGTTCGCGCTATACCTCGCCGAGACCGCCGGCGTTCTCGGTCCCGAAGACGTCGTCGATGCCCTCGGTGCCATGGAGACGGGTCGCGAGGAGGAGCGCGATGTCGTCGGGGCGGTCCGCCGTGTGCCGGGCCCGCTCGGTGAGCCGGTCCGCGATCCCCGTGAGCGACAGGCCGCCCCCGCGGTGGGTTCCGTACTTCGCGCGGGACAGCTCGGCGCGCAGCGCCTCTACCCCCTCGTCGATGTCGGCCTCCGGCCGCTCCACCAGGCCGTCAGTGTACAGCGCCAGCACGGCACCGGGCTCCAGCCGCAGATGGGTCACCGGATAGCCGGCCTGGGGATCCACCCCGAGCACCAGTCCGCCGGGCAGGTCCAGGACGTCGGTACGGCCGTCCGGATGGCGCAGCAGCGGCTGCGGATGTCCGGCCCGCGCGGCCCGGGCGTGCCCCGTGACCGGGTCCAGCCGGACATAGCAGCAGCTGGCGAACTGGCCCGGGTCGAGGTCGATCAGAAGCCGGTTGGTGCCGCTCATCACCTGGTGCGGGGCGTGGTCGCCGAACGCGAACGCCCGGACGGCGCTGCGCAGTTGCCCCATGGTGGCCGCGGCCTGCACCCCGTGCCCCTGGACGTCGCCGATGACCAGGGCCAGGCCGTCGCCGGCCTCGATGACGTCGTACCAGTCGCCGCCCACGTCCATGCCCTGGGTGCCGGGCAGATAACAGCCCGCCGTCTCCACCTGCGGGTGGGTGGACAGCCGGTGGGGCAGCAGGGCCTCCTGAAGACCGCGGGCGAGGGCGGCCTCGGAGTCGTAGCGCTGTGCCCGCTCCAGGGCCTGCGCGATCAGCCCGGCCAGCGCGGTGAGCACCGTGCGCTCCTGGTCGCTGAAGGTGCGGGGACTCTCGAAGCCGAGGACGCAGGCGCCGACCGACCGCCCGGAGGCGATCAGCGGCAGAAAGGCCCGGGAGCCCTGGGTGGTGTCCAGCGGCATGCCCGGGAAGGCGGCCGCGAGTTGCTGCATCGACTCGAAGAACAGGGGGCGGCCCGTGGTGAGCGTCTCCACCCCCGGCAGTTTGGAGTCCAGCCCCACCCCGTCGAACTGGGAGAGGTACCCCGGCGGGAAGCCCGTCTCCCAGGCGAGGTACAGATGCCGGTCCTGCAGCAGGTAGATGGCCAGCCGGTGTCCGCCGAACGTGGGCAGCAGCTCGCGCATCACCACTTCGGACACCTGGCGCGCGGTCACCGCCTCGGACAGCGCGATCGCGAGGATGACGGGACGGTACACCGGCGCCGGCGAGTCCCATGTGCTCAGATGGTCCGCGGCTCCGGTCGATGTCGCGCTCAGCGAGGTCGCCTCCGCGGTGTGACCGAACGGCATCACCCGGCAGGTCAGGACATCCGTGCCCGGATAGACCGAAAGGCTGAGCCAGTCGCCGTCCCCCTCGTCGTCGGCACCCGCCGTGGGACGGCGGACCTGGAAATGCACCGGCTCCGGAGCCAGCAGCGCCGCGCGCAGATGGTCCTCGTACGCGGGCCGGTCCAGCCAGGGCAGGGCGTACCACAGGTGCCGGCCGACCAGTTCCTGCGGCGAGCGGCCGAGCAGGTCGCCGGCGCGCGGGTTGACGTAGGTGATCAGGCCCATCCGGTCGAAGGCGAACACGCCGTCGGGCAGCAGGTCCGTGGCACCCTGCGCGGCGGGGCCCGGTCCCGGATCGACCACGAGACCGCCGACGCGGTGCGGCCCTCCCGGTGCCGGGTTCTCCGTCCAGAACTCCAGCAGCCGCTGTCCGCCGTCCTTGGCCCGCACCCGCAGGGGACGGGTCGGCGGGCAGCCGCCCGCGGTCTCGCGCAGCGCCGACAGCACCAGGCGCGCGTCGTCCGGTGACACTGCCTCGGCGAGCGCCTCGGGCGACCCGGCGAGGTCCTCCACGGCGCCCCCCGACAGCTCCTGGAAGGTGTCGTCCCCGGTCACCGTCGCCTCGGTCGGGTCCCAGACGAAGTGCCCGATGCGGCCCCGGAGCCGGGCGGCGGCCGGGGGGCGCATGGACAGCGGCGGGCCGTCCCAGACCACCGGGTTCCCGGCCTTCTCCAGGGCACCGAGGGCCTCGGCGAGGCGTTCCGCGGTCGCCATCATCCGGTCCAGGTCGGGCAGCGCCTCGACGGCCTCCTGCTCCGAGGGGCGCAGCACCATGAGCACGCCGTACGTGGTCGTGGCACCCACCACGGGCACGTACACCGAGCCGAAGCGGAACGGCAGCCCGGCCGCCAGCTGGGGGTAGCGCCGCATCGTCTCCGTGGCGTCGCTCAGCAGCACCGGAGCCCCGAGCCGGAAGGCGTCCGCGACGGGGAACGGCCGGTCCAGGTGCAGCCGTGACCAGGGCCGGAACAGGCTCGAGGGCAGCCCGGCGAGCACGGCCAGGCGCAGCACCTCTGGCGTGCTCGAGCGGAGGTACATACCGCCCACCAGGCCGCCGGCGGCGTGGATCGCGTCCGCCACGGCGCCGGTCAGCACGGCGGTGGGCATGCCGGGTGTGCTGTCCGCGCTCTCGGCGCTCCCTTGCATCGGTCTGCCCTCGTCACGGGCCGTCGGGTCGGGTAACACAGCAAGAATGCGCCGTATCGCCCCGCCCGCGCATCCGGACGACCCGGGGCGGCGCACTCCACCGGCCGCGGCCCCCGCCGGCGCATGCCGCGCCGCCCGCCTACCTCACCCGGCGGAACACGTCGTCGTAGTCGTCCCAGGCCGGTGGCTCCTCCGCTCTCCGCTCCCGGGGGACGCGCGACGAGGACTGGTACATGGCGTCGATATCGACCGCGTACCGGCGTGTGACGGCGTCCCGGCGGAGCTTCATCGACGGCGTCAGCAGTCCGCTCGCGACATCGAAGGGCTCGGGCAGGATCCGGAAGACCCGGATGGATTCCGACCGGGACACCGTGGTGTTGGCCGCGGCCACCGCCCGGGTGATCTCCTGGCGCAGGGCGTTCTCCTCCCGTGCCTCCCGCCCCGCCGTGTCGCCCTGGGTGGAAAGACCGCCGCGCCAGTGCGCCACGAAGTCCGGGTCCAGTGTGATCAGGGCGCCCACGCAGGGACGGTTGTCGCCCACGACCACGGCCTGGTGGATGAGCGGATGCGCCCGCAGCCGCTCCTCCAGGGCCGCCGGGGCGACGCTCTTGCCGCCGCTCGTGACGATGATCTCCTTCTTGCGGCCCGTGATGGACAGATAGCCGTCGGAGTCCAGATGCCCGAGGTCGCCGGTGGCCAGCCAGCCGTCGCGCAGCGTCGCACGGGTGGCGGCGTCGTCGTTGACGTACCCCTGGAACACCGACGGTCCGCGCACCAGGATCTCGCCGTCCTCGGCCACCCGGACCTCGACCCCCGGCAGGGGGGTCCCCACGGTGCCGGACTTCTCCCGCCCGACGGGCTGCGCGGTGATGCCCCCACCCGTCTCGGTGAGTCCGTATCCGTCGTGGACGAAGATCCCGATACCGGCGTAGAAGAGGGCCAGTTCACGGTTCAGCGGCGATCCGCCGGAGACGGCGCCGTAGACCCGGCCGCCCAGTGCGGCGCGCAGCTTCCGGTACACCGCCTTGTCGTACAGGGCGTGCTGAAGCCTCAGATCGATACCTGGGCCGGACCCCGCTCCCATCCGGTGCCGCTCCACCGCCAGGGCGTAGTCCTGCGCCGTGCGCACGGCACGTTCGAACAGGGCGCCACGGCCCGCCTGCTGGGCCGTGCGCAGGAAATTCTTGTACAGCTTCTCGAAGACGAACGGGACCGCGTACAGATAGGTGGGGCGGAAGGACCGGAACGCCGCCGCCAGGGCTTCCGCGGTGAGCTCGGGTTCATGGCCCATGAGCAGTCCGCCGCGCAGACACAGTCCCTGGATCATCAGCCCGTACACATGGGAGAACGGCAGGAAGGCGAGGACGGCGGGCTGTTCGCCGGGCGGCGCTCCGGTGTGCCCCCAGCCGGCCAGCAGCGTGTCACAGGGGCTCGCCAGATTGCGGTGGCTGAGGGCGCAGCCGCGGGGGTGACCGGTCGTGCCGGAGGTGTAGGCGACGACCGCGGTGGAGTCCGGCAGCACGATGCGGCGGAGCGAGTCGATCGTGGTGGCCGGCACCGGACGGCCCCGGAGCACCAGGCTCTCCAGTGCGCCGGAGTCCAGCTGCCACACATGCCGCAGCTGGGGCAGGGACGCGCAGACCGACCCGACGGTCATGATGCCCTGCTCGTCCTCGACCACCACCGCGACACAGGTGGCGTCCCTGAGGATCCACTCGACCTGTTCGTGCGAGGACGTCGGATAGATCGGTACGACCTCGGCCCCGATCGCCCAGAGCGCGCAGCTGAACAGGGTCCACTCGTAGCGGGTGCGCGCCATGACGGCCACGCGGTTGCCGGGGCGGATGCCCGAGGCGACGAGTCCCCGGGCCAGAGCGACCACCTCGTCGCGGAGTTCGGCCGCCGTCACCTGGGTCCAGGGCGTGTCCGGGGGACCGTTGCGGCGGGCGACCACCGGCAGGGCGGGGTCCCGTTTCGCCGTCTCGAAGACGCTGTCGGCAAGCCCTCCCGACATGACCGGTCCGGACGCCGTCGCCGGGGCGGCCGCCCCGGCGTTCCCGAAGTCGCGCATGCGCCGTTCCCGAGCCCTTCCTGCGACGCCGCCGACGGGTGCGGCACCGGCGGGGCTCGAATCTAGCCCAGGTTGCCGCCCGACGTGGGGGGAACCGAAGAGGAATCCACACGAGAGGGGAGTGCGGACTCCGCGGGACCGGGGGGCGCCCGTCCATGGGCGCCCCGTGAGGCCCGCCGGCTCACCAGCGGCCGGGCTCCGTGCCGGTGATCGGCTCCGAGGGCCGGCCGTCCGGGCCCACCGGGACCTCGCCCGCGAGCATCACCCGGTGCATGATCCGGGGGTGTTCCGGGGTGACCAGATCGGCGGGGGCGAGATGGATGGTGGCGCGGTTGTCCCAGAAGGCGATGCTGCCGGGCTCCCAGCGGAACCGGACCGTGTACTCGGGGCGGGTTGCCTGTTCCAGCAGCATCCGCAGCACATGCCCGCTCTCGGCGCGGGAGAGTCCGAGGATCTGCTCGACGTAGTAGCCGTTGACGAACAGCGATCGCTCGCCGGTCTCGGGATGCACGCGGACGAGGGGATGCTCGGAGGCCACCTGGTGGTCCAGGAGATGGCGCAGATACGCGTCGTCGCCGGGCCGCGCCTGGTAGCCGACGCCGAGCCGGTGCTCGGCCCGCAGACCGTCCACGAAGCGCCGTACGGGCTCCGACAGGCCCGCGTAGGCGGCCGCCAGATTCGACCACTGGGTGTCCCCGCCGTACGGCGGCACGGTCTCGGCCCGCAGGATCGTCGCCGCGGGCGGATCGATCCGGGCGCCGTGGTCGCAGTGCCAGCCCCGCAGCGGGGAGTGGCGCCGGCGCCGTAGCCACTCGTCGTGCTCCATGCCGTAGCGGCCGCCCAGTTCCAGCCGGTCGGCCGTGGTCTCGATCTCCGGGAAGTCCGCGGGCGAGGCGCTGCCACGCCGGCGCAGGACGACGGGGTCGCCGAACCGCCGCGCGAGCGCGATATGCGCGGCATGGTCCAGTTTCTGGTCCCGGAAGAACACCACCTTCCAGCGCAGTACGGCCGACCGGATCGCGGCAACCGCCGCGTCGTCCAGATCGCCGGCCAGATCGACCCCGGTGATCTCGGCGCCGATACGGCCCGCGACGGGCCTCACCGAGATCACGGTTCCGCTCTCCGTCGTCATACGGCCTCCATTGGTCGTGCGGGCGGGCGTCACGGGCCTCAGCATGACCCGTCCGGGGTCCGTGCGAAAGATCACACGGGCGCCGTGCCGCCGGCCTCGCGTGGGTGCTTTTACCGTTCCATTGCCTTCTCATGGGCGATTGACGACACACCTGTAGTCATGATGGTTCGGCGCAAGTAAGGTATGCCTTCGCTAACCTGCACGACCGTCGGCGGGGGGCGTACATGGGAGGGTCGCATGTGGGATGACGCGTTTCCGAGCTTTCTCATCGGACTGAGGGAAGGGCTCGAAGGCGGACTCATCGTCTCCCTCCTGATCGCCACCCTCGTACGGGCGGGTGCCAAGTCCCGGCTGCCCCAGGTGTGGACGGGAGTGCTGGCCGCGATCGCGCTCGCCATGAGCTTCGGCGCGGTCCTGACGTTCACCGCCGCGTCCCTGTCGGCCACCGAACAGGAGGCGTTCGGCGGCGTCCTCAGCGTGATCTCCGTCGCGTTCGTCACCGCGATGGTGTTCTGGATGCGCCGCTCGGCCCGCAGCCTCTCCGGTGAGATCAGGCACAAGGTCACCGAGGCGCTCGCCATGGGCGCGGGCATGCTGATCGTCACCTCGTTCCTCGCGGTGGGCCGCGAGGGCCTGGAGACGGCCCTGTTCCTGTGGACCACGGCCCGTGCGGCCGGAGAGTCCGCCGGTCCGCTGACCGGCGCCGGAATCGGCCTGGTCCTTGCGGCGGGCCTGTGCTGGGGCCTCTACCGCCGGGTGCTGAAGATCAACCTGACCAGGTTCTTCACCGCGACCGGCGCGGTCCTCATCGTGATCGCCGCGGGTGTGCTCGGCTACGGGCTGCGCGATCTCCAGGAGGGCGGGATGCTGCCCGGTAAGGGCGCGTACGCCGTCGACCTGAGCGGCAGCATCGACGCGGGCTCCTGGTACAGCACCCTCGTGCAGGGTGTGTTCAACCTGATGCCGACGATGACATGGGTGCAGGTCGCGGGCTATGTCGTGTACCTCTCCACGGTGATGACGCTGTTCGTGCGCGGCGTACGCGCCGCCCCGTCCGCCAAGCCCCAGGCCGCGGGGAAGGCGCCCGGGAAGTCCGAGGCCGCGACCGAGGCCCCCGGGAAGCCCGAACCCGCGACCGAGGACCCCGGGAAGTCCGGGCCCGAGGAGAAGGCGGAGCCCGCCGCGCAGGCCCCCGGGAAGTCCGAGCCCGCCGCGCAGGCGTCCGGCTCCGAGCCTGCCCCGCGCGCCCCCGAGCCGGTCGCCGCCCGGCGTCGTCGTCCCGTCTGGGTGGTGCCGGTCGCCGTCGTCGCCGTGCCCGGCGTTCTCGCCGGGCTCACCGTCGCCCTAAGCGGCTCGAAGCCCGCGGGCGCCCAGACCGTCGCCGTCTCGGAGACCGAGTGCGGCAAGGGGTTCAACGCGCCCCGGCCCGGCCGGCAGACCTTCCAGATGCACAACACCGGGGACAAGACCTCCGAGGTCTACCTCGTCGACCCCGCCACCAACGCGGTCTACGGCGAGATCGAGGGACTGGCCCCCGGCACCACCCGCGACCTCGTCGCCACGGTCGCCGGCGGCAGCTACGCCTGGCGCTGTGTGCCCACCGGCGGCAAGGCCGTCACCTCCCAGGCGGTCCGCGTGACCGGCGGCAGCGGCGCCAGGGCCGTCGTACCCGTCTCCGAGAACGACCTCGCCGCGCCCCTGAAGGCGTACAAGGCCTACGTCGGCCAGGGCCTGGCCACCCTCGTCACCCAGACCCGGAAGCTGAGCGACGACATCGCCGGCAACCATCTCGACACGGCGCGCACCGACTGGCTGACCGCCCACCGCACCTACTCCTCGCTCGGCGCCGCCTACGGCACCTTCGAGGACTTCGACAAGAAGATCAACGGGCGGGCCGACGGGCTCCCCGGCGGGGTGAACGACCAGGGCTTCACCGGATTCCACCGAGTCGAGTACGGGCTGTGGCACGGCCAGTCCGCCGAGCAGATGAAGGCTCCCGCCCAGCAGCTCGCCGACGCGGCCGCGGGGCTCCAGAGGGCGTTCCCCACGCAGACCTTCGACCCCGGCGACCTGCCCCTGCGCGCCCACGAGATCCTGGAGAACACCCTTCAGTTCGAGCTGACCGGCGACGCCGACCAGGGCAGCGGCACGGAACTGGCCACCGCGGACGCCAATCTGTCCGGCACCCGTGAGCTCCTCACCGTGCTCACGTCCCTGCTCACCAGCCGCGCCCCGCACCTGCTCCCCACCGTCGACGCGGACATCGCCCGGGTGCAGAAGCTGCTCGACGCCGCCCACCAGGGCGACTCCTGGACCCCCGTGGACCGCCTCGACGCGGCCACCCGCGCCCGTCTGAACGGGGCCGTAGGACAGCTCCTCGAAGACCTCGCCCCCATTCCGGACCTGCTGGAGATCCGGAAGTCCGCCTGATGACCGACCCGCGCACCGACCGCGTGACCACCGAAGGGAACCTCCGCATGCCGTCCGCCGAAACGCCCGCCCACCCGGGCGGCTGTCCCGCCGGTGCCGGCCGTCGCTCCTTCGTGAAGACGGCCCTGGGTGCGGGAGCCGCCGGCGCCGCCCTGGCCGGCGGCGGGTTCGCCCTCAGCCAGACCGGCACCACCGAGGCCCGCGCCGCGGACGGCACCGACGCCGCGAAGGTCCCCTTCCACGGCACCCACCAGGCGGGCATCATCACCCCTGCCCCGGCCGCGGCCACCTTCGTGTCCCTCGACGTCATCGCCGACAGCCGCCAGGAACTCGCCGACCTGTTCAAGACCGTCACCGAGCGGGCCCGCTTCCTCACCGCCGGCGGCACCCCGCAGGACCTGGGCGTCGGTGCCCCGCCCTCCGACAACGGCATCCTCGGACCGGAGGTCCCCGCCGACGGGCTCACCGTCACCGTCGGCGTCGGCGCGTCTCTCTTCGACGACCGCTTCGGTCTCGCCGCGGCCAAGCCCCGGCGGCTCACCCCGATGCGCACGTTCCCCAACGACAACCTCCGGCCGGCCGAGTGCCACGGCGATCTGTCCCTGCAGATCTGCGCCGCCCGCCAGGACACCGTGCTGCACGCACTGCGCGACATCGCGCGGCACACCCGGGGCGGCATGCAGATCAGGTGGCGCATCGACGGCTTCCAGAACACGCCCCGTCCCACCGGCGCCCAGCGCAATCTGCTCGGTTTCAAGGACGGCATCGCCAACCCGGACGTCAGCTCCGCGCGGGAGACGAGCCGGCTGATCTGGGTGGGTGAGGGCCAGGGCGAACCCGCCTGGGCCACGGGCGGCAGCTACCAGGTCATCCGGATCATCCGGATGCTGGTGGAGTTCTGGGACCGGGTCTCGCTGACCGAGCAGGAGAAGATGTTCGGCCGCCGGAAGGACACGGGCGCGCCGCTGGACGGTGCCAAGGAGACCGACACCCCCAACTACGCCAAGGACCCGCACGGCACGGCGATTCCGCTCGACGCCCACATCCGCCTCGCCAACCCCCGGACCGAGCGGACGGACAGCTCCCGCATCCTGCGGCGGGGCTACAACTACGACCGGGGGGTCGACAACGTCGGCAACCTCGACATGGGACTGGTCTTCTGCTGCTACCAGCAGGATGTGCAGCGCCAGTTCGAGGCCACCCAGACGCGGCTGATCGACGAGCCCCTCGTCGACTACATCTCGCCGACCGGGGGCGGCTACTTCTTCGCCCTCCCCGGCGTGAAGAACTCCTCGGACTGGCTGGGACGCGGACTGCTGGCCGGCTGACAGCCCTCGACCGTCACCCCACGCTCAGCCGGCCGCCAGCCGAGTGCCGGGCCCAGCCTGGTCGCCATGTCGGTGAGGATCTGCACATAGTCCTCGTGCTCGAAGGTGAACGGCAGCGCGAACGCCACCTCCGTCACCTCCCGGAACGCGGCATGCGCGTACAACTGTTCGGCGATCCGCTCGGACGGCCCGACGAGGTCCGGCGCGAACATCATCCGTGCCGGACCCTGCGGGGCCGCCGTGCGCGGCATCCGCTGCGCCGCGTACGCCTCGTACTTGGCGCGCTGTCCGGGCGAGGCGCTGTCGGTGGGGATGACGACCAGGCCCTGCGAGACACGGGCGCGGTCGCCGTCGGGGTGCCGGGCGCGGAAGGCGCGGATGTGCGAGAGCTGCACCTCGGCGAAGTCTTCCGACTCCTCGGCCTTGACGACGCTGCTGGTCAGCAGATTCATCCCGTGCTCGCCGGCCCACCGGGCGGAGCGCAGGCTCCCGCCGCCGTACCACATGCGCCTTCCGAGACCGGGCGACACGGGCTGCACCCGGTTCGAGAACACCTCGAAACCCTCCACACCGCTGAAGTCGGTGGCGGGCTTTCCACGGACACAGTCCAGCAGCCGCCGCACGCGCTCGTATCCGAAGTCCTCGGTCTCGGCCGTGTGCGGGTAGAGCGCCTGCTTCACCCGGTCGTAGTGCATCGGCGGGCCCACGCTGACCCCCGGATTGAGCCGGCCCCCGGAGAGGATGTCCACGGTCGCCAGGTCCTCGGCGAGCCTCAGCGGGTTCTCCCAGCCCAGCGGGATCACCGCCGTGCCCAGCTCGATGCGGCTCGTACGCTGGGAGGCCGCCGCGAGCACGGCGACGGGCGAGGAGATCCCGTACTGAAGATGACGGTGGCGCACCCAGGCGCTGTCGAAGCCGAGCCGCTCGCCCAGCTCGATCATCTCCAGCGTCGACTCGTGCCCGCGGCGGGGGTCGGCCTCGTCGAACAGTCCGATGGTCAGGAAGCCCAGCTTCTCCAGTGGTGTCGAGGTCGGCGGCACAGGGCTCCTCCGGGGTCCATGGCGTCTGCGGCGTACGCCGTTGCCTCGTTCGATTCTCGCAGGTGATCGTTGCACGGGTGTGACGAGACGAGCGCCGTACGGGGCGCCCGCGCGGGACGGCGCCCGGGGAAGATCTCCTCCCGTGGCCGGGGCACATGTCCCGTCGAACAGGCGGAGGATGAGGGCGGCCCGTTCCATGACGGTGAGGGGACGAGGCGGCCGGCCGGACCCGAGGGGGACATGTGGAACACGCGCAGAGCGCCGACGGCATACGCGGGGCCGAGGGCAGCGGGCCGGCCGGCGCGGCCGACGACTTCGCCCGGTTACGCGCCGACGAGTTCGGCTACCTCGACGCCGGTGGACACACCTACCTCGACCACACCGGAGCGGGACTGCCCCCGCGCTCCCTGGTCATGGGCAGCGCGGAGCGGATCACCGGCGGTCTGTTCGGCAATCCGCACTCCGAGAGCCCGGCCTCCCGCTCCTCCGGCCGGTTGCTGGCCGAGGCGCGGCAGGCGGTGCTCCGCCACTTCCACGCGGACCCGGCCGAGTACGCGGTGGTGTTCACCCCCAATGCGACCGGCGCCCTGCGGCTGGTGGGAGAGGCGTACCCGTTCACGCGCCGCGGCAGGCTGGTGATGTCGCTGGACAACCACAACTCCGTGAACGGGCTGCGTGAGTACGCCCGTGCGAGGGGGGCGTCCGTCGTCTACGTACCGGTGGGCGGTCCGGGCCTGCGGCTCGACGAGCAGCGGCTCGAGGCCGCGCTGACCGCCCGCCCACGCCCTCTGGGGCGCGGGCGCGGCCACGCGCCTGGACTGCTCGCCTACCCGGCGCAGAGCAACTTCACCGGCGTGCGGCATGCGCTGGACTGGATCGCCCGGGCCCAGGCGCTCGGCTACGACGTACTGCTCGACGCCGCCGCCTTCGTCCCCACCCATCCCCTCGACCTCGGCCGAGTGCACCCGGACTTCACCGTGGTCAGCTGGTACAAGGTCTTCGGCCACCCCACCGGCGTCGGCAGCCTGATCGGGCGCAAGGAGGCGCTCGCCCGGCTGCGCCGTCCCTGGTTCTCGGGCGGCACGGTCCACGCGGCCAGCGCGCAGGCGCAGTGGCATGTCCTGGCCGCCGACGAGACGGCCTTCGAGGACGGCACCGTCAACTTCCTTGCCCTGCCCGATGTCACCGCGGGACTCGCATGGATCGACGAGATCGGGGTGCACCGGGTGCGGGCCCATGTGGCCGGGCTGACCGACCGACTGCTCGGCGGGCTCGCGCAGTTGCGCCACAGCGACGGCTCACCCCTGGTGAGGGTGTACGGGCCGGGGGCGGGGGAGCCGGACCGCGGCGGTACGGTGGCGCTCAACGTGCTGGACGCGGAGGGCCGTGTCGTCGACGAGCGGATCATCACCCGGGACAGTGCCGCACGCGGCATCTCCGTGCGCACGGGCTGCTTCTGCAACCCGGGCGCCGGCGAGGCGGCCTTCGCCCTGCGGCTGCCCCGGCTGCGCGCGGCCGTCCGCGGCCGGCCGGACTCCCTCGAGGGCTACGTGGAGGCGCTGGGACTGCCGTCGGCGGGCGCGGTCCGGGTCTCCCTCGGGCTGCCGTCGCAGCCGGGCGACGTGGACGCGTTCCTGCGCTTCGTCCGTGAGACCTACCGCGACCGAAGCCCTGCCTCCGATGGCCTGCCGGCGCGGGCGGGCTGCTGAGGACGCCGGGGGACGGGGCGCCGTAGCGGCGCCGGTACGACGGGATCAGGCGTCCCGTCGTCTGAGGGCCACCCCCGCGCCGGCCAGCGCGAGCAGCGCGTAGAGGCAGAACACCGCGAACCCCGTCCAGGGCGCAAGAGTGTGGGGCTGCTGCTGCACATGGACGAGGCCCTGGCCGGCCGTGCTCGGCAGATACGGATTGATCACGTCGAGCCATGACGAGGGGAGCGCCTGGGCGAGCAGCGGAAGTACCAGCAGCACACCGAACAGGGTGGCGATGCCGCCCGCCGTGTTGCGGATCAGCGCGCCCAGGGCCACCCCGATCACGCCCACGACGGTGAGATACAGACCCGCGCCGAGGACCGCGCGCGGCACACCGGGGGCGCTCAGCGACGTTCCCATGTGCGCGCCGGACAGCGCGAACTGCCCCAGCAGGAACGCCGCCAGGGCGGCCGTCGTCATCGACGCCCAGGCCACCGCCGCGTACACCAGGACCTTGGCCCACAGCACGGGAAGGCGGCGCGGGACCGCGGACAGGGACGCCCGGATCATCCCGGTGGCGTACTCGCCGCTGATGACCAGCACGCCCAGGACGCCCACGGCCAACTGGGCCAGGAAGAGGCCGCGCAGACTGACCAGCGTCGGATCGAAGGCGAGTCTCTCCTCCGGGGGAAGACGGTCCCAGCGCACGGCGGTGAAGTAGCTGAACAGAAAGCCCAGGCCCGGCATCGCGACGACGGCCGCGAGCAGCGTGAAGAGCGTGGAGCGCAGCGACCGCAGTTTGATCCACTCGGAGCGGATCACCCGAAGCTGGGTGACGTTACCGCGCTCCGCCTCCGGAATCGCCGTGGCCGTCGTCATCCCACACGCCCTTCCCCGGCCGCGCCGACGAGTTGCGCCGCCGGTGCCTGGTACTCCAGGGCGTCCCGGGTCAGTTCCATGAAGGCCTCCTCCAACGACGCCTGCTGAGGCGTCAGTTCGGCCAGAGCGACGCCGTTGTCGGCGGCGATCCGCCCGATCCGCTCGCTGGCGAGGCCCGTCACCTCCAGCACCCCCGGCTCCCGCGAGGTGACGGACACACCCGGGCAGGCCAGAAGGGTGCCGAGCCGCTCCGCCTCATCGGCACGCACCCGCACCACGTCCCCGGCGGCCCGGGCGATGAACTCCGCGACCGATGTGTCGGCGATCAGCCGTCCCCGCCCGATCACGATCAGATGCTCGGCCGTCAGCGCCATCTCCGACATCAGGTGTGAGGACACCAGGACCGTACGCCCCTCGGCGGCCAGCTTCTTCAGCAGAGTGCGGATCCAGACGATGCCCTCGGGGTCGAGGCCGTTGACCGGCTCGTCGAGCAGCACCGTCGCCGGGTCGCCGAGCAGCGCGCCGGCGAGGCCCAGCCGCTGCCCCATGCCGAGCGAGAAGCCGCCGACCCGCTTCTTCGCCACCTCGCGCAGGCCGACCAGGTCGATCACCTCGTTCACCCGGCGCCGGGAGATGCCGGTGGTCGCGGCGAGCGCGAGCAGATGGTGGTAGGCGCTGCGCCCGGTGTGGACGCAACGCGCCTCCAGCATCGCCCCCACCTCGTGCAGCGGTGCCCGGTGTTCGGCGTAGCGCCTGCCGTTGACCAGGGCGCGGCCCGTGGTGGGCGCGTCCAGCCCGAGCAGCAGCCGCATGGTGGTGGATTTGCCGGCCCCGTTGGGCCCGAGGAACCCGGTCACGACGCCGGGGCGGACGGTGAAGCTCAGGCCGTCGACGGCGGTTCGCTCTCCGTACCGCTTGGTGAGGGAGTGGGCCTCGATCATGAAGTGTCCTCGCTCATGATCTCCACCCTCGTACGCGCCCCGCCGCCTGTCGCGCGGGACTGCTCCGCCCGGAGTCGCCCCGCCGGCGACGGCTTCCTCGGAAGCCGCCCGGCCCGGCTTCGTCCGGCAGCCGCTCGTCGAACGGCCTTCACCGGTCCGGCCGCCGACATCCGCCGTGCCCCAAGGGTTCCACCGCGTTGTTCTGGGCATGTCAATCGGTGCGCAACGCAACCCCCACCGTCGCCGCCCTCGAGGAGGACGCAGTGAAAGCGCAGAAGGGCCCGAGATTCCGCAGGCTGTCGCTGGTCGTCGGCACCGCCGTCGCGCTGGTCGTCGCCTTCCCCGGCATCGCGCCGGCCGACCCGCCCAGGGCGCTGCCCGCCCATGCGGACGATCTGGAGCAGACCTTCCAGCCGGCCTATGACTACGACACGGACGGCTGCTACCCGACACCCGCCATCGGCCCCGACGGAACCCTGAACGGGGGGCTGAAGCCGACCGGGGCGCTCAACGGCAGCTGCCACGACGCCTCGGACCTCGACAACACCAACGGCTACAGCCGTTACAAATGCGACAACGGCTGGTGCGCCATGCTGTACGCCCTCTACTTCGAGAAGGACCAGGCGCTGCCCGGCATCAGCCTCGGCGGCCACCGCCACGACTGGGAGCATGTGGTGGTGTGGGTGCAGAACGGCCAGGCCCAGTACGTCTCCACGTCCGCCCACGGCGACTTCGACATCTACAGCCGGGACCGGATCCGCTGGGACGGCACGCACCCCAAGATCGTCTACCACAAGGACGGCATCGGCACCCACTGTTTCCGCCCCGCGAACAGCAATGACGAGCCGCCGGAGAACCACCGCCACACCTGGCAGTTCCCCGCGCTCGTGGGCTGGAACGGCTACCCCGCCGGGATCCGCGACAAGCTGAGCCAGGCCGATTTCGGCAGCGCCCACTTCGGCCTGCGCGACGACAGCTTCGCCTCCCATCTGGCGAAGGCCGAGCCGTCCGGGATCCCATTCGACCCGAACGCCTGACGGAACCGCCCGGCGCCCGTGGCCGACGGGCGCCGGCCCGGTGTTCCCAAGAGCCAAGTACTGGTCTCTACCAAGTACTTGACACTCCCTTGGTTCACTTCTCAAATCGCGGTCTGAAGTAACTCTCACCTCACCCCCCACGTGAAAAAAGGGAGAGTCATGCGCTCCCCTGCACGGTCCGGGCGAACGGCGGCGATGTGATCCCGTCCTTCGGTGGCTACAGCGGCAACAAGCTGGAGAGTTCCTGCTCCAGCGCGGGCGAACTGGCGGGTGCCTACCAGAAGGTGATCAACACCTACGGGCTGAAGGCGATCGACATCGACATCGAGGCCGACGCCTACAGCAACCCGGCCGTCCAGCAGCGCACGGTCGACGCCCTGAAGACCGTGAAGGCGGACAACCGCGGCCTGAAGGTGTACGTCACCATCGGCACCGGCCAGAGCGGCCCCGACACCAGCCTGATCAACCGGGCCGCGGGATCGGGCCTCACGGTGGACAGCTGGACCATCATGCCCTTCGACTTCGGCGGCGCCGGCCAGAACATGGGCACGCTCACCCTGCGCGCGGCCGAGGGCCTCAAGTCGGCGCTGAAGAACGCCTACGGCTACAGCGACGACCAGGCCTACCGCGACGACCAGGCCTACCGCGACATGGGCATCTCCTCGATGAACGGCGTCACCGACCAGAACGAGACGGTCACCGTGGCCGACTTCCGCACCATCCTCGGTTACGCCCAGCAGCACCACCGGCTCACCTTCTGGTCCGCCAACCGCGACCGACCGTGCACCGGGGGCCCGGCCGACAGCTGCTCCGGCGTGAGCCAGCAGCCCTGGGACTACACCCGCGTCCTCGCCTCCTACACCGGCTGACCGAGGCCGTCCCACCCCCCCACCCCGTCACGGCCGGCCACCGGTCGCTGGTTCTACGTCGTCAAACCCGGCGCCACGGCCGCACAGATGAACGCGGCCCTGGCAGCGGGTAAGAACCTCCTGTCGCCTACCCCTGACCGGTCCGCAGCGAGGCCGCCGGCCGGGGCGTCCGGCCGGCGGCCTCCATGCTCAGGTGCGGCTCAGGCTCCGCTCTCGCGGAGCATGTCCTCCCGCTCGACGAGCTTCACGCGCTCACGGCCCTGCGGCGCGCCGAGCGCCTTCTCCGCGGCGTCGAGGCGGTACCAGCCCTCCCAGGTGGTGTAGCGGATGTTCCGCTCGGCCAGGAAGCCCTCCACCGCCTCGGGCGCGGGGGCGGCGGGCGTGTGCAGCCGCCCGGCCGCGTGGTCGTCCAGCAGGTTGGCCACCGTCTCGTTGGCGTCGCCCTTGGTGTGACCGATCAGGCCCACCGGGCCGCGCCGGATCCAGCCGGTGACATAGGTGGACTGAAGGTGCTCCCCGCTCTCCTCCACGACCCGCCCGCCCCGGTCCGGCACGGTTCCCGACGCGAGGTCCCAGGGCAGCTTGGGCAGCGGGTCCGACAGATATCCCACGGCTCGGTAGACCGCGGTCACGTCCCAGTCCCGGAAGGTCCCCGTGCCCTTGACGTTGCCGGTGCCGTCGAGGGCCGTGCGCTCCGTGCGCAGACCGACGACCCTGCCGTCCTCGCCGAGGATCTCGGCGGGCGACTCGAAGAAGTGCAGGAAGAGCTTGTGCGGCCGGCCGCCGACGTCCCGGATCGCCCAGTTCTCCAGTGTCTTGGCGACCATGTCGGCCTGCTTGTTGCCGCGCCGCGTCGCGATCGAGCCCTCGTCGTAGTCGATGTCCTCGGGGTCCACGATGACCTCGATGCTGGGGGAGTGGTCCAGCTCCCGCAGCTCCATCGGGCTGAACTTCGCCTGCGCGGGGCCGCGGCGGCCGAAGACATGGATCTCCAGGGCCCTGTTGGCCTTGAGGCCGTCGTAGACGTTCGGCGGGATCTCCGTGGGCAGCAGTTCGTCCGCGGTCTTCGCCAGGATGCGGGCCACATCGAGCGCGACATTGCCCACGCCGAGGACGGCGACCTTCTCGGCCGTGAGAGGCCAGGTGCGCGGCACGTCCGGGTGTCCGTCGTACCAGGAGACGAAGTCGGCCGCGCCGTAGGAGCCCTCGAGGGCGACGCCGGGTATGTCGAGCGCCCGGTCGGCCGTCGCGCCCGTGGAGAAGATCACGGCGTCGTAGAACGTGCGCAGGTCGTCCAGGCTGATGTCGGACGGGTAGTCGACGTTGCCGAAGAGGCGGATCTGCGGCTTGTCGAGCACCTGGTGCAGGGCCGTGATGATGCCCTTGATCCGCGGGTGGTCCGGGGCGACGCCGTAGCGTATGAGGCCGAACGGGGCCGGCATCCGCTCGAAGATGTCGATGGAGACACCCGGCTCGGCGGCCACCTCGGATTTGAGCAGGGCGTCGGCGGCGTAGATCCCGGCGGGGCCGGCTCCGACGATGGCTACCCGTAGGGGGCGCGGCATGTTCAGGTTCCCTTCGAGCGGTGACAGACGGCTCGTCGGAAACCCTAAACTAAGGCAAACCTTACTTGGTACGCGGGTCCCCTCTATGACGTCATAAGGCAGCTTTATGCGTCGCCCCGGGGCTGCGGGGTGAGCACGAGCATCGTGGCGTCGTCACGGACGGAGCCGCAGAAGCGCAGAAGATCCTCCCACACTTGCCCGGTCGTCCTGGCGGGCTCGGCGTCGGCGAACTGGGGGAGCCGGTCGATCAGGGGATAGAACGCCCCGGTCGCGTCCCGTGCCTCCCAGATGCCGTCCGAGGCCAGAAAAAGCCGGTCGCCGTGTTCCAGCGGGCAGGTGACCTCGTCGTACGTCCCTCCCTCGGACAGCCCGATCCCGAGGGGCGTTCCGGAGGACACCTCCACCTCGGTGGCCTTGCCGTCGTGGAGCAGCACAGGCGCCGGACTGCCGCAGGCGATGATCCGTACCGTCCGAGCATCCGGGGTGAACTCCAGCAGCACCGCCGTCGCGAACAGCTCCGCGAGCCGGGCGTTCCCGGAGTCCACGAGCAGCCTGCGGTCGAGGCGGGACGCGACCGAGGGCAGATCGGGCTCGTCGAGCACCGCTTCCCGGAAGGCCCCGAGCAGCGAGGAGACGGTCGAGACCGCCGACAGCCCATGCCCCTGCACATCGCCCATGACCGCCCGTACCCCGGTGCAACCCTCGCGCACATCGAAGAAGTCGCCGCCGACCAGCGTCCCGCGCTGGGCCGCCCGGTACAGACCCGTGCACCGGACCGGCCCCACCCGCTCGGGCAGCGGGGGAACGAGCGCGTTCTGGGCCGCCTCGGCGACCGTGCGTTCCATGTTCAGCTGGGCGTCGCGCTGGCTGCGCACATACGACACGAACACGCTCAGCAGCGCGACGAAGCTGATGGTGAGCAGATCCGTGCTCCCCGGCCGGTCCAGATGGAAGACACGGGTGTGCTGCAGCCCGACGACGAGGAGGCCGAGCGCGGCGGTGCCCGCGGGCCCGTAGGACAGGACGGCCAGCGGAGGAATGGCTCCCAGGAGGAAGCCGATGTCCAGCGGCGAGGGTATCGTCAGGCTGACGATCGCCACGGTGATCAGCAGGATCACGGGCAGCACCTTCACCCACCAAGGGGGCGGCGCGCCGCTCAGCCAGCCTCGCTGGTCCCCTTTCCGGTGGGCCCGTGTGACGGCCAGGCTTTTCACATCCCCTACGCTCCTACGCGAAGCCGCCTGCCGCAATGCCGGCGGCTGCCACGGTGATCTGCCCTGATGCGCTGGTGAGTCGGCCGGAACAGCGGCCGGGACGTCACTTCGAGCACGCTCCGCCGCCGGGGCTCGGCGCATGGCCGACGGGGGCCGGGGAACGGGTCCGGCGGCGGGGGCGGGCGGAGGTGCCCGCCCCCGGTGGCGTCACGCGGGCCGCATCACACTGTGGATCGCCGCCTCACCGGCGTACAGGACCGCCTCCTCGCGGATGAAGGCGCCCGGACCCGGGGCGTGGATCATCATGCCGTTTCCGGTGCAGACGCCGACATGGCCGGAGTCCGGGTTGAAGAACACGAGGTCACCGGGCTGGATGTCGGCGAGGGGAACCGCCGTGCCGACCGCCGACTGGTCGCGGGCCGCACGCGGGAGGGTCACCCCGGCGGCCTTCCAGGCGGCCTGCGTGAGACCGGCGGCGTCGTACGACTCGGGTCCGGCCGCGCCCCACAGACACGGCCTGCCGATCTGCGCACGGGCGAAGGTGACCGCCTTCGCGGACTTCGTGTCGTACCCCGGCTCCTGTGTGCCGCCGATACCGAGGGGGAGCCCGGTGCCGGGAAAGGTCTCGGCGGTGGGGAACGGTTCGGTCGTGGTGGGGAACGGTTCGGTGGTGGTGGGGAACGGTTCGGTCGTGGTGGGGAAGGGCTGGGGGGCGGTGGGGAACGCTTCCGTCGTGGGGAGTTGGGGCGCGGCGGGCAAGGGTTCCGTGGTCGGGAACGCCTGACGGGTCACGAGGAACGGGTCGGGCGCGGGAGGCAGTTGAGGGGCCGTCAGCGCGTCCGTCAGCGTGTCCGTGACAAAAGGAGTCGCCGGGACGGTGGCGGAGGGGCCGGCGCCTGGCGAGACCGCCGGAACGTCCAGGCCGAAGGCGGAGGGCTGTTGGCGCCGCCAGGCCTCCTGGACCGTACGGCCGTCCTGCCCCTCCGCCGTGCGCCCGGTGTCCATCGCGTCCGTCGCGGGCGGGGACTCGATCGCCAGGGGAGCCGAAGCCTGCCGCGCGGCGTGCCGGGCCAGCAGGTCACGGGACGCGCCGAGCTTCTGCCGGGTGCGCTCCTTGGCGGTCCTGGGGGTGGACGACCCCGACTCGACGGCGCCCGCGGGCGGGACCTGGGGCATCCCCGGCCGCTTCTGCGGGGCCGCGGGCAGCGCGGCCACGGGGCCGGCGGTCGGCTCCGCCGCGAGACGCGCGGCCGGCTGGGCGACGGTGGCGGTCAGTTCCGCCACGGGACGCGTGGCCGGCCCGGCGGTGAGCTCGCGGACGGGCCGCTCGGCCAGGCCCGGCTCGCGCAGGACGAGGTCGGTCCCCGGAGCACTCGCCGGGCCCGATGACCCGGCCGGGGCCGGACTGTCCGGCATCCTGTCGCGCGGCAGTGCTGCCGGAACGGTCGGGCCCAGCCGCAGGCGCGCCGACTCGAACCACTGCCGGGCCACGTCGTCGACCACGGGATCGGCGCGTCGGCGCTCCTTGTCGAGCACCGGGTTGGCGCGCCTCGGCATCCCCGTCGCCGCCGCGCGGGTCGCGTTGAAGGTTCCGCTGTCGGTCTCCGCCCGGTCGTACAGGCTGTGGATCCGCTGCCGGACCTCGTCGCGGCTCGGCCCGTCGTCCTCGGTGAACCTGCGCATGCCGGGGAGGCCGAAGCCTCCGGGGCCCGGGGTTCGCTCCGGCGCCATGGGGGTCGTACTCCTTCCGTGCTCCGCCTACCGGGTTAGCTGTCGGGTTCGGGCGGACGGATCCGGAAGGTGTGCCCTACGGCCCGTGCCCCTGCGGGCAGTTGGCCGATTCACCCCGTGGTCGGTTGGGTCCCCGGTTCCGGCGGTGGTCAAGGTTCACCGGATTCGGCGGAGGCCGTGCAACCCGGCGAGGTTCGCCGGAGGGAGTCGCTTGGCCTAGCCGTCAACTTAGCCAACTTGTGTGGCTGGCGTGAAGATTGAAGTGCGATATGTCCGATACCAATGTGTGATTTTCGTCTGGACGTTCGCGTGGAGCTTCGGCTTTTCCCGATGCGATCATGGCCCGGTCGTCGTTTTCCGGGCGGAACGGAGCGCGCTCACGTTCGAGCGCTGCATCGGTGGGGCCGGGCGCCCCCGGGCCGGCAGGGCGCCTCACTGACTCCACCGGGACATCGGCGCCTCGTGCGCGCCCTCGCCTCGCATGTCTGATATTCGGTTATTCAGGCGCTTCAGCATGATGAGTCCGGCGCTTCGGCACGGTGAGGCAGAGCGATCAGGAAGGTCATCCCCCATGCGACGCAGGTCCAAGGCGGACGACGCCGACGCCCGGGCGCGCATCGCCGAGCGCCGAGCCCATGCCGACTACACCGGTGGGATCTACGGCTCCCTGCTCGCCGCCTCGGTGGCGGTCGGCGCCGGCACCCACGGCCCGCCGCCGCGGGGGGAGCTGGTGCTGCTGCTGTTGAGCACCGGCGTGGTGTTCTGGATCGCGCATGTGCACGCCCGGCTTTTCGGCGCCCACCTGGCGCAGCCGACCCGGGACCGCCGGACCGTTGTGAACGTGTGCCGTGACGAGTGGCCGATCGTCAAGGCCGCCGTCCCGCCGGCCGCCGCGGTCGCCGTCAGCCCCCTTCTCGGCCTGGATCTGCGGGGCGCGGTCTGGCTGTCGCTGGCCGTGGCCGTGGCCGGGCAGATGGGCTGGTCGGCCGCCGCCGCACGCCATTCCGGCGCCTCCTGGCGCCTCGTGGTCGTCTCCGCCGCGATCAACCTGGTGATCGGTCTGCTCATCATCGTGTTCAAGATCGCTCTGAAGGACTGACGGCATGGGGCGGACCCGTGCGTTCGGCGGCGGGAAGCCTCCCGTGCGGCAGCGGGTGGCGCTCCGGGACGGTTCACCTGCCCCAGGTGAGGTGCGGGGACGCGCAAGGGCGGACGATCTCGGGAGGGGCGCACTTCGCCCGCCCCCAGGCCATCCGCGAGAGAGCCGCTCATGCGCTATGAGATCCGTGTCGACGGGCAGATGTCGGACACGCTGACCCAGGCCTTCCCGGAACTGGACCACGTGACGATATGCGGCCAGACCGTCCTGTTCGGCCCCGTCCTCGACCAGTCGCATGTCTACGAGCTGCTGGCCCGCTTCCAGTCGCTCGGACTGCACGTCATGGAAATGCGCCGACTGCCGGAGTGACGGCGGACCGCGCCCGCTCACCCGTCCCGGGTGAGGTCCGACGCCGGATGCCGTGGGCACCGACCGCAGCGTCGACGAACTCGCCAAGCTCGCCCGGATCCGCGCCCGTGGCGACATCACGGGCGACGAGAGTTCCGCAGGGCGAAGGAGCTGATCCGTGCGGGGCATGCCCCTCGGGGGCCGCCCCACGGCCGCTCCGGCCCCGGCGCCACCCCTGCGGGTACCACCCCTTGGGGCTCTGAGGGCGCCCAGGACCGCCGTACGGCGGACGGAGAGGGCGGGGCCGGAGGGTTGCTCCCGGCCGTTCCCGCCCGCCGATACCGGTCACCGGTCCTGCGGCTGGTTCTGGGGGCGGTGACGGAAGCCGTCGGCGTGGATGATCCGCTGGTACGGGCGGCCGTGGTGGATGGTGGGAGTCCGGTGGAGGGCGATGAGCGCGGCGTCGTCGTCCAGGTGTCCGCCGGTGTGGACGAGGAGGTCACGGCGGATGCGGTGCAGCAGCGTCTCGGGGCTCTCCTCGGTCCACTGGGCCGCGCGCTCCGCCAGCGGATAGAAGCGGCCGGCGGTGTCCCGTGCCTCGATGACGCCGTCGGTGTAGAGCAGGAGGGTGTCGCCGGGCTCGAAGGAGAACACGTCCAGGTGGTAGTCCCCCGGGTGCGCCGAGCCGATCCCCATCGGGGGTGCGGGGTGCACGCTCGGCACGGTGACCGCGTGACCGGGGCTGAGCAGGAGCGGCGGAGGATGCCCGCAGCTGGTCATGCGGGTGATCGGGTCCCCGTCGGGGATCTCCATCAGCAGCGCGGTGGCGAAGCGTTCGCCCAGCTCCTCGGGCGGCTCGAAGTCCGCCAGATAGCGGGTCACGCTCTGCTCCAGCGTGGCGGCCAGATCCGGCAGGGACGACTGCCGGTGGCCCGCCTCACGGAAGGCGCCGAGCAGCAGTGCGGCCTCGCCGATGGCGGAGAGACCCTTGCCGCGTACGTCGCCGATCAGGATGCGCACTCTGGCGTCGGCCCGGGTGGCGGCGTACAGATCGCCACCGATCTGCGCCTCGTCCTCGGCCGCCAGGTACAGGCAGGCCACCCTCAGGGGGCCGATGTTCTCCGGCAGCGGCCACAGCAGGACGTGCTGTGCGGCCTCGGCCACCGACCGGACCTGGGCGAGCTGTTCACGCCGCCGGTCCCGGACGGCGCAGTAGACCACGACTATCACCGACAGCAGGAGGAGGGTGAGGATCTGCACGACGTGGTTGGTGGTGCCCAGTCCGCCGTGCAGGGCGGCGATGACGACCTGCGCCGCCACCGCCAGCGCCCCGATGAGGCCGGTCAGCCGGGGCCCGGCGAAAGAGGGCGTGAGCGCGGGCGCGATCACGAGAGCGGGTCCCAGATGGACGGTCTCGGGAGAGTGGATGTCCACCACCGTGATCGCGATGATGAGCGCGACGGGGAACAGCAGGAGGGCATGGCTCGACTGCCACGACTCCCGCAGCCCGGCGACCGCCCACTGCCGGAAACCCATGCCTACCACCCTGCCTCGCGGACGGGCGCACGGCCACCGGGTGGCCCGTGCCCGTCGGCGGACGGGGGCGTCACAGCCGTAAACAGGTCCTTGCCGGGTACTCGCACGAAGCAAGATCCCAGCGGCCGGCCCCCAGCCGGTCGCAGTCGATCAGCCGACAAGGAGGCGCAGATGAGCACGGTCAAGGAAACGGTCGAGGTCGAAGTCCCCGTCCGCACCGCCTACAACCAGTGGACCCAGTTCGAGCAGTTCCCGAACTTCATGGAGGGCGTCGAGGAGGTCAGGCAGCTCGACGACCGCCACAACCACTGGACCACCAAGATCGGCGGCATCCGGCGGGAGTTCGACACCGAGATCGTCGACCAGCTCCCCGACGAGCGGATCGCCTGGCGTACGACCAGCGGCGACACCCGGCAGAAGGGCATGGTCAGCTTCCAGCGCGTGGACGACACGCACACTCGGGTGGAGCTGGTGATGGACGTCGAACCCGCCGGAGCCGCGGAGCGGACCGCGGACACCCTGGGCGTCATCGACCGGCGCATCAAGGGAGACCTCCGGCGCTTCAAGGAGTTCATCGAAGAGCGCGGCGACGAATCCGGAGCCTGGCGTGGACGCATCCGGCCCGGTGACCCCGGTGCGATCGGCTGAGGCCGTCGCTCGCGGCGTCTCGCCCGCCTCCGGGCGGCCGAGACGCCGCCGCGCGTCGGGGCGACGGGCGCCGTGGTGTGGCCGGTCGGGGCCGGGCCGGGGACGACCGCTCGAGCATGCGGCATGCGGTGCGCGGGTCAAGGACGCAGACCGTCGAAGCTGATCCGCAGGTGGCGCGGGCCGCGCAGCACCGCGTTCTGCCGGTAGGGGGGAGGGTCTTCCAGCAGGCGGGGGTTGTCGAGACGGCGGGCCAGTTCGGACAGGGCGATCTGGGTCTCCAGCCGTGCCAGTGGCGCACCGAAACAGATGTGGATGCCGCTCCCGAAGCCCAGGTGCTGGATGTCCCCGCGGTCGGGGTCGAACCGGTCGGGGTCGCTGAAGCGCTCGGGGTCCCGGTTGCCCGCGGCCAGCACCAGCCAGATCCTCGATCCCCTCGGGATGGTGATCCCGCGTAGCTCGATGTCCGCGATACAGGTCCGCTGCGGCACGAGTTGCACCGGTGGCTCGTAGCGCAGCAGCTCCTCCACGATGTTGACGGCCAGCCTCGGGTCGTCGCGCAGCCTCTCGAGGTACTCCGGGTGGCGCAGCAGGGTGAGCATCCCGTTGGTGATCAGGTTGACGGTCGTCTCGTGGCCCGCGATCAACAGGAGCACCGAGGTGCTGAGCACCTCCATCGTCGTCATGGGGCCGTCCGGGCCGTGGCTTGTGACCAGCTCGGACAGCATGTCCCCGGTGGGTTCCTTGCTGCGCTGCTCGACCAGCTGGGCGAGGTACATACCCAGATGCATCCGTGCCTCGTGCGCCGCGTGCCTGCGCTCGGCGTCCTGCCCGCCGGTGTCCGGGTCGAGGCTCGCCACGATCGGGTCCACCCAGGTGCGAAAGCGCGGCTCGTCCTCACGTGGCACACCGAGCAGCCGGCAGATCACGGTCACCGGGAAGGGATACGCGAACTGATCGACCACATCGATCTCGCGGGACTCTCCGAAGCCGTCGATCAGAGCGGAGACGATCTCGGCGAGGTCGCCGCGCATCGCTTCGATCTTGTGGGGGCTGTGCGGGGGACCGAAGGGGCGGTTGGCGATCCGGCGGAGCCGGTCGTGCTCCGGGGGGTCCTGCCGGATGAAGCTCGGGGGCAGCCCCGTCTCCGCCGCCCCGCCCATCTCGTCGGCGCCCGCGGCGGCGAGGTTGGCGGCGTCGGAGCTGATCCTCGGATCGTGGAGCAGGTTGAGGATGTCCCAGTAGGAGCTGACGAGGTAAGGGCCGCCGTCCTCCTCGTGCAGCACCGGGGTCCTCCGAAGCTCCTCGTACAGCGGATACGGGTTGGCGCGATTGGCGTAGTCGGTGATCTGGCGCAGGAGCGAGCGGTGCGGCATGAGGGCTCCTCTGGGCGTGAGGTCAGGGCGGCTGTCGGTCAGTGGTGGGCCGGGGTGAAGACCAGCCGCCGGTCGGTCGGCGAGTAACCGCTCAAGGTCACCGTCGGGCCGTGGCTCGGCAGGGAGGGGTCGGGGAAGTCGGACGGGACCGGGCGCCGGCCCTCGGGACGGCGGTCCACCGTCGGGAACTCCACCGGGAAGGGCGCGGCCGTCTCGATCTGCCGCTGGTAGAAGTCCAGCCACCGGGTGTTGTCGAAGCTCACGGCGGCGATGACCCGCCCCTGGTAGCCGTATGCCCCGACAAAGCGGCGCTCGGCCAGCGACCCCTGCGTGATCATGATCTCGTCGCCCATCGAGGGGACGCCGACCGACTTGATGTTCACGCCGAACTGCGACGACCAGAACGCGGGCACCCAGATGTGCGGGCGCCGGTCGGCGCTGGCGCTGATCATGTTGTGCGCGGCGACCTCGGCCTGGCTGACGGCGTTGCCCCAGTGTTCGAGGGACAGGAACTGGTAGCCGAACAGTGGGTGCGGGGACCGTGCCACATCGCCCGCGACGTAGATGTCGTCGGTGACGATGCCCCGGAAGTCGAAGGCCCGGCAGCCCGCGTCGCAGGCGATGCCCCGGGGTCCCGCGCCCAGCCCCGATCCGGCCAGCCACTCGGTGTTGCGGGTCGCGCCGAGCGACACCACCACCGCGTTCGCCTCGACGACACCGCCGTCCGAGAGATGCGCGGCCCTCACCCGGCCCGCGGGGTCGCCCTCCAGGGCGGTGACCATGACGCCGGTGCGCAGGTCCACGCCGTTCTCGCGGTGCAGCTCCGCCGCCACCGCGCCGATCACTCCGCCGAGCGCGCCCACCAGGGGTCCGTCCCCGCGCTCCGCCACCGTGACCGGGATGTTCTGATCCCGGCAGGCGGAGGCAATCTCCGACCCGGTGAAACCGGCGCCGATGACCAGCACACGGCGTGGCGAGGCCCGCAGCCGCCGCTCCAGCCTTACCGCGTCATCACGGGTCCGCAGCACGAAGACGCCGTCGAGCCGGGCCTCCGACTCCTTGGGCCAGGGCCGGGCGCGGACCCCGGTCGCGATGAGCAGCCGGTCGTACTCCACCTCGTCGCCGTCCGCCAGCCGCACCCGCTTGGCCGACACATCGAGGCCGGTCGCCGCGACCCCGAGGCGCCACTGGGCGTCGATGTTCCGGCGCCGGGGAAGCTCGGTGTCCCGGGGGGAGGCCTTGCCCAGCAGGACCGCCTTCGACAGCGGCGGGCGGTCGTACGGCTCGTACGGCTCGTCCCCGATCATGGTCAGTGAGCCGGTGAAGCCCTCGCCGCGCAGTGTCTCGGCAGCCCGCAGGCCCGCCAGCGAGGCCCCCACGATCACGATCCGGCCCTCGCGCCGCAGCCATGCCAGATGGTCGTCAGCAGTCATGGGACGCCTCCTGGCCGGTCCAGGCCGGAGGATCGGCCTCGCCGTCCACTCCCTCGGCCAGGATGGCCTGCACCGGGCAGGCGGCCATGGCGCGCGCCACCCTGTCCCGGTGCTCCTCCTCGGGCCGTGGGTTGTAGACCAGGGACTCCTCACCGTGCATGGTGAAGACGCCCGGCGCCAGAAACGCACACTGCGCGTAGCCCTGGCATCTGTTCAGATCGACGACAAGCCTCATCACCACTGTGCCCCTTCCGGCGGCCAGGTCCGCTGGGTGCCGCACGCTCCGTGGGCCCCCGGACGGCGGTCATCTCCCCACGCCAGCATCGGAGACCCGCCGGGGCCCGCGCTCGCGGGGTGGGCTGAAGGAGTGAGCGGGGCGGTGCGCGCGGGGCGGGCCGACGGAGTGAGCGGGGCGATGTGCGCGGAGCGGGCCGAAGGAGGGACCGGAGCCGGTGTGCGCGGGGTGGGTTGAAGGAGTGGACGGGGCGGGTGTGCGCGGGGTGGGCTGAAGGAGGGACCGGAGCCGGTGTGCGCGCGGCGGCCCCGAAGAGTGGCTGTTCCCCGGTCCCGCGCCTCGCCTCAGGCCACCGCCGGGGTGCCGGGCAGGGAACGGCCCCACACCGTGAGGATGTGGGCGCTGACCAGCAGGGCCCATGCCGGGAACACCAGCTCGGACCAGGGAACGGCGGTCGCGACGAAGAGCAGCGTCAGGACGGTGAGGAAGCCCAGCAGGGCGAGCCATCGCGGCAGCACGCCGATGCGGTACGCGATCGCCGACAGGGAGCAGGTGCAGACCGCCGCCATCCGCATCGCGTAGTCGATCATCAGCGTGTACGCGAAGTGGCGGCCGTAGGCCCATGTGGGCCCGCCGGGGGCGCCGCGGGACGGTGATGTGGTGTCCAGTACGGCCGAGGCCGCCGCGGCGGCCTCGAACAGCGTGGCCACGAAGATCAGTCCGCTGCCGAGGAACACGGTGGCGAGGAACTTGTCCTCGGCCTGTCCGATATGAGTCCGCACGACGCCGACGAACCACAGGAAGAAGATCCCGGCGAACGGGACGAGCGCGAGCGCCGCCCGTACCGCGCTGCGCCGGACGGAATCGGCCGAGGCATCAGGGGAGGGCGCGTTGGCGCCCTCGGGGATGCCCAGCCGGATCAGCACGATGACCGCCGTGAGCAGGAGCGCGAAGAGGACCCCTGCCAGCCCGGCGGCCCGTGGGGTCTGCAGTGCCTGCTGCCTCGGCTCCGTCGTCTCCATGGGTGCTCGCTTCCTCCGCGCCGGACCTTGGCACCAGCAAGCCGCCGCCCCGGGACGGACGCCACCGGAAGACGGCCGAACGGCAGACCGCGACCGGCCTCGCACAACGAGCGGCCACCGCGTGTCGGTCCGGGCCTCGAGCGCGTGCCGGGCGGCGCCCGCCGCACCGCCCGCCCGGCCGGGCGGCGCACGCCGCACCCCGAAGGGCGCGACACGGAAACTCCTCAGGCGAGAAGCCGGCTGACGGGCCGTCTGACGTCAACTATCGATCAATCCAGGCAAATTGACGCCCTGGCAGGTTTCTCCACGGTCCTGTGCGGAGCCTGGCCGACCGGACTCCGCGCAGGGGCGCAGGTGCCGCTGTCCCCCTCGAGATGACGGGGCGTCAGCGGCGCCACTGCTCCAATCGGATTCATCCTCATATTGTCGGTATGTCCTCTATGACACGACTCAATCCGATATGTACTTTCAATCACGCATCGGTTCACAGCCGACGTGTCTGAGAACAGGAGAAGTGACATGGCAACGCGTTCCATCGCTGTTACCGCGGCCGTCGCGGCCGGCGCGGCCCTGGTGGCCACCGGCATCACGTACGCCTCCGCCGCCTCCGAGCCGGCCCAGGCCGCCGCCATCGCCGCCCCCCAGGGGAGCAACGGAAACAACAACAACAATAACAACAACAACGACAACTCCAAGGGCCACGAGGGCCACGAGGGTGGCGAGGAGCACGAGCACCACCACAAGGGCGAGGGCCGCATCTTCGTCAACGAGCGGGAGTACTCCCCCCACGAGTCCAGCTGCATCACGGTCGTCAGCGGCCTCGGGGCCAACAGCCTCAACGTTCGCAACGACAGCAAGAAGTTGGTCGAGGTCTTCAACGGCGCGACGTGCGACAACGGCGCGCCCATCGCCACGGTCGGCCCGCACAGCTCCAGCAACGGCCTTTTCCCCCGCCGCGTCCGCGATGGCGTGAGGGTCAGGCACGGCGTGGTGGCCAGCATCCGGATCGTGCACCGTTTCGACGAGGACCACAACCACGGCGACCACGACGAGAACGACAACGACAACGACTACGACTACGACTACAACAACGGCGGCAAGTGACACTCACTCGCCTCGTTCCGCAGAACGAGAACCCCGGCCCGCCGGAATCGGGCCGGGGTTCCGGTCTGCGTGGCCGTCGACCGGCGCGCTACACCCTAGGGCGTCGGAGGGCCGCCGTACAGACACATGGCTCTTATCTCGGCAAAGAGTGCGAAAGTCGCGTAAACCCCCCGAATGGGGGAATCTTGTACAAGGGCAGAGAGCACTACAGCACTCGTGGAGAGGGGACGGCAGCGATGTCGTATCCGCATCACTCCAGTGAGATGGGCACACACCCCGAGATAGCCGAAATGCGGGAACGGTTCGAGCGTGCGGCTTCCGGCAAGGCGGTCGTCATCGAGGGCCTGATCCTGCTGGCGGGCGTCTACGCCGCCATATCGCCCTGGGTCGTGCACTTTTCAAAGGCTGAGCCCAACCTCACTGTCAACAACCTGATTGTCGGCCTGACTGTCGCCCTGATCGGCGTCGGTCTGGCCATGATCCCGGAACGGATGCTCCGCCTGGCGTGGCTGGCCGTTCCGCTGGGAGCCTGGCTGGTGATCTCGCCCTGGGTGGTCACTGCCGCTCACGGCGCTCGGGCGGGCGTCATCTGGAACAACTGCGTGGTCGGCGCGGTGACGCTCCTGCTGGGGCTGGCCGCGATGGGCCTGACGATCGGTATGGCCAACCGCACGCGTCGGTGAGTCGGCGGTGAGTCGGCAAGGCCGACGGCGCGGCCCCGACCGGGGAGCCGGTCGTGCCGCTTCGGAGGCCACCCCGGCACACGACCCGCCACCGCCGCCCTGAGCGCACCGGTCGCCCCAGCACGGCCCGCCGTACCTGCCGCACATCCGGGCAGGTCCGGTACGGCACCGGTGCACTCAAGCGGCGGCCGCACCACAGAGTGCGAGCACCCGGGTGAGGACGTCGTCGCGGAACAGGGTGCGCCCCTGGGCGATCCTGCCTTCCCGCTCGGAACCGGCCGACGTGAGCCGGCCCAGTGAGCCGAGCAGTCCGGCGCCGTCCGCCGCGAGCTCCGAGAGGCCGAGTGCGGCCATCCGTCGGACTCCGTCCGCGCCGTGTCCCGGCAACGGGCGGTAGCCCACCACCGGCAGCCCCGCGGCAAGGGCCTGAATGGCCGTCTGCCCGGCGGCATTGTCCACCAGGGCGCGGGCCGCACCCAACAGACCCGGCATGTCGGACACCCAGCCCAGGGCGACGGTGCCCGGCACCCCGGCCAGCCCGCTGCGAAGCCTGACGTTCCGGCCGCACAGCACCACGGGCAGGTAACCGTGCCCGGCCAGCAGCGCGGCGGTCGCGGCGAGGTGCGAGCCGACGCCCCAGGCCCCCGCGGAGAGCAGGACGGGCGGGCGTCCCGGGCCGTGCCGGGTGAACCAGTCGGACCACCGGGCCGCCCCGGGGGCCGGGGCGAGGAACGCGGGGGCGACGACCGCGCCGGGCGCCTCGGCGGGCACGGCGATGTCCTGGCGCACCTCCCGCGCGGCCTCGTCCGTCAGGCAGAGATACGTGTCGTTCCCCGGATGGAGCCATTGCCGGTGAACGGCGAAGTCGATCACCAGGACGGCGCTGGGCACCGCGAGCAGTCCCCGGGATCTGAGGTGGCCGGTGAGCTGCGCGGCCAGATGGAAGACGGGAACCACCACATCGGCCCCGGTGCGGTCCGCCAGGTCCCGCAGGCGGCCCGCGGCCAGACGGGCCAACGGCACGCCGCTCGGACGGCGGCCGTTCCCACGGCGCAGAAACGTGCGGTACAGGGCGGCGTACGCCCAGGGGTAGTGCCGTACGGACGATCGGTAGAAGCCCCGCAGCCCGGGCCCGAGGCCGTACGGCAACAGGCCCAGGACATCCACGACCTGGGCGTGATGGCCGTACTGCGTGGCGCGGCGCGCGAGTTCCGTGGCCACCGTGTCGTGCCCGGACCCCATGCTCGCGCTGACGATCAGCAGCCGCCTCGGCGCGCTCATGGACCGCGCCGCTGACCGGCCGCCGGGGGAGCGGCGGCGATCGTTCGCGTCGCCTGCCGTCGCCGAGCAGGGAAAAATACAGGCATCGGTACCGATTGTCCCTTTCCATGGTCGTCCCCACACATCCACACGTTCCGCGCTTCGGGGTGAGGCGGGCGGGTACCCGCCCCACTCCGGCCGGAACCCTGGAGCAGTAGCGTCCCGCCCGCCCATCCGGTGTTCGCCGTCGCAGTCGAGGTCAGCCGCCATGTCCCATGCCCCCTCCGTCCCCGACCCGACCGTGGCCGCGCCGGGCCCGAGCACACGCCCGGGCCGTCGGGGGCCCGGCCGCCGGGCGGTCAACGGGGGCACGGCGCTCGTGACCGGCGCGTCCTCCGGGATCGGCGCCGCCGTGGCCGGCCGGCTGGCCGCCGAGGGGGGCTGGAGCATGGTGCTGAACGGCCGTGACGTGCCACGGCTCACGGGTGTCGCCGCCCAGGTGTCGGCCGCCGTCTTCCCCGCGGACCTCACCCGGCCCGGCGCCGACCGGCGGCTGGCCGAGTTCGCGCTCGAACGCGTGGGCCGGGTGGACCTCCTGGTGGCCGGTGCCGGCGTCGGCTGGGCGGGTGATTTCACCACCATGCCCCCGTCCGCCATCGCCGAGGTGATCGAGGTCGACGCGCTCGCCACGATGCGCCTGGTACGGCAGTTGCTCCCGCACATGGTCGACGCCGGCTCCGGACGGATCGTGATCATCGGCTCCTTCGCGGGCACCGTCGGCGTCCGCGGCGAGGCCGTCTACTCCGCCGCCAAGGGCGCGCTCGCCACCTTCGCCGACGCCCTGCGCTACGAGGTGCGGGGGACCGGCGTGGGCATCACCCTGGTGATCCCGGGGGTGGTGGACACCCCGTTCTTCGACCGCCGGGGCGTTCCCTACCGGCGTACCAGGCCGCGGCCGGTGCCGGCCGAGCGTGTCGCGGACGCCGTCTGGCGGGCCGTGGTCCGCGGCCGGGACGAGGTCTACGTCCCCGGCTGGCTGCGTCTGCCCGCCCGCGTGCGCGGCGTGGCGCCAGGCCTGTACCGGCGGCTGGCCGCCAGGTACGGGTGAGTGCGGGTGAGCGTCCTCACCGTCGTACTCGCGCTGTTCACCGCGCTCTCCAATGCCTCGGCCTCCGTTCTGCAGCGGCGGGCGGCGACGGACCAGGCCGAGGGCGGCCGGGGGATCCGGCAGGCCGTCCGCTGGCTCGCCCAGGTGCTGCGGCGACCGCACTGGCTGGCGGGCACCGGTCTGCTGGTGCTGTCCACCGTGCTTCAGGCCTCCGCGTTGGCCGTCGGCAGCCTCTCCGTCGTCCAACCCCTGCTGGCCGGCGAACTGCTGTTCACCCTGATGGTCGGCAGCGTGGTCTTCCACCGGCGCCCCAACCGCCGCACCTGGCTGGCGTTCGCGGCGCTCGCTGCCGGCCTCGCGCTCTTCCTGGGGGCGGCGGCTCCCTCGGCCGGGCGGACCACGGCCGTGGCGGGCCGCTGGGCGGTGACCGGGGGAGCGGTGCTGTGCGCCGTGGTGGTGCTTCTCGGGGCGGCTCTCCTGGTGGCGGGAGCGCCGCGCGCGGTGCTGCTCGGCCTGGCGTCGGCGGTGTCGTTCGCCGCCACCGCCGCGCTCATGAAGGAGGTCGTCGGGCACCTCGGGCAGGGGGTCGACGTGGTGCTGACGCAGTGGCCGCCCTACGCCGGGATCGTCGCCGGAACGGTCGGCTTCCTGCTGCTCCAGAGCGCGTTGCGGGCCGGCTCCCTGTCGGCGTCGCAGCCGGCTCTCACCCTGGGGGACGCGCTGACCAGCGTGGCGCTGGGCTGGGTGCTGTTCGAGGAGCACATCGGCCTCGGGCTCCGGGTGCTGCCCGAGGCGGTCGGCGTGGCGCTCATCGGGGCGGGCAGCGTGGGACTGGCGAGCGCCCTGGCCGCCGGCGGAGCCTGGGACACGGCCCCGGGACGGCGCAACGGCTCGGGCCCCGGCGCCCAGGAGCCGAGTCCACAGCGCTCCTGAACGGGCGCCGGAGACGGCACCGAACATGCCCCGAGACGCCGTGGACCACGGGCCGGAGACGACAGGGACGGGCGCGCCCGGTGTGGGTTGCGGCCCGTGCCGCACGGGCGTTACCTGGAAGTAGCCCGGCGGTGGGAACGAGAGCGCCCAGGGGCCACGGCACGGACCGGTGGCCCGCGACGGACCGGTGGCCCGCGCTTCCCGTGTGCCCGGTAGCGCCCCGACTGTCGCCGCGGCCGTGCCGGCGTGCGACGCGGAGGTGACCCAGGTGAAAGCCGTCGTCTACGAGAAGCCTTTCAAAGTGACGGTGCGGGAGGTCGACGATCCGCAGATCGAGCATCCGAACGATGTGATCGTGCGCGTCACGTCGACCGCGATCTGCGGCTCGGACCTGCATATGTACGAGGGCCGCACAGCTGCCGAGTCGGGCATCGTCTTCGGCCACGAGAACCTCGGCATCATCGAGGAGTTCGGCAGCGGTGTGGTCTCCCTGTCGCAGGGGGACCGCGTCGTGATGCCCTTCAACGTCGCCTGCGGGTTCTGCAAGAACTGCCTGGCCGGCAAGACCGGTTTCTGCCTGACGGTGAATCCCGGCTTCGCGGGCGGGGCTTATGGATATGTGGCGATGGGCCCGTACAAGGGCGGTCAGGCGGAGCGGCTGCGGGTGCCCTTCGCGGACTTCAACTGCCTGAAGCTGCCGCCTGGACGCGAGTTCGAGAACGATTTCGTGCTGCTCGCCGACATCTTCCCGACCGGATACCACGGGTGCGAACTCGCCCGGGTGTCCACCGGCGACAGCGTGGCCGTCTACGGAGCGGGCCCGGTGGGGCTGATGGCCGCCTACTCCGCCCTGCTGCGCGGTGCGTCGAAGGTGTTCTGTGTCGACCGGGTGCCCGAGAGGCTCGCCAAGGCGGAGGAGATCGGGGCCATCCCCATCGACTTCACTCAGGGCGACCCGGCCGAGCAGATCAAGGCCCAGACGAACGGCGAGGGGACCGACAAGGGCGTGGACGCCGTCGGCTACCAGGCCCAGGCGCACGACGCCAGCCACGAGGAGCCCGCCGTCGTCCTCAACGCGCTCGTCGAGACCGTACGGCCGACCGGCATGCTCGGTGTGCCGGGCCTGTATGTGCCCTCCGACCCGGGCGGCCCGGATGACCACGCCAAGCACGGCCAGCTGCTGGTCTCCATCGGCAAGATGTTCGAAAAGGGTCAGCAGATGGGCACTGGTCAGTGCAACGTCAAGCAGTACAACCGCCAGCTGCGCGACATGATCATCGCTGGTCGTGCCAGGCCCAGCTTCGTGGTCTCCCATGAGCTGCCGCTCGATCAGGCGCCGCAGGCGTACGAGAAGTTCGACAAGAGGGTCGAGGGCTACACCAAGGTGGTCCTGCACCCCGGCCACGCCCTCGCCGCATAGGACCAGGGGCCCGGCCGCTGCCACCCGGGCCCCTGACCGGATGCCGGCTGCCGGAGTCGTGGACTCCCATGCCCGGCGCCGCCCGCTTCACGCCCCGACCGGTGCCCTCGCCGGCCGGGGCGTGATCCGTGAGATGGGCCTCCACGGCGGGGCTACGGCCGCTGCCCCTGCGTTACGCGCACACGGACACGCTCACCGCCCAGGAGGTCAGGGCCGCCGAAATCACCGCCCGCAGCCACCCGGTGGCGGTGGTCGCCAGGGAGCTCCGTCTCACCGGACAAGGCCTGCGGCAACTGCTCTCCTCCGCCTGTCGCACGCCTATCGCGAGATCGGCACCGATGCCACCGGACTGGCCGGAGCCCTGGAGTCCTTTCTCCGCCCCCGGCCTTCCGGAGCCCGTGACTGACCGGCGCGGGCAATCCGCGGCACAACGGACAGGAGTTGCGCGACCGCGGCGCACCGGGGCCACCCGCCCCCGCCGACCGCGCCGTGGGCCGGGGCGCCGCGGTGGCAGAGGGCGCGGTGGCCGCCCTAGAGTGAAAGAACGTTGTCCGTCAGGCCCGCACGCCGGTCGGCCGGGCGGCTATCGCACCCGGCCGTCGGTGTGGTGCCCGCACGAACCCGGTGCCGAGCTTCGGCCGCGCCCCGGCGCCCCGCTCGCGGCCGCTGGGAAGAGGTGTGGCCTATGGCCGAGCACCCCCGGAATCCCGTTCCCCAGCCGGTGCTGTCCCCGTTGACCACAGCGGCGATCTTCCTGGTGACGACCATCGACCCAAGGGGCGAGCCGGCGGTGCGGGATGTGCTGGCCGACCTGAACGGACTGCAACGGGCCGTCGGTTTCCGGGCCGAGCCGGACGGAAGGCTGAGCTGCGTCGTGGGTATCGGCTCCCAGGCGTGGGACCGTCTGTTCGCCGGCCCGCGCCCGGCCGAACTGCATCCCTTCCGGGAACTGTCCGGGCCCGTCCACCGTGCCGTGTCGACACCCGGCGACCTGCTCTTCCACATCCGCGCCGCGCGGCTCGACCTGTGCTTCGCGCTGGCCGCCGAGATCATGGAACGGCTGCGGGACGCCGTCACGGTGCGCGACGAGGTGCATGGGTTCAAGTACTTCGATGTGCGTGACCTGCTCGGTTTCGTCGACGGAACGGAGAACCCCCGGGGCCCGGCGGCGCACGCGGCCGTGCTGATCGAGGACGAGGATCCCGCCTTCGCGGGCGGGAGTTATGTCATCGTCCAGAAGTACCTCCACGATCTGGACGCCTGGAACGCCCTTCCGGTGGAGGCGCAGGAGCTGGTCGTCGGCCGCCGGAAACTCTCCGATGTCGAGCTGGACGACGAGGTCAAACCGGCCGACTCGCATGTAGCGCTGAACACGATCGTCGATCCCGACGGTACGAAGCACGAGATCCTGCGCGACAACATGCCCTTCGGCACCGTCGGGAAGGGCGAGTTCGGCACCTACTTCATCGGGTACGCCCGCACCCCGACGGTGACGGAGAGGATGCTGGAGCGGATGTTCCTGGGCGCGCCGCCCGCGACCCACGACCGGATCCTGGACTTCTCCACCGCGATCACCGGATCGCTGTTCTACGTCCCCACCAGCGACTTCCTGGACGACCTGCCCGATCCGCCCGGCGCGACCGTGTCAGGTGAGGCGGGTACGCCGCATGAGGCGTCCGGCCCGTCGGCGTACGAGGCCGAGGCGGCCCGGGACGAGGGCGACGAGGGGAGCGACACCGTGCCCCCCGTGCCGGTGCGGGTGCGGGACGGTTCCCTCGGGATCGGTGACCTGAAGGGCAGTCATGAAACGCAGCCTTGAAGGGCGGTTGGGCCGATGAACAACCTGCACCGCGAACTGGCGCCCGTCTCCGCCGAGGCCTGGGCCGATCTGGAGGAGGAGGCGAGCCGCACGTTTCGGCGCCATGTGGCGGCCCGCCGGATCGTCGATGTCCCCGAGCCCGGCGGTTCCGAGCTGTCCGGGGTGGGCACCGGACACCTCCAGGCGGTCGACGGCCCTGCCGAGGGGGTCATCGCCCACACCCGCCTCGTCCAGCCGCTCGTCGAACTGCGGGTTCCGTTCACCGTGGACCGCCGGCAGGTCGACGACGTCGCCCGCGGAGCCAAGGACGCCGACTGGCAACCGGTCAAGGACGCCGCCCGCCGGATCGCCTACGCGGAGGACCGGGCGGTGTTCGAGGGCTACGCGGCAGCGGGCATCGCCGGCCTGCGCGACAGCTCCTCGAATCCGCCCCTGGTCCTGCCCGAGGGGGTGCCCGAGTACCCCAACGCCGTCAGCCAGGCGGTGAGCGCGCTGCGGCTCGCGGGTGTGGGCGGCGCATACACCCTGGCCCTGAGCGCGGAGGCGTACACCGCCGTCAGCGAGACCTCCGACTACGGCTATCCGGTCATCGATCACATGGCCCGGCTCCTGGACGGCGACATCGTGTGGGCGCCCGCCATCGACGGAGCCTTCCTGCTGTCCACCCGGGGCGGCGACTTCGAACTTCGCATGGGGCAGGACCTGTCGATCGGCTATCTGTCGCACGACGAGAACAGCGTACGGCTGTACTTCCAGGAGACGCTGACCTTCCTGGTGTACACGAGTGAGGCCGTGGTGGCCCTTCAGGCCCCGCCGACGCGGCCCACGGCACTGTGAGGCCCTGCCGGGCCCCGGGGCCGCCCGCGGCCGCTGCGGACGGCGACGAACGCCGAGGGCCACGCCGGTGTCATGCCCCGGCGCGTCGCCTACGTCCGTCGTGCAGCCGCCGCCGACCGGTGCAGGAACAGCGGCCGGGCCGCGATGAGCGTGGCGGCCGCGACCAGCACGAAGGGGAGCGCCCCGGCCCACGAGGGTGCCGCCTTGCGCAACGCCATGGCGGCCGCCGCACCGGCGATGAGCGCTCCCAGCCGGGCGGGCACCCAGCCGTCGGGCCGCGCCCGTCCGGCGCCGCGCACGATGTAGGTGGCGAGCGTGCCGGTCAGATAGGTGGTGGGAGCGGCGGCCCGCCCCGCGGCCACCATCGCCGCGGCCTGCCCGCCCATGGCCACCGCCGCGCCGCATTGCAGGACGTCCCGGGCCACCGCCGCGGGCGCGCCGCCCGAGGCCGCCCAGAACCCCGCTCCCACCGCGAGCAGCACGGCCTCGCCGATCAGGCAGAACATCACCCGCGGGGGCCAGTGCGTGGCGACGCCCGTTCGGCCGTGGGTCACCCAGGCGACCAGCCCGGCGCCCGCCCCGAACCCCGCCAGGGCCAGCAGGGCGGAGGCGACTCCCGTACCGCCGCCGTGGCCGATCGCCATGCCCAGCAGGGCCAGGTTGCTCGTCATGACACCGGCGAAGACATGGTCGAGCGCGGTGAACGAGATGGTTTCCACCGCACCGGACGCGGCCACCAGCACCACCACCGCGATCCGCATGGCCCGCCCCGGACTCTCCCCCGGCTCCGTGTGCTCCTCCATCACCGCTCCTCTCCACGCCCGTCACCGAGGGTAAGCGCCGGTCATCCTCCGTGACGGGCAGCCGGGGCTCCGCGGCTCGGGCGGCGGCGGCTCAGAACCTGCCCCACCGGGCCACGGCGAAGGAGAACAGGCCGAACAGGGCGAGCCCGGCGGCGACCAGCGCCAGCAGCCACGGTCCGAAGGGTGTGCCGGCGAACGAGCGCAGCGTGTCGTCCAGTCCCTTGGCCCGGTCGGGCCGGTAGTCCAGCGCCGCGCGCACCGCGAAGCCCCCCGCCGCGGCGAAGACCAGTCCCCGTGCCGTGCCACCGCCGACGCCGGTGATGTCCACCAGCCGCCGGGTCCTCGGGGACATCTCGCCCAGCCTCAGCTGGTCGTGGAAGGCGCGCCGAACGGCCTGGACGGCGACCCACACGCCCGCCACGACGATGCCGATCGCGGCGGCCCCGACGATCCACTGCCCGGCGGGCATCCCCAGCGCCCTGGCCGTCACGTCCCGGGACTGCTGGTCGCTGGACCGGCCCCCGTCGCCGGAGCCCGCGGCGAACGACAGCACCGAGAAGGCGACGCACCCGTAGAACACACACCGGGCCAGGGCCGACAGCCGCTTCGTCGCCTTGCGGCCGTCGGGCCCGGCCGCGCCGAACAGCGACTCGGACAGCCGCCACAGCGCCATGCCGACGAGTCCGATGCCCAGGGCCCACAGGAGCACGGCGCCGAACGGCTCGTGCGAGATCTCGGCGAGGGCACCGCTGCGGTCGGCCTGCTGGCGGCTGTCGCCGAAGGCGACCCGCAGCGCCAGGATGCCGACCAGCAGATAGATCACCCCGCACGCGGTCAGGCCCGCCCGGGCGGCGCCCCGCGTCAGCGAGCCCTTCGCCGCGCGCCCGGCCCGTGTCCGGCCGCCCTCGGTCATCGCGCTCGTGTTCATCTCGACCTCCCGGACATCCGGATGCCCCGGCGACGGACACACATACGCCGCGCGGCGTCGCCGCGCTTGCCTCGCCCCGTCCGCCGAGTCGCCGGGAATGCGAGGGCGGGGGTTGCTGTTACAGAGCACGTAGCTGACATGCGCGAGTCAAGATCGCGGGTGTGGGTGAAGGGAGGACCTCATGGCACGCAGCAACGCACGCCCGGTCGTCACGCTGAAGTCGACGGCCGGTACCGGCGTCACCTATGTGACGCGCAAGAACCGTCAGCACCACCCCGACCGGCTGGTGCTGCGCAAGTACGACCCGGTGGCCGACCAGCACGTCCTCTTCCGCGAGGAACGCTGAACCCTCACGTCCCGGCCGGCCCACCGACGGCCACGGGACCGACACGAACGGCCATGAGAAAGGACACTCCCATGAGGACTGGCATCCACCCCGAACTGCGGCCCGTGGTCTTCCGCGACCGCGCCGCGAACGCCGCGTTCCTGACCCGCTCGACGGCCCGCTCGACGCGGACCGTCGAGTGGGAGGACGGCAACACCTATCCGGTGGTCGACGTCGAGATCTCGTCGGCGAGTCACCCGTTCTACACCGGCACCTCCCGCGTCGTGGACACCGCCGGCCGGGTGGAGCGCTTCGAGCGCCGCTACGGCCGCACGGCCCCGGCCCAGCGCTGACAGCCGGCCGAACGGCGTACGAGAGGAGAAGACAGCCATGAAGGTACGCAAGTCCCTGCGCTCTCTGAAGTCCAGGCCCGGAGCCCAGGTGGTGCGCCGCCGGGGCGTGGTCTTCGTCGTCAACAAGAAGAATCCGCGCTTCAAGGCCCGCCAGGGCTGACGCCGCCTCACCGAAGTCCGCGCAGACGCCCGGCCCCTCCCCGTCCCGTATGGAGAGGGGCCGGGCCGCTGACGGGGCGCGGACCGGGCAAGGCGCCCTCGTACGGCCGAATGTGGCACGTATCCGCGCTCTTCGGGAGGCATGGGGCCGGGCTGCCGTGGTCGGCGGACACCGCGCGGTTACATGACCCGGGATGCGCGCGGAGGCGTCTGGCGCTCCGCCGGGCCGCGGCTGACCGCCGGTCTCCCGGTCAGCGGCCCATGCGCCGGAGTCCGCGCTCGGGAACGCGGGCCACGGGCGCCCCCGGGTCGCATCCGCCGATCCGCACGAGGCCGCGCGGCCGTGCCGGGCGGCCCTGACCAGGATGCGAGGGAGACATGAGCGAAGCAGCGGGAAACAAGGAAGCCGGTACCGCCACCTATGACGTGATCGTGCTGGGTGCCGGCCCGGTCGGCCAGAACGTCACCGACCGCGCCCGCGCGGGCGGCCTCTCCGTGGCCCTAGTGGAGCGTGAACTCGTCGGCGGCGAGTGTTCCTACTGGGCGTGTGTCCCCAGCAAGGCGCTGCTGCGGCCGGTCATCGCCCTGGCCGACGTCCACCGCGTGGACGGCGCCCGGCAGGCCGTGACCGGCCGGATCGACACGGAACGGGTCTTCGCCCGCCGCAACCACTACGTCACCGACTGGGACGACAGCGGGCAGGCCGAAGCGGTCAAGGCCATGGGCGCCGAGGTGTTCCGCGGGCAGGGCAGGCTCGACGGCCCCCGCCGGGTGACGGTCACCCGGGACGACGGCGCGCGCCAGACCCTGACGGCCCGCCATGCCGTCGTCATCGCCACCGGCAGCCGGCCATCCCTGCCGGATCTGCCGGGCATCCAGGAGGCGCGGCCCTGGACGAACCGCCACGGCACCGACTCCAGCAGCGTGCCCGCGCGCCTCGTGATCGTCGGCGGCGGCGGGGTCGGCGTCGAGATGGCCACGCTCTGGCAGGGCCTCGGCTCCCAGGTCACCCTGCTCGCCCGCCGTGCCCTGCTGCCCCGGATGGAACCCTTCGCGGGTGAGCTGCTGGAACGCGGACTCACCGAGGCGGGTGTGGACGTGCGGATCGGCCGGCAGGTGACCGCGCTGCGACGCCCGCAACCGCAAGCGCCCGTCACGCTCACCCTCGACGACGGCAGCGAAGTGGAGGCCGACGAGGTCCTGTTCGCCACCGGCCGGACGCCCGCCACCGACGACATCGGCCTCGACACGGTCGGCCTGACCCCCGGATCCTGGCTGGACGTCGACACGACCTGCCTGGTTCGCGAGGTCCACGGTGACTGGCTGTACGCCTGCGGGGACGTCAACCACCGTGCCCTGCTCACCCACCAGGGCAAGTACCAGGGCCGCACCGCCGGCGACGCCATCGCCGCCCGCGCCGCCGGCCGCCCGCTGGACGACGCGCCCTGGGGCGACCACGCCACCACCGCCGACCAGCATGCCGTGCCCCAGGTCTTCTTCACCGATCCCGAGGCAGCCGCGGTGGGCCTGAGCGCCGAGCAGGCGGCCCGGGCCGGCCACCGCGTCAGAATCGTCGACGTGCCCTTCAACGCGGCCCAGGGGGCCAACCTCTTCGCCGACGGCTACCGCGGCCACGCCCGGCTGGTCGTCGACGAGGACCGGGAGGTTCTGCTGGGAGTGACCTTCGTCGGGCCGGGGGTCAGCGAGCTGCTGCACTCGGCGACCGTCGCGGTCGCCGGTGAGGTGCCGCTGAAACGGCTGAGGCACGCGGTCGCCTGTTTCCCGACCGTCAGCGAGATCTGGCTCTTTCTCCTGGCCGCCTACCAGCGCGAACGCGGCTGACCCGAACCGCTGGGGGCGCGCCCCACTACGGCGCGCCACCGCGGCGGCCTCACCGGACGATGTGCCGGTGGGAGCGGCGGGACCAGCGAAGACCCGAGAGCAGCAGAGTCGCCACGAAGACCACGACGCCGATGATCAGGAGGTAGAAGAGCCCCTTGACCACCGCGCCGATGAGCCCGAGGGCGACCGCCGCGAGGATCAGGAACAGGAAGAACGCCAGGAACGCCATGGGAGAACACATCCTTCCAGCCGGTGGTGCGGATGACGAATCGACGATGATCAGCGGGCCGGTCGGCGAGATGGCAGGTCAGCGGCGTGCGAGGCGCCGTCCGTGCTCGGCCCCGGGCGCGTAGGCCTGGTCGTAGTGCTGGAAGATCTCCGCTTCCCGCTCGGCCGGCAGGACGTCGTCCAGGCCTATGGACGGCGCCTTCCTCACCAGGCCTCTGGAATGCGCCACCTGGACGTAACCCGGCCCGAGGGTCGCCTCGTCGAGGGGGACGAAGACGAGCCGCTGCCGGGTCGGCAGCCCGGTACGGACGGTGGCCATGGCCGGCGTGTCGGTGGTGGTGTCCACATAGACCGCTTCCAGGGCCCCGATCCTGCGCCCTTTGGGGTCCACCACGTCACGGTTGCGCCATTCGCGGATATCGGCTGAGTGGATCATGCCTCGCTCCTTGCGGCCCGGGGCCTCCCACAGGCACCCCGAACCGCGGGGGCGGCTGTGCGAGAGCCGGCACTGTCTTCACTGTACGTCCCAGGAGCCTTGACCAGCAGCTACTGCGCCTCCGTCAGGGCAGTGCCTCGTACACGGAAGCCGTGGTCAGGCCGTAGGGGAGATGGGAGGCCGCGTCCGACGCCCAGGACGTCAGGGGCCAGGAGGCCGGGTCGGTCACCTTCAGGACGGTGGCCGGGAGATCGCTGCCCGCCATGGCGGCAGCGCCGAGCAGTGGTGCGGCCGTCCAGATCGACGGCCGGCCGGCCCGTTGCCGCAACAGCCCGTAGGCGCAACCGATTCCCAGGCCGATGACGTACCCCAGCATGGCACCCAGGGCTTGTTCACGGTTGGACTTCTCTTCCCCGTCACCCAGTGGGACGCCGGCGCGGTCGGCGAGACGGTCGGCCACCTCGGCCGGCACATTGCTGGACGGACGGCCGCGCAGCGGCATGTCGCCGTGGCTGACCAGGTTCAGTGCGAGGGTGCCGGCCGCCCCCGCCAGCAGGCCTTTGGTCACGGACTGCATGCGACACTCCCTGGGTTGCGCTGCGGCTGTGCCGGACAGACCCTCCGGGTTCCGCCCATGGGGCCCGGCAAACGGAGGACCGGGCTACGGCAGGAGTGCCCGCCCGCCGTGCGACAGGAGGCGCGGCTTCCGCTGCGCGACGATGATGAGGCGGGCCGCCCCCGCCGCAGGCTTCACCGGGAGCGGGGCCGACCGATTCCGGCCTGGCGCGGGGGCAACGGCGCGGGAGGTGGTGTCATGCCGATCAGCCGGGTGGGCCTGGTGGTGCACGGGGGCCGCCCCCAGGCGGTCGCCGGGGCGCGCACGGTACGGGAATGGTGCGCGCGGCACGGTATCGGGTGCGTCGACATCGATGTGTGGCAGGACGGGGCGAGCCGCCGCCACGCCCGTGAGGAAGTGCAGGCGGCGGGCGGTCCGGACCTGATCGTGACACTCGGTGGAGACGGTACGTTCCTGCGCGGCGCGCGCATCGCGGCCAAGAACGACGCCATGGTGCTGGGCGTGGACGTGGGCAGGGTCGGCTTCCTGACCGAAACCCCGGTCGCGGAGGTGCGGCAGGCGCTGGAGGCGATTCAGGACGGGAGATGCGAGTGCGAGGAACGCATGATGCTGATGATGCGGTCCTCCAGGCTGCTGGAGATACCCCTCGGCATGGAGGAGACCCTGTGCTACGGACGGGGCCCGGCGCTGCCGCCGCCCGAGCCGCGGCCGGAGCGGGACGCCGTGGAGGAGGACACATGGGGGATCCCGCTGGACATCAACGCCCTGAACGACGTCGTGGTGGAGAAACTGGCCCGGGACCGGCAGGTCAGCGTGGGGGTGTACATCGCGGGCCGGCTGCTGGCGTCGTACTCGGCCGACGGCGTCATCCTCGCCACCCCGACCGGCTCGACCGCCTACAGCTTCGCCGCGGGGGGCCCGGTGCTCTCGCCGCGGATGAGGGCCCTCGTCTTCACCCCCGTAGCCCCGCACATGGCGTTCAACCGCACGGTGATCGCCAACGTGGACGAGCCGATCGCCCTACTGGTGCTGCCCCACTCCGGCCGGGCCGCGGTGAGCGTGGACGGGCAGTCGCGCGGCATCCTCGAGCCCGGTGACTGGATCGGCGTGGCCGCGGCGCCGCGCCCGCTGCGCCTGGTCAGGCTGACCCCCGCCAACTTCTACGGGCGGCTCAGGGAACGCATGCGGCTCACCGACGCGCCCGCGACGGCCGCCGACGGCGAAGCGGCGCCCGTGTTCCGGCCCGCGGGCCCACTGCCGGAGGACCTGCACGGGTTCCGTCTGCCCCCGGCGCCATGATCCGCGGCGCGGAGGAGTGGTGTTGCCGACGGGGCAGGGTGGCGGGTCGGGACCTGGCCGCGGAGCGCGGGCCGGACACGGTTCTTCTCGTGACAGGAAGCGGAATCTCGGTCGTGGTGCACGGAGACGGTGCCCGGGTTCCCCACGCGTCCCCCGCAGGACCGTCCGGGACAGGGCGACACGTCCGGGACAGGGCGACGCGACGTCCCGTCACCGATGACGCCCCGGCTGCTTCGTCCCGACGGCGCCCCGCCGGTGGGCGGCCGTCAGGCGGTGCGTGTGAAGACCGGGAGGTAGCCGCGGGACTGTCCGAGCGAGGTGGGATGGTACGACTCGACGGGCGCCAGCAGGCTGACGCTGCGCACCCAGGGGCTGGGGGAGCAGATCTCGTGGTCCCTGAAGGCGGAACGTACGTCGGCGAACGCGTATCCGTGGTCGGCGGCGCGCTTCGCGGTCACCGTGTTGAGATGGTCGACGGCGTTGTTCAGGGCGGACCGTGACGTGTCGGCGAGCCCGGCCGTGCAGGTGCCGTGGACCTTGTACAGGTGCGGATAGCCGAGGACCACCACATGGGCGGCCGGGGCCTTCCTCCTGATGCTCGTGTAGAGACGGTCCAGATCGCGCGGGAGAGTGCTGTCCATATAGGTCCGTGCCTCGGCCACGGCGGCCAGACATGCGGTGTTGCCGCGCAGCACACAGGTCGTCATCACATGGCCGAAGCCCGAGTCGCTGCCGCCGGCGGTGACGCTGACCAGTCCCGTACGGGTGTTGAGCGGGCCGAGCTGGTGTTCCATGACATCACTCGTCCGGGCGCCGTTGCACGCCGTGAAGCTGAACGACGCGCGCGGATGGGATGCGGCCCACAGGGCGGGATACGCCCGGCTGCTGCGCAGGCAGTCGCCGCTGGAGGCGAAGTAGCCGCCGGCTCCGACCCCGGAGGAGTAGGAGTCCCCGAGGGCCACGTAGCCCGTGGCCGCCGCCCGTGGGGCGGCCTGCGCCGGCGCGGTACCCGTGAGGGTGCAGACGGCGGAGAGAAGGAGCGAGGACACACATGCCGCGATTCGGGACTGTCTCATAGCCCTCGCTTAGCACGTCCGGGCCGTTCGGGACGTGCTGGGCGGCGTGCCCGTCCGCGGCGCTTCGGGGGCCGTCCCGGAACGTGATCCTGTCCAAGTCCCGCTTCTCTTACGGAATTTGCGGCCGAGCGAGAGGAACCAAGGCGTGTGCCGTCCCGCGTGGACGTCACCCGTTGAGCCGTCACCCGTCCGGCCCCCTCTTCGCCGGGGCGCACGGACCGGACGCGGGCCGCGAGGTCGTCGCCCGCGCCCGGCCCTGCGCACCGCGAGGTCGTCGCCCGCGCCCGGCCCTGCGCACCGCGCCGGGATACCTATCGTGGATGTGATGAGCCGTGACACCGAACGCCGTCGACCGGCCCGTCGGCCCGGGTATGTGGCCGCGGCGGGCGTCTTCGCCGTCGGCATGCTGGGCACCACCCTGCCGACGCCGCTGTACGGGCTGTACCGCCGGCAGATCGGGTTCTCCGAGCTGATCGTCACCGTGGTCTTCGCCGTCTACGCGGTGGGCGTCATCACCGCCCTGCTGGTGGCCGGTGACTTCTCCGACCTGCTGGGGCGACGCCCGGTGCTGCTGGGCGCGCTCGGGCTGGCCGCGCTCAGCGCGGTGTGCTTCCTCTGCGAGGGCGGACTGCCGTTGCTCTACGCCGGACGGGTCCTGTCGGGGTTCTCCGCGGGCCTGCTGAGCGGCACCGGCACCGCGGCCGTCCTCGAACTGGCACCGCCCGAGCGACGCGCCCGCGCCGGTTTCGCGGCGACCGCCGCCAACATGGGCGGCCTCGGGTTCGGCCCCCTGGTCTCCGGTGCCCTCGCGGAGTACGCGCCCTGGCCGCTCAAACTGCCCTTCCTCGCACATCTGGTGCTCCTGGCGGCCGCCGCCGTGGTCACCGCTGCACTGCCGGAGACCGCGCGCCGGACCGGCCCCCGGCCCCCGCTGCGGCCCCAGGGCATGACCGTCCCGCCCGAAGTGCGGGGGGTGTTCGCCTCCTGTGCCCTCGCGGCCTTCGCCGGTTTCTCGCTGCTCGGCCTGTTCACCGCGGTCGCCCCGGCCTTCCTCGGCCAGACGCTGGGCGAACACAATCTGGCGGCGGTCGGAGCCGTCGTCTTCTCCGTGTTCTGCGCCTCGACCTGCGGACAGCTGCTCCAGGGATATGCGGGGACGCGCAGAGCCCTGCCGCTCGGCTGCCTGGTGCTCGTCGTGGGTCTCCTGCTCGTCGGGGCCTCGCTGCTTCTGGAGTCGTTGCCGGTGCTCCTCGTGGGGGCCGTGACCGGTGGTGTGGGGCAGGGCATGGCATTCCGGGCCGGTCTGAGCGCGGTGAGCTCCGCGGCGCCCGACACGCATCGGGGCGCCACCATCTCGGCGTTCTTCGTCGTCGCGTACGTGGGCATCTCGCTGCCCGTCGTCGGGGTCGGCGCACTGGCCGTGGCCCTCGGTGTGCGCGACGCCGGTGTGGTCTTCGCGGGCTGTGCGACCCTCCTCGTCGCCGGAGTGGGCACCGCCCTGTGGCGGAGGCCATCCGCGGAATCCTGACCGGAGCCAGAGCCGGAGCCGGAGCCGGAGCCGGGACCGGAGCGGCTCGGGGCGGGCCGGCCGGGCGGCAGGCAGCCCTCACTCCGACGGCCCAGCCTTGCCCCGTTCGGACCATGCGGCCGGGCCCGCCGCCACGGATGGGTGAACACTCGGGTCACGGAGACCCTGAGCAAAGAGAGAACGCCATGACAGCAACTGCGAGCCACGGCATACCGCGTCGCATACGAGGCGCGTACCTCACCGCCGCCGGGTGCGCCCTGGCCGTGTGCGCCGTCGGGGCAGCCCCCGCCGGCGCGGCCGACGCCGCCTCCGGCACCAAACCCACCGTCGTCCTGGTCCACGGGGCGTTCGCCGACGCCTCGAGCTGGAACGGGGTGGTCGAACGGTTGCAACGCCAGGGCTACACCGTCATCGCTCCGGCCAACCCGCTGCGCGGCCTGTACAACGACTCCACCTACATCGCCTCGGTGCTCAAGGGCATCAAGGGGCCGATCGTCCTGGTGGGCCACTCCTACGGCGGCGCGGTGATCAGCTCCGCCGCGGCCGGGAACAGCCAGGTGCGATCGCTCGTGTATGTGTCGGCCCTGGTCCCGGACAAGGGCGAGAGCGGGATGTCACTGGCCGGCAGGTTCCCGAGCGAACTCGCCGGCGCCCTGCGTTCCGTTCCGTACCGGGCCGGCGGCGGAGTGAGCGGGACCGATCTCTACCTTCAGCCGGACAAGCTCCACCGGGTCTTCGCCGCCGATCTGCCGGAGCGCACGGCGAGAGTGCTCGGGGCGACCCAGCGGCCCGTGAGCACGGCCGCCTTCTCCGAGAAGGCCAAAGAGGCCGCCTGGCGCACCGTTCCGTCCTGGTTCCTCGTCGCGAAGCAGGACAAGACCATCAACCCGGCCCAGGAACGCTTCGAGGCGGAGCGCGCGGGCTCGCACACGGTGGAGATCGACTCCTCCCATGTGGCCATGATCTCCCATCCCGACGCCGTCACCGACCTCGTCCTCCAGGCCGCCAGGTCGGCCGCTTCCGCACAGCGGTAACGGTTCCGCCGCTGTTGGGCACGCGGGTAGCGGCACACGGCAGCCTGGCCGATCCGGTGACCGTCGGGCTGCGGGCTGAGCGGCCGTCCGGCTGGGCCGGCCCTCCGCCCCGCCCGTCACTCGGCTCCCGAGCTGATGGCCGCCGCCGCGTGTCGCAGTTGCGTGAGGACGGTCCGGACGGCCGTGCGTGCCGTGTTCTCGGGACGGTGGAGTGCGTCGATGTGACGTCGTGCGCTGACGCCGGCCAGAGGCCTGAGCACCACCTCGGGGTGCGGGCGGCCCGTCCAGCGCGGCATCAGGGCGATTCCGGCGCCGGCGGCCACGACGTGGGCGACCACGGCGAACTCGTTGATGCGGTGGGCGAGGTGGAGCCGACGGTCGGCCGCGGCGGCGATGGCCTCGATGGTGGCCATCAGCGGGAAGCCGTCGTGGACGGTGATCCAGGGCTCGCCGGCCACATCGCGGGGTGTCAGCCGCGCCTTGGCGGTCAAGGGGTGGCCGGCGGGCAGCGCGACGTCGAGCGGTTCGTGCAGCAGGGCGGTGGCGGTCACCGTCGGCGGCCAGGGCGCGGCGTGGTCGAGGCGGTGGCCCAGGACGATGTCGTACTCGCGGGTCAGCGGTGGGAAGTCGTCCTGGGCCACATCCTCGTCCGCGAACGCGAGCTTCGGTGAGCCGGGGGTGGACAGCGCGCGCACCAGGTGAGGCCAGAAGGCCGCGGCGGCGCTGTGGAAGGCCGCCACCGACACCAGGCCGTCGGCCTGGCCGAGGAACTCCTCCACGCTGTGGCGGGCTCGGGCCAGGGCGGCCTCGACGCCGATCGCGGCGTCGGCCAGGGCCCGTCCGGCGGGGGTGAGCACCAGCCGCCGGCCCTCGCGCTCGGTGAGCGGGACGGGCACCGAACGCTGCAACAGGCGCAGCTGCTGGGAAATCGCCGAAGGGGTGACCATCAGCGCCTCGGCCGCGGCCGTGACGCTGCCCAGCTCGCCCAGCTCACGCAGGACCCGCAGCTGCCTCTCGTCCATATCTACAGTGTAGCTTCGCTAAAGATTCATTTCAGTAGCTGGTACTTGGCTTCATTGTGCTGCTGGGGCACCGTGGAGCGCATGCCTGACACACGTCGAACCGATCTGGTGCTCCTGATCGTCGCGATGGTCTGGGGGTCCAGCTATCTGACGGCGAAGACCGCCACCGAAGCCGCCCCGGTTCTGGTGGTGCTGTTCCTGCGCTCACTGCTCTCCGCGCTGGCCGCTGTGCCCCTCGCCCTGGCCACCGCGCGCCGTCGGCAGCTCCCCTGGACCCGGGAGGAGATCCGCATCGGGTCGGTGCTGGGCCTGACCCAGACGGCGGTCCTGATCCTGGAGATGTACGGCGTGGCGCACACCACCGCCGCCAACGCGGGCCTGCTCATCAGCCTCACGCTGGTGATCACTCCGCTGCTCGACCGCTCGGGCGGCCGCAGCGGGGTGCCGCCGCGCTTCTTCCTCGCCGCCGGCGTGTGCGTCGTGGCGGTCGGCCTGCTCGCCTCGGGACACGGGCTGCGCACACCCGGGGCGGGCGACCTGCTGATGCTGGCCGCGGCCGCGGTCCGAGCCGCCCATGTGGCCCTGGTCGGACGGCTCACCTCGGGCCGCGCACTCAGGCCGCTCCAACTGACCTCCGTGCAGACCGTCGTCGGGTCCGCGCTGTGTCTCGCACCGGCCGTCGCGGGCGGTCTGCCGACCCTGGCTCGTGCCACCGCCGGTACCTGGGCCCAGCTCGTCTATCTCGCCCTGTTCTGCAGCGTGTTCGCCTTCCTCGCGCAGACCTGGGCCATCCAGCGCACCTCCGCGAGCAGGGCCAGCCTTCTGCTGGGCACCGAACCTGTGTGGGCAGTCGCCATCGGCATCGGCGTCGGAGGCGAGCGTCTGACCGCCCTCGCCGCCCTCGGCGCGGTGCTGATGGTCGCCGGGACCTACTGGGGCCAGGCCATCGAGCAGGCTCACCGCACCGCCCGGGAGAGGACCGCCGAGGAGGCGGAGGAGGACGGCACCTGCCCGGCCACGGCGCCCGCCGGCGCCTGACCTGCTCCTTGCCGGACCACGCGGGACTGCGCACCTCCTTTAGAGTGCTTGCGCCCCTGCACGCGTCGGTAGCCCCGACCGCCCGGCGCGTGCCGGCCCTGACCACGAGCACGACCGAGGAGCAACCGTGACCGACCCGTCGTCCATATCCCTGCAACAGGACATCGCCCGGGAACTCAGGGTGAGCGCGTCCTTCGATGTCCGGCAGGAGATCGAGCACCGGGTGGCCTTCCTCGCCGACCAGTTGACGTCCACCGGCCTGCGCTCGCTGGTGCTGGGCATCAGCGGCGGCGTGGACTCCACGACCGCGGGCCGGCTGTGCCAACTCGCGGTGGAGCGGGTCCGCGACACCGGGCGGGAGTCGACGTTCTTCGCGATGCGACTGCCGTACGGCGCCCAGGCCGACGAGAAGGACGCGCAGCGGGCGCTGGAGTTCATCCGGCCCGACCGTGTCCTGACCGTCGATGTGAAGCCCGCCAGTGACGCCGCGCTGGAGGCGCTGCTGGCCGGCGACACGGTGTTCCGTGACACGCACCACCAGGACTTCGTGCACGGCAACATCAAGGCCCGGCAGCGCATGATCGCCCAGTACGCGGTGGCGGGAGCGCACGACGGCCTGGTGGTGGGCACCGACCACGCGGCCGAGGCGGTCTCCGGCTTCTTCACCAAGTTCGGCGACGGCGCCGCCGATGTCGTTCCGCTCACCGGCCTCACCAAGCGGCGCGTACGGGCCATCTCGCAGGCGCTGGGCGCGCCCTCCGAGCTGACCTGGAAGACCCCGACCGCGGACCTGGAGACACTGAACCCGGGCAGGCCCGACGAGGAGGCGCTCGGCGTCACCTACGACGGCATCGACGACTTCCTGGAGGGCAAGCCGGTCGACGAGGCCGTCTTCGCGGCCATCGTCCGGCGCTACCGGCTCACCGAGCACAAACGGCACCTGCCCATCGCCCCCTGAGGGCGCGCGGTCCCGTCCGACCCGCCGATGGACCCCGGGGAAGTCCCGGCGAAAGAGTGATCATCATCCTTCGTTCGGAGCCTTCTGCCTCTAGGCGGTGCGTTCTCGGGCAGGAACGAGCGTGTGCCCATACCTGCGGATGAGAGGAGAGCCGTATGAAGGAGCGTCATGCGAATCGGCTGCGGAAGCATCCGTCAGGCAGGAGCGCAGCGCTCAGGCGTACCGACTCTGGCCTGCCCGCGTGGCTACGACGCCATGGGCGCCGTGTCCCCGACCGGTTTCTGGAGGGCGCGGCGTACAAGCTCGGCAGCGGTGCCGTGACCGTGGTGCTGCTGTGGTGGGCGACGAGGCGCTGACGTCCCGGCGGCCCCGTCCCGGCGGCCCCGCCCCGGCGGGGCCGCCTCACGGGGTCGGGTGAATGCCGTCGGGTTCCCGCAAGATCCATGAAGAAACCATGGTGTTCGAGCGCGTGTTCCTCGGAATCCGGGGGCAGACGGAGCGGCGGAGGTTGATAACTATGGTTCCCCTGCTTCTGGTTCTGCTGCTCGCACTGATCCTCTTCGGTGCCGGATTCGCCCTGAAGGCGCTGTGGTGGATCGCGGTCATCGTGCTGGTGCTCTGGCTGCTGGGCTTCGTCGTACGGCCGACGGGCCCCGGTGGACGCAAGGGCCGCTGGTACCGATGGTGACCGTGGCCGGCGCTCCGGCCGGGTGACATGGGTGTGGGGGGGGCGGGGTGCAGGGGCGGGCCCCCCCCCAAGTGCCGGGGGGGGGCCGGGCGAAGCCCCCCCCCCGGGGGGGCGTGGGGGGGCCCCCCGGGGCCC
>NZ_JBIVNO010000012.1:120329-128741 GCF_044753645.1 Streptomyces sp. NPDC093261
GGGGGCGGGTGCACTGTGGGGGTGTTTTTGCGGTTGGGGGCGGGGGGGCGGCGGCGGGGGGGTTTTTGTTGGGGGGGGGCGGGCCAGTCCCGGCCCCCCCCCCCACACCCATGTCCGGGTCGCTGCCGTCGAGAAGCCCCCCGACGGGTCGTCAGTGGCCGGACGCCGAGGGCACGACGGACCGGGCCGCGCCCTCCACCAGCGCGATGCCGTCCTTCATCGACGGGCTGCCGTTCGAGAGGACCGCGACCAGATAGCGGTGTCCGTCCACCGTGATCTGCCCGATGCTGTTGACGTCCCACAGCCCGGTCCCGGTGCGCTGCAGCCAGCCGTTCTTCAGCGCCCACCCGGAGGCCGTGGCCGCGGAGACGCCCCACGCCTGGTCGCCCTCGATACGGGCATCAGCGTCCGGACGTACGCGCGCGACTCCTCGTGCAGGGCCATGGAGCCCGCGTTCGCCGCCGGGCGGGTATCGAACACCGCGCGCAGGAGTCGTATCTGGTCCCGTGCCGTGGTCTGTGTCAGCCCCCACAGCAGGCCGGGGCCGCCCTTCGTCGCGGCCATTCCCAGTCGCCTGTTGGCCGCCTCCAGCCCCGGGGCTCCGCCGATCTGCTGCCACAGCGCGGTCGCCGAGTCGTTGTCGCTGTGCCGGATCATCGCCTCCGCGTGGGCGGTCTCCTGTGCGGTCAGCGGCCGACCCGAGTCCTGCGCCTGGAGCAGCACCGTCGCGAGGATGTCGACCTTGACGATGCTCGCGGTGTCGTACGGGCTGTCGTCGCCGTACACCGTGGGCTCGTGGCCCGCGCCGTCCAGGCCGAGCACCGCGGACGTCACCCGCGGTTTGGCATGCCGCTGCACGGGTGCGGGAGACGTGGCGGGGGCGGCGGGCGCCGTCGGCGAGGCGGCTGCTTCCGCCGGCGCCGGGGCAAGCGCGCCGGTCGAGAACAGCGCCGTCACCGACGCCAGGAGCACACCGGCGCAGGCGGCGGCGCGCTTGCCCCGGCGCCTGTCCGCGGTGGCCGGGCGCCGCGGGGAGAACGGTCGAAAGAGCATGGGGGGGCAGCCTCAACGGTTCCTTGGGGGAGCGGCACTGAACGTCGAAGGTAGACAAAACGCCCGTTTCCTGAGGTGACCGCCATCACTCCGCACCGCCTTTCGCCCCGCATTGTGGGGAGAGCCACAGAGCACTGTGTGGGCGGCGTCACATGGACCGCTGTCCGCGCGGGGCGGCCCGCCGGCCGCCGCGCCCGGCGGGTGACCGGATCGTTCCGCCGCGGGCCCTGATCGGGCCTGCAACCAGGGCATCGTGCCCGCTCACAATGGGTGGCATGAATCGCGCACTCATCGTTGTCGATGTCCAGGAATCGTTCCGCGCCCACCCGCTGTGGGAGCGGATCTCCGACCCGAAGATCGCCGAGCCGGTGGGCCGGCTGGTCGCGCTGGCCCGCGCCGCCGGCGACCTCGTCGTCTGGGTGCTGCACACCGAGCCGGGCTCCGGGGGCGTCTTCGACCCGGAGTCGGGGCACATCCGGCCCCTGGAGGAGCTGGACGGCCCGCGGCCGGATGAGCCGGTGCTCCACAAGACGTCCCACAACGCCTTCACCACGACCAACCTTCAGCAGCTCCTGACCGAGGCGGGGATCCGTGAGCTGCGAGTGTGCGGCATCCGTACCGAGCAGTGCGTGGAGACCACCACCCGGGTCGGCAGCGACCTCGGCTACCGCATGGTCTTCGTCACCGACGCCACAGCCACCCACCCCATCGGCGAACTGAGCCCCGCCGCGATCATCGAGCGCACCGAGGCGGTCCTGCGCGACCGGTTCGCCCGGATCGCCACGGTGGCCGAACTGGAGGCGGAGGCGGCCGGCGCGTGACCCGAGTCGTCTTCGTCCTGGTGCCGGGCGTGCACCTGCTCGACCTGGCAGGCCCCGCCCAGGTGTTCAGTACGGCGGCGGACTTCGGGCGGCCGTACCACCTCACGTATGTGGCCGAGCAGGCGCAGGTGGTCAGTGCCCAGGGGCTGCCGTTGCTCGCGGCCACCGAGTGGCCCGTCCTGGGCAGCGACGACCTGCTGGTGGTGCCGGGCTGGCGCGCGCCCGTCCTGTGGGACGGGCCCGCTCCGGGCGATGACGTTCTGCGGCGGCTCCGCGCCCACCACACGGCCGGCGGCACGGTCGCCAGCGTGTGCGCGGGGGCCGAGGCGCTCGGCCGGGCCGGGCTCCTGGACGGGCGCCGCTGCACGACGCACCACGATGTCCAGGAGGAGCTGGCGGCCCGCCACCCGCGGGCGATCGTGGTGCGGGACGTCCTGTTCACCACGGACGACCGCGTGGTCACCTCGGCGGGTATCGCCAGCGGCATCGACCTCGCCCTGCACCTGGTCGCCGTGCGGCACGGACCGGCGCTCGCCGCCCGCGTGGCCCGGGAGATGGTCGTGCACACCCGCCGCAACGGCCACGAGCCCCAGGCGAGCGCCATGCTGCGGCACCGGGCCCATCTGGACGACGCCGTGCACCGTGTCCAGGACCTGATCGACGAGCGGTTCACCGAACCGCTTCCGCTGAGCGCCCTGGCGTCCTACGCGGGTGTCAGCGCCCGCACCCTCACCCGCCGTTTCGGCCGGGCCACCCATGGCCTGAGCCCCCTGCGCTACCAGCAGACCCTGCGGCTGGAACGCGCCGAGCACCTCCTGGGCCACGGCGCCACCATGGAGGCCGCTGCCCGCGAGGTCGGCTTCGAGGACGCCCGGATGCTACGCCGTCTGCGTCGCCGCCCCGACCCGGCCGGGACAGGGCGATGAGTGCCCGCATCAGGAACCGTCGGTCCCGGCGTCCGCAGCGGGCGGCTTGAAGCACGCGTGGACGATCTTGCCGTCGGGGCAGCGCCGCGCATGCCAGTCGTCGGCCAGCGCGTCGACGAGCAGCATGCCTCGGCCGCCGAGCCGCTCCGCGCTCGGGGGCCGAGGCGTCGGCAGATGGTCGGAGGCGTCGTGGACGGCCACGTGCAGACAGCGTGTGTCCCAGGTCAGCACGAGCTGCGCGGGGCTGTGCGCGTGCACATGGGCGTTGGTCACGAGTTCCGAGATGGTCAGCAGGACCGCGTCCACCGTCTCCGGCGCACGCTCGGTCCAGCCCAGTGACTTCAGGTGTTCGAGAGCCCAGTCGCGGGCCGCCTTCACCCCGCTGTTCAACGGCAGGGAACGCGCCCACCCCACCGCCCTCACCGATGATCCGCTCACCGTGTCCCTCCCAGCCGAGGCCGTGCGATGGTTCGAGTACCCCCTTCGCACCCGTTGACGCCGCCCGGTGGGCACCCGCCCAAGCTGCGTGGGCCGGAGCGGGGAGTTCACGGCGGGCAGGTGCTCACGGCGTGCCGTCCGGGAGCCCGGTGTCGTCGTCGGCGGAGGTGCGGGCCGCCGAGAGGTACGTGTAGGCGGAGGCACGGGAGATGCCGAGCCGGGCCGCGACCTGCTGCACCGCGCCCCGTACGGCGAACACACCGCGCCGATCGAGGTCGCGGAACAGCTGAAGCCGTTCCGCGCGGCCGAGTTGGGTCCACGGCTTGTTCTGGCGGAGCTGGCGCTCGTCGACGATCGCGTCCAGCACCGCGCCGATGTCGTCGCCGAACGTCGTGGTCGGTACGGCTGCGGGGGAGGCGCTGACACCGGCGATCCCGCCGATCAGAGCGTGGACCTGGTTGACGGCGGTGATGTCGAGGTTGACGCACAGGGCGCCGAAGACCGTGCCGCCGGAGTCACGCAGCAGCATGGTCGACGACTTGACCATCTTTCCGTCCTGGGTGCGGGTGAGGTAGTTCAGCTCGTCGCGCGCCTGGTCGCCGCGGGCCAGGAGCTGCATGCCGATCTCGCTCATGGACCCGCCCGGGCCACGTCCGGTGACCGACCCGGCGAGGGCGACGATGGAGTGCTCGGGTCGCCGGAAGTCATGGATCACCACTTCGCAGAAGGATCCGAGGGTCGCGGCGATCCCGTCGATCACGGGGGTGAGAGCGGCGATGATGGCGTCCTGCTCACCGGCCGCCGCCGCGGACTTCGCGCGGCGGCCCGCCGCGTTCCCGGCCCGGAGGCCGGACCCGTCGAAGCCTCCCGCTCGCCCGTCGTCGGCATCGCTCATGCCTGACCGTCCACGTGTCGCCCGCCCGTCTCTGGAGTGCCGCAACGATGTTCCCTGGGCTTGGACTTCGAGTATAGGGTCTGGACAGAAATTCCAAGCCGCGCCCCAAAGTGGCGGCGTCGACGGCCGCACGGCGCTCACCCGCGACCCGGAACGGAGCACGAACATGACCGACACCCAGCGCGTCACCCTGGAGGATGTGCGGGAAGCCGCCGCTAGGATCAAGGGCGTGGCCCACCGCACCCCGGTGCTGCGCTCGCGCACCCTGGACCGGCTGGTCGGCGCCGAAGTCTTCGTCAAGTGCGAGAACTTCCAGCGTGTCGGTGCCTTCAAGTTCCGCGGCGCCTACAACGCCGCCTCGCGACTGTCCCCCGAGCAGCTCGCGACGGGGATCGCCGCCTACTCCTCCGGCAACCACGCGCAGGCCGTCGCCCTGGCCGCCCGGGAGCTGGGAAGCAGTGCCGTCATCGTCATGCCGGAGGACACCCCGCGCTCCAAGCGGGAGGCGACGGCCGGATACGGGGCGGAGATCATCACCTACGACCGCTACACGGGCGATCGGGTCGCGATCGGGGAGGCGCTCGCCGCCGAGCGGGGTCTCGCGCTCGTACCTCCCTACGAGCACCCGCATGTCATCGCGGGGCAGGGCACGGCGGCCCTCGAACTGATCGAGGAGGTGGGGGAGTTGGACGCCGTCGTGGTGCCGGTCGGTGGCGGCGGGCTGATCGCCGGAACGGCCACGGCCGCCAAGGGACTCCACCCTGCCATGCGGGTGATCGGCGTCGAGCCGGAGGCCGGCGACGACACCAAGCGCTCCCTGGAAGCCGGCCGACGGGTGTCCATCCCGGTGCCGCGCACCATCGCCGACGGCCAGGCCGCGGACATCCCCGGTGAGTTGACCTTCTCCGTCAACCGGCGGCTGGTGGACGAGATCGTCCTGGTCAGCGACGAGGGGATCCGGGACGCCATGCGGTTCGCCTTCGAACGTATGAAGCTCGTCATCGAACCCAGCGGCGCGAGCGGTCTGGCCGCACTGCTGGCCCACCGGATCGCCCCCCTGCCCCGGAGGGTCGGCGTCATCGTCTCCGGTGGCAACATCAGCGCGGAGCGGTTCGGCGAGATCGTCGGCGGCTGACCGCCGGAACCACCCGCCGGCGCGGCCACGGCCCCTCGACGCCTCGGGAAGACCCGCTTCGGCCATGGCCCCCGGCACGCGGTGGACCGGCACATGGTGGCCGGGCACATGGTGGCCCGTCACATGGCCCCGGCACCCTGACTTCGCCGACGCACTCGTGCGCCGGGCACCGGGAGTCGTCCTCGCGGTCCCGGCCGAGGGACTATCGTGCCGTCATGACCGTGGACCTCATCCGCATCGTCTCCCGTGACTCTCCCATGGCGCTCGCCCAGGTGGAGCGAGTCCGCGCCGAACTGGCCGCGCTGCACCCGACGGTGCGCACCGAGGTGATCCCGGTGAAGACGACCGGCGACACATGGATGGGTGACCTGTCCCGGGTGGAGGGCAAAGGCGCCTTCACCAAGGAGGTCGACGCGGCGCTGCTGGCGGGTAAGGCCGATCTGGCGGTCCACTGTGTCAAGGACATCCCCGCCGACCGTCCGCTGCCGGCCGGCACGATCTTCGCGGCCTTCCTCAAGCGTGACGACATCCGGGACGCCCTCGTCGACCCCTCCGGCCGCACCCTCGACGAACTCCCCGCCGGGACCCGCATCGGGACCTCCTCCGTGCGCCGGACCGCACAGCTCGCCGCGTCCCACCCGCATCTGCAGTGCGTTCCGATGCGCGGCAACGCCAACCGCCGTCTGGACAAGCTCGCCGCCGGGGAGGCCGACGCCCTGCTCCTCGCCGTCTCCGGCCTTCAGCGGATCGGCCGCGCCGACGTGGTCAGCGAGATCCTGCCGGTGGAGACGATGATGCCGCCTATCGGCGCGGGCGTCCTCGCCCTCCAGTGCCGTGAGGACGACACCGAGACCATCGAGACCGTCAGCGGCCTCGGCGACCCCGCCACGCATCGCGAGACCCTCGCCGAGCGCATGTTCCTCCACGTCCTCCAGGGTCACTGCAACAGCCCGATCGCCGGGTTCGCGCGCTCCGAGCGGGGCGGGGAACTCTCCCTGCGCGGCTGTGTGTTCACCCCGGACGGCAAGACCGTGCTCAACGCCCACGAGTGGGCCGGCCGTCTCGATCCGGCCACCCTCGGCACCTCCGTCGCCGTCGCCCTCCTCCGGCAGGGCGCACGCGACCTGATCGACAGCATCGCTCACTGAGACACATCGCTCACTGAGACACATCGCCCACTGAACGGGACGGCCACGCACGCCTCGTCGGGAGGCCCTCGGTCAACTGCCGTGTGACCCTGGGCCCTTGACCGTCACCGCCGGTGCTGCCGGGCCGGGCGGACGACGCCTGGTCGACCGCCTCGGACGTCGGCGGCCCCAGGCACGGCCTCCCTTCGCGGGACCGCCGGCGTGTGCTGCCCGCCTCTTCCCGGCGCGTGCTGCCCGCCCCCTCCCGGCGCGCGCTGCCGGCGCTCGAGGCGAGGGGCCCGGGACCGTCGCCGTCCCGTCTCTCAGCGCCCTCTCAGCAGCCACCGGACAGGCTGGAGGGGTGACCGACAGGCGAGCGAACACCCTGCGCACGGGAATGAGTGAGCGCCCATGGCCTCCCACACCTCGGCCCCGCCCCTCTCTCCAGCCGGAGGTCATGGGGGCCCGAGGAAGACGGGCCAGGCCCGCCGACTGCACGGGTTCTACGAATCGGCCTGTGACAGGGCGCCGTCGTCGGTGGCGCTCGAGTGCGACGGGCGGCGTCTGACCTACGCCGACCTCGACGCCCGCGCCAACCAGGTGGCCCATTGTCTACGCAGGGCGGGCATCGGCCCGGGCGACCGTGTGGCGCTGCTGCTGCCGCGCTCGGTCGACATGTACGCATCCCTGCTGGGCGTCAGCAAGGCGGGTGCGGCGTTCGTGCCGATCGACCCCGCGTCCCCGCCCGACCGGGTCTCCTTCATCGTGGACGACGCCGGTGCCGCTGTAGTGCTGACCGTGTCCGGCCTGGCCCCCGGAGCGTCGCGGGCCCAGCACCGGCGCAGGGTGATCGACCTCGAGGCGTGCGCCGGCGAGCTCGCCTCCCTGCCCACCACCCGCCCGCCCCCCGCGAGCAGTGGAAGCGACCCGCTCGCGTACGTCATGTACACCTCGGGGTCCAGCGGCAGGCCCAAGGGCGTGCAGATCGCCCAGTCGAGCATCTGCAACTTCCTCCGCGTCGTCAGCCCTGTCTACGACGTACGCCCCCACGACCGGGTGTACCAGGGCATGACCATCTCGTTCGACTTCTCCATCGAGGAGATCTGGCCGACCTGGGCGGCGGGCGCCACGCTGGTCGCCGGACCGGCCGGTCCCGGGCGGCTCGGCGACGACCTCGCCGACTTTCTGGAGGAGCACGGCGTCACGGTGCTGTACTGCGTCCCGACGCTGCTGGCCACGATTCCGCGGGACGTGCCGCGGATCCGCACCATCGCCGTCGGCGGCGAGGCCTGCCCGGGCCGGCTCGTCGAGCGGTGGAGCAGGCCGGGACGCCGCATCCTCAACACCTACGGACCGACCGAGGCCACCGTCACCGCCACCTGGAAGGAACTGCTTCCCGGACGGCCCGTGACCATCGGGCGGCCGCTGGCCACGTACTCGGTGGTCCTGCTCGACGAACGGCGCCGGCCCGTGCCGCCCGGCGCGGTCGGCGAGATCTGCCTGGGCGGTCCCGGTCTCGCCCGCGGTTACGTGGGCCGGCCGGACCTGACGGCCGACCGGTTCATCGAGCACCCGACGGCGCCCTTCGGCGGCCGGCTCTACCGCACCGGAGACCTCGGGCGGATGAACGACGACGGAGAGATCGAATACCTGGGACGGGCCGACGCCGAGGTCAAGATCCGCGGCTACCGGGTCGCACTCGACGAGATCGACAACGTACTGCTGGAGGACCCGGGCGTGGCCGAGGCGGTCACCGCGCTCGTCCCGGTACCGGGCACCGACGCGCGCTCCCCGGGCGACGGGCCGCAGGCCGGACAGGACGGGCCGCAGGCCGGACAGGACGGGCCGCAGGCCGGACAGGCCGGGCCGCACGAGCCGGACGGCCAGGACCCGCGCGACGGTGAGTACGGCCGGGACGCGCCCGACGGTGAGTACGGCCGGGACGCGCCCGACGGTGAGTACGGCCGGGACGCGCCCGACGGTGAGTACGGCCGGGACGCGCCCGACGGTGAGTACG